>JAFVSY010000051.1 GCA_017503465.1 Tidjanibacter sp. | reverse complement strand
GTCCCCCTCTGAGTTAGAGGGGGTGCTGCGCAGCAGCGGGGGCGTCTGTTTTGGAAAGGGCAAGAAAGAGCAGAAAGGGAAGTTAGGGAAGTTAGGGAGGTTAGGGATAGAGCTCCCTACACTCTCTACACTCCCTACACTCCCTACACTCCCTAAAATCCTAAGAAGAAAGACGTTAGGCGTTGGACGTCATAACGGAAGAAACTCCTCCAAGGAAGCGCGAAGGTATTCTCTGTCAAGATGCGTGTAAATCTCGGTGGTGGTTACGCTGCTGTGGCCGAGGAGTTCCTGCACCTGGCGCACATCGGCACCGCCCTGCAAGAGGTGGGTGGCAAAACTATGGCGCAGGGTGTGGGGGCTAACGTTTTTGTGTATGCCCGCATCGGCCACGGCCTTTTTCACAACATTAAAGACCGACATACGGCTTATGCGACCACCACGCAGGTTGAGGAATATGTAGTTGCTATCATCGGCAGTGGCGGGTGTGGGACGGCAGGAGAGGTAGAGTTTGAGTTGTCGGATGGCCTCGGGGCTCATTGGCACAAGGCGTTGCTTGCCACCCTTACCCACGATGCTCACCTCCTGCTCCTTGATGTTCACATCGCTAAAACGGAGGCTCGTTAGTTCCGACACCCTCAAGCCCAAGCTGTAGAGCATCTCCAACATAGCCCTATCGCGGTGTCCTGCGGGGGCCGAGAGGTCGATGGTGGCTATTGCCGCATCAATCTCCTCCACGGAGAGCACGTCGGGTAGCAGACGTTGCTCCTTGGGGTTGCGTATCTGAGCACAGGGGGATGCCTCCAACACGCCGCAGAACACGAGGTGGCGGAAGAACGACTTGAGGGCCGAGAGCATACGAGCCTGCGAGGTGCGAGCCATCTGCATCGTGCCGGCCAGGTGGGCCAACCATTCGCCCACAATCTCCTCGCTCACATCGGCCACCTCCACCGAGGGGTAAACTCCCTGCAACCACTCCACAAAGGCCTCCACGTCGTGTGTGTAGGCCTCCACGGAGTTGTCGGCAAGGCCCCTCTCGAAGGTCAAGTGGGAGGCCCAGCGGTCTATGTATCGTTGCCAAGTGGTCATAAAAATCGCTTTAGGGGGATAAAATTAGCAATTTCTTTCGTACTTTTGCAACGTGTGAGCAAATTTAGTGACACAAAATGAAGAGAAAAACCGATTTCCTGGTCATCGGTAGTGGCGTGGCTGGACTGAGTTACGCACTGAAAGCTGCCGAAAAAGGGCACGTTACCATCGTAACCAAAGGTGAGATGAACGAGTGCAACACCAACTACGCCCAAGGTGGCATTTGCTGTGTTACCTACCCACCCGACAACTTTGAAAAACACATCCACGACACGCTTGTCTGCGGTGCAGGCAAGTGCGATGAGGCTGCCGTGAGGAAGGTAGTGGAGGGTGCTCCCGAGGGTATCAAAGACCTCATTGAGTGGGGCACACGGTTCGACAAAACTCCCGAGGGCCGCTACTCGCTCCACCGCGAGGGCGGACACACCGAGCACCGCATCCTGCACCATCAGGACCTCACGGGTGCCGAGATTGAGCGTGCGCTGGTGAGTGCCGTCAAGCGACACCGCAACATCGACGTGCTGGAGCACCACTTTGCTGTGGACATCCTCACCCAGCACCACCTCGGCAGGGAGGTCAATCGACATATGGACGACATTGAGTGCTATGGTACCTATGTGCTTGACATAAAGAAAGATGAGGTGTTTACCATTTTGGCCAAGGTTACGGTGGTGTGTACAGGTGGCGTGGGCAATCTCTACCACACCACAACCAACCCTTCGGTTGCCACGGGCGATGGTATCGCAATGGTCCACAGGGCCAAGGGTATCATTGAGAATATGCAATACATCCAGTTCCACCCCACCACCCTCTACAACCCCACCGAGAGGCCCGCATTCCTCATCACGGAGGCGATGAGGGGCTATGGTGCCATCCTCAAACTGCCCAATGGAAAGGAGTTTATGCACAAATACCACCCGATGGGCTCGCTGGCTCCGAGGGATGTGGTGGCACGCAGTGTGGACCACGAGATGAAGATTACGGGTGCGGAGTACCTCTACCTCGACGTTAGGCACAAGCCCGCCGAGGAGACCATCCGCAGTTTCCCCAACATATACCAAAAGTGCCTCACGTTGGGTATTGACATCACCAAGGATATGATACCCGTAACCCCCGGTGCCCACTACTGCTGTGGTGGCGTGAAGGTGGACCTCAACGGTGAGAGCACCATCCACAGGCTCTATGCTCTGGGCGAGAGTAGTTGCACGGGGCTCCACGGAGCCAACCGCCTTGCGAGCAACTCGCTCATTGAGGCGGTGGTCTATGCCAAGGCGGCCGCCGAGCACTCCATCGGCCGACTCTCCGAGTTGGAGTTTGAGGAGCGAGTGCCCGACTGGAACGACGACGGAATGGTGGCCACCGAGGAGATGATTCTCATCACGCAGAACTACAAGGAGATGCAACAGATTATGAGTTACTACGTGGGCATCGTGCGCAGTAACCTCCGCTTGGAGAGGGCACTCCGTAGGATGGAAATCATCTATCGCGAGACGGAGGAGCTCTACCAAAAGAGCCGCATCAACGTGGGGCTGTGCGAGTTGCGCAACCTTATAGAGGTGGGCTACCTCATCATCAAGCAGGCCCAAGCACAGAAGGAGAGCGTCGGTCTGCACTACACCCTGGACTACCCACCGGTGGAGAATTGAAAATGGAAAATTGAAAATGGAAAATTGAAAATGGAAAATTATTCCCTAAACTCCCTAAATTCCCTAAACTCCCTAAGGCCCCTAAGGCCCTTAGAAAAAAAGACGGTCAAAAAGCAACAACGTTAAGAGTGCATATCGCGATATGCACTCGCTAAGAGAGATATGACACTAAAAGAAGAGATACAGCGTAGGCGAACATTCGCCGTTATCGCCCACCCCGATGCGGGTAAGACCACACTCACCGAGAAGTTGCTCCTCTTCGGTGGTGCCATCCACGTGGCGGGCGCAGTCAAGAGCAACAAAATCAAAAAGACCGCAACCTCCGACTTTATGGAGATTGAGCGACAGAGGGGTATTTCGGTTGCCACCTCCGTGATGGAGTTTGAGTATCAGGGCACCAAAATCAACATCCTCGACACCCCCGGACACGAGGACTTCGCCGAGGACACCTATCGCACACTCACCGCAGTGGATGCCGTAATCATCGTGATTGACGGAGCGAAAGGTGTGGAGAGCCAAACGCGCAAACTTATGAACGTGTGCCGTATGCGCTCCACCCCCGTAATGGTCTTTATCAACAAACTCGACCGCCCCTGCAAGGACCCCTTTGAGCTCTTGGAGGAGATTGAGCAGGAGTTGCAGATTGCTGTGAGGCCCCTCTCGTTCCCCATCGCCAGCGGCCCCGCATTCAAGGGTGTCTACAACATCTACGACGAGAGCCTTGCCCTCTTCAAGGAGGTCGATAGGCAGTACATTGCCGAGAGCATACACCTCACCCTCGACGACCCCGAACTCGCCACCCACCTGGGCGAAAAGAACGCCGCCGAGTTGCACGAAAACCTCGAGATGGTGGGCGAACTCTTTGAGCCCTTCGACAGGGAGCTCTACTTGCAGGGATTGTTGGCCCCCGTGTTCTTCGGCTCGGCAGTCAACAACTTCGGTGTGAGGGAGTTGCTCGAAACATTCATCCGCATTGCACCCTCGCCCCACTCGGCCCTCACCGAGAGTCGCACCGTGGAGGCTACGGAGGAGAAGATGACCGGTTTTGTCTTTAAGATTCACGCCAATATGGACCCCAACCACCGCAACCGCTTGGCCTTCCTCAAAATTTGCAGCGGCACCTTCGAGAGGGGCAAGAACTACCTGCACGTGCGCAGTGGCAAGCAGATGAAGTTCTCCTCGCCGAGTGTATTCCTGGCCGAGAAGAAGTCGGTGGTGGACACCGCCTATGCGGGCGACATCGTGGGCCTGCACGACACGGGCAACTTTGCCATTGGCGACACCTTCACCGAGGGCGAACAACTCAAGTTCACGGGCATACCCTCCTTTGCGCCCGAGCAATTCCGCTACATTGAGAATGCCGACCCGCAGAAGTTCAAACAGTTGGCCAAGGGTATCGACCAACTTATGGACGAGGGTGTGGCCCAACTCTTCACCTCCACCCTCAATGGCCGCAAGATTATCGGTACGGTGGGTGCGTTGCAGTTTGAGGTCATCCAATACCGCCTCGAGCACGAGTACAACGCCAAGTGTCGTTGGGAGCCCATCGGCATTCACAAGGCTTGTTGGATTGAGAGCGACAATGCCGCCCAGCTGGCCGACTTCAAGAAGCGTAAGTTTACCAACATGGCGGTGGATAAACACGGCAGGGATGTATTTTTGGCCGACACAAGTTATGCCCTGCAACTTGCCATTGAGAAGTTCCCCGACATCAGGTTCAAGTTTACCTCGGAGTTCTAACGAGAGTTGTCGGACCACCCACAAAGAAAAACGCCACCCCCTCGAGTGGCGTTTTTTTGTTGCGTGGATGTACAACCTTACCTATTTTTTATTATCTTTATAGCGAAATTGGGAAATATATCTAACACAAAAACATAGCGTTATGAAACGATTTTTGCGCACAATGTTGGTTGTAGCGGCCTCTACACTGCTTTTTGCGGCGTGCAACTCCGACTACAACTTCGACAAAATCTCACTTGAGGTAACTGTCGGCGACACCGAAGGTATCACCATACCTATCGGCACCACCGAGAAAATCACCATTAATTCTCTGCTCGGAACAGAGAGTGGACTCACCCCCGACAAAGACGGTTTCTACTCCATCTCGATGAGCGACGCCATTGAGGAAAAAATCTCGGTCGGCAAGATTGACCCCATCACAAATCTGGCCCCAACCATCGAGCCCTCCACAATCGCACTGATGGGCGAAATGGGCGCCGTGATACCAAAAATCAACGAAACTCAAACCGTACCATACCCCAATGGATTGAGTTCGGGCTTCACCATCCCCTCTTATCTCGTGGGGCAACCACTGGAAATGGTAGACTCCGACGTGTTTGAGGAGAGGTACGACATCTCCCTGCCCGACCACATCAAGTCCATCGACCACATCAACTTCGGCACCAAAGGCGAAGGCTCGTTGGTCTCTATCACCTTCAACATCGCAGGCCTGTTGCCCGTAACCGAAAACCGAGTGCTCAAATACTTCGCCATCGAGGCACCCGCAGGCTTTGAGTTGAAGAAGGTGTCGGGCGACCCGCTGGATGGCTACGCCACCATCAGCAAGGGCGAGGGTAGCAGCACCAACAACCACTACGAGGTGGACAACCTCCCCCTGAACGACAGTAAGGTGGTGCTCCAATTCCTGCTGATGAGTGCCAACTTTGAGGGTAGCGCCATCTCCGATGGGCACTTCTTCGTGAATGACGACATCAAGTATAGCTACGATTTGTCCTGCACGCTGAAGGCCGGCACCACAGGCACCGAAATGCCCTACGTGGAGGCAGTGGCCGACATTGCCATCAGCAGTGCCGACGTAACCCTTGAGGCGTGGGCCCAGAATTTCACCTTCGCCAAAGAGCTCAACCACAGCGTAACCATCCCCGAGGTGGTTAAGGAGATTTCCTACATCGAAATCAGCCGCACCGACCTCGCCACAGCCATTCCGCAACTTGACGTGGCCCTCGACCTGTCGGGCTCGCCACTCGAGGAGATTACCCTCTCGGAGCTCAAGCTTGCTCTGCCCACCGCGGTGCTCGACTTCGACACTCCGCAGGGTTGGACTCTGGATGGTAACTATCTTAAGACCAGCAACCTCAAGCTGCGCAATGGCACAAACCAAATCATAACTCTGCCACTGAATGGTATCAAATCTATCCCCATCGTTGATGGCAAGGCTTCCATCGGTGGCAACATCGGCGTGGAGGCAACCATCGCCATAGCCGAAGGCGAAAGCCTCTCCATCGACACCTCGGCAAAGGATATCGTCATTGCCCCCAAAGTTGCCATTGACGACCTGGCCATCCACAGCCTTGTGGGTATCATTGACCCCGACCTGAGCAGTATGCTTGAGCCCGTGGAGGTCGATTTGAGCGAACTCACCAGCGCGTTGGGCGACAACCTTGAGGTGGAGCTCAACCTCGCCTCCCCCACCCTCAACTTCTCGGTGCAGAACCCCATAGGCGTGGGTATCGACTTGGTTGTTAAGATTGACGCTTGGAAAAATGGCGCAGTAAGCAAGAGCGTGAGCACCCCCACGCTGAAAATTGCAGGTGCAGAGGGCAGCACCCCCACCACTACCAACATCTCGCTCACAGGCGACACCCCCGCAGAGGGCCAAACCCAGGTGGAGGGCCTTATGGATGTCATCAACAGCCTGCCCGACAAACTCGTTGTAACGCTCAACGCCACCACCGACACCTCCAAGCCGCACACCCTCATCGTGAAGGAGTCCTACGACTTCAAGGTGGACTACTCGGTGGATGCCGCGCTGAAGTTTGACCAAAACAAGTCGGGCCGACTGAGCTACACCACAGTGATTGAGGACATCGACCTTTCGGAGGTGGGCGAAGTAAACCTCGCCATCGACAGCCTCACCGTGAACGTTATGGCCCAGAGCACCCTGCCTTTGGATGCTCTTCTGAAGATTAAGTTCCTCGACGAGGAGAAGAAAGAGTTGAGCCAGATTAAGACACTCACCACGGGTAAGATTCTCGGCAGCAAGAGTAGCGACCAGCCCGCCACCTCGCAGATTTCCATCGGCGTAGGCTTCGACGCTGGCCAGGAGAGCAGTGTTGCCATTGGCGCATTGCTCGGCAGTGTGAGGGCCGTAGAGTGCACCGTTGAGGGTACCACCCTTGCGGGTGCAGGCCTCAAGCCCGACCAATGGTTGCAAGCCACCCTCTCGTTGTGCTTGGACAAGGGTATCACCATCGACCTCGGCACACTTGCGGGTAGTGGCGAGGGCGAAGGCGAAGGTGAAGGCAAAAAAGAGTAGCCTCGCCCGCCAGCGCATTTAGCCAGCCACACGACAACCACACACAGAGTTTACTCTCAATCACACCCCAAAAACACGAAAACACGATGAAAAGCAACAAGATAATCACACTGGTCGTAGCCCTCACAATGGGGCTCACTGCCACCACAGCCCAAGTGCGTAACGCATATTTCTTGCGCGGAGCGACCGAGCGATATGAACTCAACCCTGCGCTGTCGCCCAACCGTGGCTTCCTCGCCATCCCTGCACTCGGACTCACCACCGCCCTGGAGACCAACTTCCTCTCGGCCGACAACTTCTTCTTCCCCAGCGCCGACGGCAACGAGCTTGTAACCTATATGCACTCCTCGGTGGATGCAGCCAAGTTCCTCGACCGCCTGCCCGATATGAACCGCCTCGACTTCGGACTCAACGAGCGACTCTTCTCGATGGGTAACTACTTCAAGGGCGGCTTCTGGTCGGTAGATGTGCGCCTGCGCTCGGAGAACAACTTTACTATTCCCAAAGATTTCTTTGCCCTGACCAAGACTCTCTCTTCGGGCACCTATGATATTGGCGGCTTCGGCATTGAGAGCAACAACTTTGTGGAGGCTGGTGTGGGCTACACCTTCCCCGTGCAGGATGTCTTTACACTCGGCTTCAGGGCCAAGGCTCTGGTGGGCTTGGCCCACCTCTCGGCCCACCTCGACAAGGTGGATATCACTATGGGCACAGACCAATACACTGCCGACCTTGCGGGTACCATTCAGACCAACGTGGCAGGCTACAACTTTGAGGGCCTCACCGGCGAGGTTACCTTCGACCAATTCTTGGGCTACGTGAGCGATTTCAGCAATTTCTCGCCTGACAACATCAGCAGCATCGGCTTTGCCTTTGACGCAGGTATCGAGTGGACCTTCAACGACGAGCAAATCCGCCTGTCGGCTGCCGTTACCGACCTCGGTTTCACCGCGTGGGCTCCCAACAACACCTACTGCGGTACGGTAGACAATGTGGGCTTTGCCTTCAAGGGCTTCGACCTTGCCTCCAACGAGGTCATCTTCACCACCCCCGAGGAGGTAAACCTCCAGAGCGCAGAGGCCCCAACGGCAACCATCAAGAATATGCTCCACACCAACTACATCGTGGGCGTTGAGTACAACTTCCTGAACGACCTCATCGGCTTGGGTGCTGTGTGGTATGGCAAGCAGTATGGTGAGGAGTTGCTGCACCAGGCAACCGTGGCGGCCACATTCCGCCCCACCACTTGGTTTTCGGCAACCATAAGCGAGAGCTTCCTCCAGAACCAGATTGGCGTGCTGGGTGCATCGCTCAACATCCACACCTCGATGCTTAACCTCTTTGTGGGTATGGACTACATCGGCACTCAGTTTGGCACCGCTATGGGTGGTAAGATTCCTGTGCCCATCAACCAGAAGTCGGTGAACATCACTTTTGGACTCTCGCTGCCCCTCGGCCCGAGGATGTTCTAACGTAAGAAATAATGCGAGTGGGCTTCGGCCCAACGACAAGAAAGGGTGTGCCTAACAAGTTTTAGACACACCCTGTTTTTTGATAGACTTTTGCCTCATAACCATCAAAACATTTAGCCTATCATTTGCTACTCAACAAAAAAAGAGGGTTGTAAATCAAAGACTTACACCCCCCCCTTGTGCCCAGGACAGGAATCGAACCTGCACGCCTTGCGGCACACGCACCTGAAACGTGCGCGTCTACCTATTCCGCCACCTGGGCTTCCTCTGCGCACCTCCGATGAGCATTGCTACTCATCGTTGAGCGTGCAAAGATACACATAAAATTGAAAATTGAAAATTGAAAACTGAAAAATATTGTTTTTTTCTTCAATTAGTCGTTTTTCGGTTGCCACTTGCGCAGGCCTACCGTACTCATCTCACCCACTCCGGGGTATCTTTTTTAATACCCGTGCCTTTGGGGGAGATTAGGGAGGAGTGGTTGGATGGCATCGCAAGGTTGGGAAGCGTGCCGACCTGCCAACTGCACAAAACAGGCTGTACC
>JAFVSY010000050.1 GCA_017503465.1 Tidjanibacter sp. | reverse complement strand
GCACCCCCACTAACTCAGAGGGGGACAATTGTGAATTTTGAATTTTGAATTTTGAATTTTCAAATCTTTGCCAGCAGTTTGGCTGTGAACTTCTCCCTTGTGGGCTCGTCATCAATCTTGCCGAGCACCTCCTGCAAGAAGCCCTCCAATTGCAACCTCTGGGCCGCCTCCTTCGAGAGGCCCCTCTGGCGCATATAGTACACCTCCTCCTCGTTCATCTGGCCCACCGTAGCACCGTGGGAGCAGCGCACGTCGTCGGCGTAAATCTCCAGTTGGGGCTGGGTTTGGATGTGTGCCGTGGGTGCGAGGAGCACGTTACGGCTCTGCTGGTAGGCCTCGGTGTGCTGCGCATCGGGAGCCACATAAACCAGTCCGTCAAAGAGCCCATAGCCATCGCCATCAGCCACTCCCTTGACCACCTGGTTGCTCACACAGTCGGGCACGTTGTGCCTAACCTCGGTCTTAACCCTGCACTCGTCGCCCTTTGTGGCCACAAAGAGGCCATAGAGTTCCACCTCTGCACCCGCACCATTGAGTTCCACACGGAAGGTGTAGTCGGTGTGGCCATCCTCGAGTGCCGCAAAGACCACCTTCGCCTTGCCACCCTCGCCAATGCGCAGGGTGGTGGCGTGGGAGCCCGCACCGCAGAGCAGGTAGAGAGTGAACGGCTCGCCGGCCACAACCTCAAAGTCGCCACCGCAACAGCCACACTCGTTGCCAAATAGTTTTATCTCGTTTGTTTTCATCATCTATTCCAAAAGAAAAACGAAAATGCTGCGCTCAAAGCGCACCATAATTTTCAATTTTCAATTAACCCACCTTCGGTGGCTTTTAGTTGCTCTCGCTCGGCAAAGTGTGCAAGCACCCTCTGCCCTCGCTTACTCGCAACTTTTTCAATTTTCAATTCGCACCTACTCTTTGTAGTCTGCAATGAGCCAATCGTAGCCCTCCTTTTCGAGTTTGAGCGCAAGCGACTTGTCGCCCGAGTAGATGATGCGGCCCTTGTAGAGCACGTGCACAAAGTCGGGCTGGATGTAGTCGAGCAGTCGCTGGTAGTGGGTGATGAGCACCGTGGCATTCTGCTCCGAGCGCAGGCGGTTTACACCCGTGGCCACAATGCGCAGCGCGTCGATGTCGAGGCCACTATCGGTCTCGTCCAGCACCGCCAACTTGGGCTCCAACATCGCCATCTGGAAAATCTCGTTCTTCTTCTTCTCGCCACCCGAGAAGCCCTCGTTCACCGCACGGCTCATCAGCTTGGCATCGAGTTCGACCACGGCGGCCTTCTCCCTCATATACTTGAGCATACCGCCCGCGGTGAGGGGCTCCAAGCCCTGGGCCTTCCTGCGCTCGGCCACGGCGAGTTTCATAAAGTTGGCCATACTCACACCCGGAATCTCCACGGGGTATTGGAAGCCGAGGAACAAACCCTTGCGGGCCCTCTCCTCAATGCTCAACTCCAGCAGGTCCTCGCCCTCATACTCCACCGTACCCTCCGTCACGGTGAACTTCTCATTGCCAGCCAACACCGAGGCAAAGGTACTCTTGCCCGACCCGTTGGGGCCCATAATGGCGTGTACCTCGCCCGCCTTGACCTCAAAGTCGATGCCTCGCAAAATCTCTTTGCCATCGACCGTAGCGTGTAAATTCTTAACTTTCAGCATATCTCTTTCTCTTTGTCGACCGTCGACCGTCAACCGTCAACCGTCCAACGTAGTTTTCCTAATTAGTAAATCAATTTCTCTTGCTGCTCTTGCTGCCCCTGGTTGTTTTTTGTGTGAGGGGTTTTCAAGGCTTGCGAAGTGCGAGAAACCGCAGTTTGCTCACGCAAATGAGGATTTCGAGCACAAGCGTAACGCAGAAAACACCCACACAAAAATCAACCAACCGAGCCTTCAAGCGATATGGACAACAGTTTCTGCGCCTCCACCGCAAACTCCATCGGCAACTTCGCAAGCACCTCCTTGGCGTAGCCATTCACAATGAGGCCCACAGCCTCCTCGGTGCCAATGCCCCTCTGGTTGCAGTAGAAGAGTTGGTCGTCGGAAATCTTGCTCGTTGTGGCCTCGTGCTCCACCACCGCCGAGGTGTTGTGGCAGTCGATGTAGGGGAAGGTGTGGGCTCCACACTTGTCGCCCAGCAGCAGCGAGTCGCACTGCGAGAAGTTCCTCGCACCCTCGGCACCTGCCGCCACCTTCACCAAGCCACGGTAGCTGTTCTGACTACGGCCTGCCGAGATGCCCTTCGACACAATGCGGCTGCGGGTGTTGCGCCCGAGGTGTATCATCTTGGTGCCCGTGTCGGCCTGCTGGTAGTTGTTGGTGAGCGCCACCGAGTAGAACTCACCCACGGAGTTGTCGCCCAGCAACACACAGCTGGGGTATTTCCACGTGATGGCCGAGCCCGTCTCCACCTGGGTCCACGAGAGCCTTGCGTTGTCGCCACGACAAATGCCCCTCTTGGTTACGAAGTTGTAGACACCGCCCTTGCCATCCTTGTCGCCCGGGTACCAGTTCTGCACCGTGGAGTACTTCACCTCGGCGTCCTTCTCCACCACAATCTCCACCACTGCGGCGTGGAGTTGGTTTTCGTCCCTCATCGGTGCGGTACAGCCCTCCAGGTAGCTCACATAGGCTCCCTCGTCGGCCACAATGAGCGTGCGCTCAAACTGACCCGTGCCGGCGGCATTGATGCGGAAGTAGGTGGAGAGTTCCATTGGGCAACGAACACCCTTGGGGATGTAGCAGAAGGAGCCATCGGAAAAGACCGCCGCATTAAGAGCCGAGTAGAAGTTGTCGGTGTAGGGCACCACACTGCCGAGGTACTTACGCACCAGGTCGGGGTACTCCCTGATGGCCTCGCTCATCGAGCAGAAGATGATACCCTTCTCGGCGAGAGTTTCGCGGAAAGTGGTCTTTACCGACACCGAGTCCATCACTGCATCCACGGCCACACCCGCCAGAGCCATCTGCTCCTCCAGCGGAATACCGAGTTTGTCAAAAGTCTCCCTCAACTTGGGGTCCACCTCGTCCATCGACTTTTTGTCGGGTTGCTTCTTGGGTGCGGCAAAGTAGATGATGTCTTGGAAATCAATCGGGGGAATATTGAGGTGCGCCCACTGTGGGAGCTCCATAGTGAGCCATTTGCGGTAGGCTTTGAGCCTATACTCAAGCATCCACTCCGGCTCCCCTTTGAGTGCGGAGATTTGGCGCACCACATCCTCACTCAGGCCCTTGGGCAGAGTGTGGGTTTCGATGTCCGTAACGAACCCATACTCATACTCCTTGGCTGTAATGTCTGATAGTATTTTATCCTGTTCGGCCATATCAATCGGTTTAATTCACAAATATAGTGAAGAGAATTGAAAATGGAAAAT
>JAFVSY010000049.1 GCA_017503465.1 Tidjanibacter sp. | reverse complement strand
TACGAGCAGCACTACCTGATTGATTGTGGCGAGGGCACCCAAAATAGGCTCTTGAGGGCAGGTGTGAGCCCCCTGAAAATCAACGCCATATTCATCTCACACCTCCACGGCGACCACGTCTTTGGGCTCTTTCCGCTCATCTCCAGTATGGGACTGATGGGCCGCAAGGTACCCCTGCACGTCTATGCCCCAAGGCCCTTTGGGGAGATTATGGAGTGGCACTTTCGCTACTTCGACACCGAATTGCCCTTTGAGGTGGTGTGGCACGAGGTGGACACCACCGCCCACGCACTGCTCTACGAAAACAACGTGGTGGAGGTGTGGAGTGTGCCCCTGCGGCACAGGGTGCCCACTGCCGGTTTCCTCTTCAGGGAGAAGGTGCCCCCACTCAATGTGCGCAAGGAGCAGATTGAACGACTTGGGCTCGGGGTGGCACAAATCACTGCCGCCAAGCGTGGCGAGGATGTGGTGCTGGCCGATGGCACGGTGGTGCCCAATGGGGACCTCACCTACACTCCCTACCCTCCCCGCAGTTATGCCTACCTGAGCGACACCAACTACTCCGGCAAGGCCGTGAGCCTTGTGCGAGGTGTGGACCTGCTCTACCACGAGGCCACCTATGCCGACAATATGCGCAAGGAGGCCAAGCAACGAGGCCACGCAACCACCCTGCAAGCAGTGAGGGCAGCGCAAGAGAGCGGTGCCAAGAGGCTCATCATCGGCCACTTCTCCTCCCGCTACAAAGACGAGAGTGTGTTGCTGGAAGAGTGTCGGAACGAGTTTGCCGAGACCTACCTCGCCGAGGAGGGGCGCACCTTTGAGATTGTGGCCGAGAAAAAGCAGCAGTGAAAAAACAGAAACAAGAAACAGAAAAATAGTATGAAAAAGAGCATCATAACACTGATTATCCTCGGTGCCACACTGCTGTCGGCACAGGCGCAGGGTCGCCGTGATGCGGCTCGCTACGACACGATGAACTCCGAGGGGGTGTGGAGCGTGGGGCTCTCCATCGTGCCCATCGCAAGCCTTGTTCACCCCGCAGGCGACCTCTACGGGGGTACCCACACGGCCCTGGGCTCGCTCGGTGTGGGCGTGGAGGGCAGCTACTTCGTGCGTGATGGTTGGAGGGCCGCCGTGGAGATGTTCTACACCGACAATGGCTCCGCCTCCACCTTTGACAAGATGAGCGGTGCAGCCTACACAACCCAATCCTCCTTCACCCTCGGAGCCCTCGCCTACCGACACTTCGGGCGTTGGTATGCCGGTGCGGGCCTCACCTTCGGTCGCTCGTCGCTCCGATACAGGGTGGCCACAGCGGAGGAGTTGCCCAACATCCCTCTCTATGGCGACACCGATTTCACCCAGCGCAAGGGCTCCTTTGGTGTGGCCTTTGCGGGTGGCTACCAGCTCTCGCCCTTCCTGAAGGTGGGCGGCTACTGGAGGCCCTCAATCGCAGGGGGTGGCTATGCCCACTCGCTTGGCCTTGTAGCCACAATCTACCTCCCCTTTGTGGATGCCGTGGTCTGCAAGTAGCACCTCCCGAGAAACGACATTTATTCCACACTACTATGAACCTCAAACACTTAGCCATAACCCTTGCTTTCCTCCTGCTCAGTTCCATATGCACCACCATCGTGGCGCAGGAGCGTGGTGAGGTGGCTGTGGGCTTGCGTGGTGGCCACAATGTGGTCCACGGAGCCTTTGCGGCCCTCTCGGTGGAGGGCACCTGCGGGCTGACCGACCACCTCACAGTGCGTGGCGGTGCCCTGCACGCCACCTATGGTCGCACGGCCCTCGAGGTGCGCCCAACCTACTCGTTGCCAACCTCGCTGGGCACACTGCACGCCCGCACCATACTACACCACACCGCCCAAGCCTCCTTCCACAACGTGGCCGCAGGCGTGGGTGTAGGTTTTTCCAACCCGCACATTTTCTGCTCGCTCGGCTACTACTATCGTCTCTATGGCAGCCACGGCGAGTGGCTCAACGAGCCCTTCAACATCTTCTACGAGTTGGGCTTCAGCCTCCTGCCCCGAGTGGAGAGGTGGGACCTTCAACTCGTCTTCACCAACAGCGAGATGTTCGACCTCGAGCGACACTATCAGCCCTCGTGGATTGTGCGTTGCGGCTGGGAGCCAACCTCCAACGTGGGGCTCGTCGTAGACCTTTGCTACAAATCGGCAGGTATGTTCAATATGTCGGCCGACTACTACCAACTCTATCTCAAAGCAGGCCTATGTTACAAGTGGTAAAGAAGATGGTGGCCCTCGCCACCACCGCCATCGCACTCTGTGGTTGCGATGTGTTCGACATAAAGGGTATGTTCATACCCACCAGCGACCGTGTGGACACAAGGTTTGAGCAGAGCATAGCCCGCACCGAAGGTAAGGCCGTGGAGGTTATTAAGGCAGCGGAAGAGTATATGTTCTACGTCTGCACCGACCCCCACGTGGACCACACACACGACAATATGACCACCTTCAACGATGCGCTCCGCACCGACCCCAACGCCTCCTTCGGCATTGTGTTGGGCGACCTCATCGACCGCCTCGGCAAGCGTCCGTTCTACGTGGAAGCCGTGGCCCACAACCCCGCAAAGCACACCCACAATCAGCCCCTATTCAACCTCCTTGGCATCCACGACCTCTTCTTTGACGGTTGGGCCGAGCACCTTGCACTCATCGGCCCCTCGGTCTACTGGTTTGAGGTGGAGTTTGCGGGCGGCAAGGACCTCTACATCGTGCTCGACTCCGCCAACGGCACCCTTGGCACCAAGCAGACCAAGTGGCTCAAAGAGTTTTTGGCCAACAATCGCCACCTCTACCGCCACTGCATCATCTCCAAGCACACCAACATCTTCTACACCGACAACTCACAATCCACCTCGGGCAATATGCCCTTTGAGGAGAGTTTTCCGCTCCTCTCGCTCTTTGCCCGCCACAAGGTTACGCTCGTGTTGCAGGGCCACGACCACTACCGTGAGGACCTCATTCACGAGGGCGTGCGCTACACCGTGGTGGGCACCATCAAGGACCCCTGCCCCGAGCCCGAGTACCTCAAGGTCCACGTAGGTCCCAACGGTGTGGAGTTTGAGTGGGTTGAACTTCCCTAAGAAGGGCTATTAGGGCGGCTGGGCCGGCTAGGCCTACTAGGAGGGATAGGAATAATAAGAATAATAAGAGTAATAGAAGGGGCCCTATCACCCCTATCACCCCTATCACCCCTATCACCCCTATCACTCCTATCACTCCTATCATCCCGACACCCCCTCCCCCATACAAAAAAACAAAGAGAGCCTTGCCACTGTGGCAAGGCTCTCTCTACTTATTCAGAAATTGTCGGTCCGACTATTTCTCCTCGGCTGCTGCCTCCATCTTGGCTTTCAACTCGGCCAAACCGGCGATATCACCAAGGGTGGTCTTCTCAACCGATGCGTTAATCTTCTTAACGGTCGATTTGGTAGCCTCGGCTGCTGCACGCTTCTCTGCCTTTGCAGCATTCTCCTCGGCACGCTTAACCTCCTCATATACGCGGGTGTGCGAGAGGCTGATGTGTTTGGTCACCTTCGAGAACTCGGTAACCTTGAAGGGAAGTACATCACCAACTTTGGCGGTGGTGCCGTCCTCCTTAACAATCTGCTTCGAGGAAGCAAAGCCCTCAACATTCTCGCCAAGTGCTACAACAGCACCCTTCTCGTTCACCTCGATAACCTTACCCTCGTGTACGGAGTCTACGGCATACTGTGCCTCAAACTCGTTCCAGGGATTCTCCTCCAACTGCTTGTGGCCAAGGCTCAAGCGGCGGTTCTCCTTGTCGATACCGAGAACGATAACATCCAAGTCGGCACCAAGCTGGGTGAGCTCTGCGGGGTGTTTGATTTTCTTGGTCCAGCTGAGGTCGCTGATGTGAACAAGGCCGTCAATACCCTCTGCAATCTCAACGAAGATACCGAAGTTGGTGAAGTTACGCACCTTTGCGGTGTGCTTCGAACCGATGGGGTAACGCTCCTCGATAGCCTCCCAAGGATCGCTGGTGAGCTGTTTG
>JAFVSY010000048.1 GCA_017503465.1 Tidjanibacter sp. | reverse complement strand
TTATAAAATTTTCCTAACCAACCATCCACCCCATCCTTCTCCACCTAAAAGCCGGAGTTGTGGCGCGGATTTCAGCCTGCAAATATACATTATTATTCTGTTAATTTACAACAATGTAGAGATTTTTTTTATTTTTTCTCTCTTCGCCCCTGCCCCCTGCCACCGTAGGATGCGCAATAATTATGCCCACCGAGAGCAACTTTACACCCAGGAGGCTCTATTTTATAGGTATATGTGTCAAAAATTGATGAAAAATTTTGCTCTTTATACAAATGTTTGTATTTTTACACCTAACTACGCACCTTTTATGCTCGCTTCCTCTTGTCGAGGAAACCCCATAAACCGAGCGCACTACCGACAATAACAAACTAAAATATTAACTACAAACACATTACTTACAATGAAAAGAGTATTCCTTATTCTTCTTTCTGCTCTCTTGTGCCTCTCTGCAGCAGCACAAGACCTCACGCCAAAGCAGAACTCGCGTGGCAAGTGGGGCTATGTAGACAGCAAAGACAACTGGCTCATCAAGGCGAGGTATGACCTGGCCGAAGAATTTGCCGCCGATGGCCTGGCAAAGGTTAAACGTGATGACAAGTGGGGCTTTGTGAGCAAAACCGGCAAGGAGGTTGTACGCCTGCGTTACGACGAGGTGGGTTACTTCTCGCTCGACGGCCTCTCCTACGTGAGGGAGGACAACAAGTGGGGCATCATCAACCGCGAGGGCAAGGTGCTCGCCAAAATCAAATATGACGAAATTGAGCCCTTCTCGGAGGCAGGTACCGCCCTGGTACGCATCGAGGACAACTATGGTATGATTAACAAAGAGGGTGATGAAATCATCCGTTGCAAATACCAGCAGGTTACCGAGTTTACTGCCGATGGTCTGGCTTGGATTAAGCAGTCGGACAAGTGGGGTGTAATCAACCGCGAGGGCAAGACCATTGCCAAAATCAAATATGACGAAGCCGGTGTGTGGGCCGAGGACGGCACCGCAAGGGTGAAAGTTGAGGGCCTCGTGGGCGCAATCAACAAGGCCGGCAAGGAGATTATCAAACCTCAGTATGAGAGCATTGGCGAATTCACCGAGGATGGCCTTGCGTGGACCCTCAAAGAGGGCCGCTATGGTCTGATTACCAACCTCGGCAAACGCCTCACCGACAATGAGTACGACGAGGTGGGCCAGTGGAGCGAAGGTGGCTTGGCACTCGTGAGGGTTGAGACCAAGTGGGGCCTCCTGAACAAGAGTGGCAAAGAGGTGCTCAAGGCTGTCTATGACGAGATTGGTGCCTACAACGAGCTCGGCGTGGCAAAGGTTATGAACGAGGGCCTCTATGGTCTGGTGGATGCAAACGGCAAGGTGGTTGCCAAACTCAAATATGATAGCATCGGCAACTTCGAAGCAGGCTTTGCTCTGGTAACCATCGGTGGCAAGTATGGTATCATCAACACCGAGGGCGACGAGGTAACCGACATCGCCTACGACACCTTCGAGCCCTATGCACTCAATGGCCTTGCAAAGGTTACCAAAGAGGGCCTCATTGGTTGGGTAAACCGCAGCGGTAAGGAGATTGTACCAAGTGAGAACATCGAGGTTGACGAGTGGACCGAGGATGGTATGAACTGGGTGAAGGCCGGCGAGCTCTATGGTTGGATTAACACCGAGGGTAGGCGCATCACCAAGGTGGAGTACTCGCAGGTGTGGCCCTTCGATGCAAACGCTCTGGGTAAGGTTGCCAAAGAGGGTGCCTACAGCTGGATTACCAAAGAGGGTAAGCTCATCTCGCCTGTGGTTTACAACGAGGTTGGCGAGTGGAACGAGTATGGCCTTGTGTGGGTTAAACAGGGCGACAAGTGCGGTATGCTCAACATTGAGGGCAAGAAGATTGTACCTATTAAATATACCACCCTTGAGCCTTTCACCGCAGCAGGTATCGCAAAGGCCTCCATTGGCGACAAGTGGGGTTGGGTAAACACCGAGGGCAAGGAGATTCTCAAGGTGAACAACTCCCAGATTTGGGACTTCAACGCCGAAGGCCTTGGTAAGGTTAAGGACGCGAAGGGCAAATATGGCTACATCAATGCCGAGGGCAAGAAGATTATCCCCTTCAAGAACGACTACCTGGATGACTTTGTTGGCGGTCTGGCAAGGGCCGGCGTCAAGGGCGTCAGGGACGAGCAGGGCAACTACAGCGACGGTATGTGGGGCTTCTACAACGAGAAAGGTAAGGCTGTTGTGAGGGTTAAGTACAACTACGCCGATGTCTACTGCAACGGCTTGGCAAGGGTTAGCACCGGTGGTACTTGGACCGAAGGCACCTATGCAGGTGGCAAGTGGGGCTTTGTGAACGAGTCCGGCAGGGAGATTATCAAACTCAAATACGACGGTGCAGGCAACTTCTCGGAGGGCTTGGCTTGGGTTGGTTTGGCCGGTAAGTATGGCTGGATTGACCAGGCCGGCAGGGTTGTAATCGCAATGGATTACGACGATGTTCAAGACTTTGAGAAGGGCTTGGCAAGGGTTAAGAAAGATGGCCTTTATGGCTGGCTCAACAAGTCGGGCAGGGAGTCTATCGCAATCAGCTACGCCGCAGCCGACTGCTTCGATGCAGAGGATATGGCAAGAGTTCAGAAGGACGGCAAGTGGGGTTGGATTGACCGCAGCGGTAATGAGGTCATCGCTGTGCGCTACGATGAGGCAGAGAAGTTCGACGCCGAGGGTAGCGCAAAGGTTAAGAGTGGCGATGTGTGGTTTGACATCGACCGCAAGGGTATCGTAACCGTATCGCTCAAGTATCTGGGCACTTGCACCTTCAACGAGGGCTTTGCTCCTGTGATGTTGGATGGCAAGTGGGGCTTCGTGAACGTGAGGGGCAAGATGGTTATTCCTGCCCAATACGATGCAGTGGAGGCCTTCTATCAGGGAGCCGCAATGGTTCAGAAGGGCGGCAAGTTCTACTGGATTGGCACCGAGGGTAACCCCATCAGCGAGGTTGCCTACGACAGCGTGGGCGAGTTCAACGAGGCCGGCGTGGCCACTGCAACCATCGGCGAGAAGGTTGGCTACGTGAACCGTGGTGGCATCGAGTTGCTGGCAGTGCAGTACGACGAGGTTGGTGCGTGGGACGCAGCAGGCTTGTCGAAGATTGTGCTGGACGGCAAGTGTGGCTGGGTAGACCAGAGTGGTAAGATTGTGGTTGCGCCCAAGTATGAGGATGTTGGCGAGTTCACCGAGGACGGCCTTGCGCTGGTGAAGGTGGACGGCAAATATGGCTACCTGAACAACAAGTATCGCGAGGTTATCCCCGCAATCTACGACACCGTTGGCTCCTTCGACAAGGGTATTGCCAAAGTATCAACCGGTGGCAAGTGGGGCTGGATTGACGTGAAGGGCAACGAGATTACCCCCGTGAAGTACGACGAGGTTGGCGAGTGGACCGACGGTGTTGCCACCGTGAAGGCCGACGGCAAGTGGGGCTTCATCGACGCCAAGTACGACGAGATTATCCCCGCCATCTACGAGGAGATTGGACATTTTGTAGACGGTATCACCTGGGTAAGGCTCGATGGCAAGTGTGGCCTCATCGACAAGAATGGCCGTGGCATTACCGCGCCCAAGTATGAGAGCATCAGCGACTTTGAGGATGGCTTGGCATTGGTTTCGGCAGAGGGCGTTTATGGCTACATCAACCGCACCGGCGCCGAGGTTATTCCTCTGATTTACAGTGCCGAGGAGGCTCCCGAGTACAAGAAGGATTACGTCTACTACCAGAAGTTCTCCAACTTTGCCAAGGAGTATATGGCCGACAAGATTAAGGCCTTTGAGACCAAAGACGAGTTTGAGACCGAGGCACAGTATGCTGCTCGCGTAAACGAGGAGAGCGTGGCTAAGCTGACAGCCGAGCTGACCGAGGAGGCCAAGGCGGCATTCATCCAGAAACGCTCTTCGAGTGTTGTATTGCAGCTGACCATCGGCACCTATGACGCAGAGAACCAGACCTTCATCGTTACCGACCTCAACTATGGTCAGTTCATCGTGGAGATTCCTCTGAACGTGGCTCGCGACTTCAAGGCTCTGTGGGATGGCGTTGTTAAGACTCCCAACTTTGCAGTCGTAGACGATGCCTTGACGGTGGACAGCATCACCTTCCGTATGCCTGACGGTCAGGAGTACACCACCAAGTAGGGGGGGTAGAGCTGACCGAAGAAAAAAGTTGTTTTGCAGGTGGTCCAATTTTTTAGGACCACCTGCACTTTTTTTAGTGTGAAAAATAACACTCTAAACAAAAATTTATTATATTTGTGGTGGAAGAAGGGAGAATCATTTTGGGACCCGAGTGGTAAAATGCGACAAAAAATAGGCATATTAAACCAAAGTTGATTTTTCGCTTAACACTTCGAAGCAAACCTAATGTTTAACTTAATATCTTAAATTATGAAGAAACTTGTACTTACTCTCGCAGTTGCACTGTTTGCAATTTGCTCGGCTTCGGCAAACAACTATGTTGCCAACGACGCAGCCATTGACGCATTGGTTGAGAACTCGGTTGAGATGGTAATGGAGGCAGCTCCCGTTATGCCCGCAGCTCCCGTTGTGGCATTGAGCAACAACCCCGATCCTCTGATTGCAACTATCCTCAGCTGGTGCACCGGCTGGTGTGGCCTTCACCGCTACTACCTCGGTACTGCATCTTGGATGGTACTGCCCTACCTGCTGACCGGTGGTGGTTTTGGCATTGTTACTTTGATTGACGCAGTGTTGATGACCCTCGACCTCGTTCAGAACAACAACATCAATCCTCAGTATATCAACAATGAGAGGATTCTGATGTGGGCTGATTTGATCTAATCCGAAATTAGAACTATCTTTACGGGGCGAAGGGCGTGCGAACAACCCTCGCCCCGTAGTTTTTTTACAGAGAAACCCACACATACCAACAATGAAGAGATTTATCCCCATACTCCTGCTTGCCCTGCTGGTGCCCGCTGTGGCCACAGCCCAACAGCGACTCTCGGTGGATGTGCAGACCGTAACGGTGGGTGGTGGCAAGAAAGTTACCGCCACCAAGAGCCTCTACCTCAACCCCGATGGTCGCCTTGTGAGCGAAGTACACCGTCCCCGACACCTCATCACCCTCACCAACTCCCTTGGCGAGATGCGCATCTACAACCCGAAGGACAACTCGGTGGTGGTGGCTGACGACAAGGAGGTTTCGTCAAGCAAGGAGGTTGTTGCGATGTTCGCTTCGGGCAGGTATGTGGATATGGACCTGCCCCTCTATGGCTACACCCAGCGCGATGTGCGACAGAGCGAGGGGCTGACAATCAAGACCTACGAGCCCAAGGCCAAAACCCAGGGTGCCGCAAAGGTGGAGCTCGTCTTTGACCGCCATCTGCCCGTGTGTATGGTCTACTATGGCCCCAAGGGAGATGCGGTGCGCAAGGTCTACTTCTCGCGCTACGAACTTGGGCGCATACCGATGCCTATGCGCATAACCGAGGTGGAGTACACCTCGCCCACCGACTCGGTCGTTACTCTGAGCACCTACACCAACCTTGTGGTGGGAGCCGAGGCGCAGTCGGAGATGTTCGACTTCAGGGTGCCTGCCGATGCGGTGAAGATTGCGCCCGAGAAGCCGACAATGCCAACAAACAAGAAAAGAAGATAGGGGGCCCGCCATAGAGGGTACACCTATAATATATAAATAGACCATATCAGACTATGAGCCAACCCACACGCCCACTCACGCCCCGACTCCTTGTGGCAGCCGCCGCAGTGTTGCTGTCGCTCTCGCCTGCACGTGCGCAGGAGCAAGGGAGCGATAGGGGGGTGGTGTGTGTGCAGGAGCAGAGGAGGAGCGATAGGGAACTGCTGCGCTCAGTGGAGTTTGAGGGTGCCAAGGAGGATAGACACCACCCCTATGGGCTCGTGGAGGGGCGCAAGACAATCTCCCCACTCTACCACCTCACCTCGGCAGGGCTCTATGTGTGGCAAAATGCGGTGGCTCCGGAGGTTGCATCCCCGGGTGGATATGCCGACACCAATGGCGACTACTTCAAGGCCTTGGTGGGGGAGTATGGAGGCGTGAGGGCTGTGGTCTACTCGCTCGACCGACTTGTGCGCAACACCCGCATCGGAAGGCACACCACCCCCAAGAACGAGCGTGGAGTTATTGAGGACTCGGTGGAGCGATACCGCAAAAGAGATAAAAAGGAGTGTTGTGATGAGTAGGCGCATAGTGTGCATAGTGGCGGCCATTGTGGTGTCGCTGGGCGGTGTGTGGGGCCAAGAACACCACGCAAGGGGCGACTATGAGTTTGGCCTCTACCTGCTCGGTGGCTCCCACCTGCGCGATGCACAAACCCTCGCCACCCTGCCCCTTGACGACACACAATTTGCCCCCGCTGCACTCGACACCCTGCACTACCTGCGCGGGTGGATACACTACAACCTGCGCGACATTAAGCTCTCCACAGCGGAGTTTGAACGTGTGGGCAGCGGAAGCGAGTTCTACCCCAAGAGCACCTTCTACGGGGCCATTGGGCACCTTTCGCTCGGCAACAAAGAGGGGGCAAAGCGACTGCTCGACCACTTCTCGGCCACCCCACAAGCCGACCATCATCGGGAACTCCTCGCCTTTGAACGTGCGGGCATAGCCCTGCTGGAGGGCGACACCGAGGAGTACAACGCACAGCGCAACCACTTCACCTACACCAACTTTGCCCTCGCCGAGCAGGAGCGCATCTTCGACCGCATTGCCACCACAACTCCACGCGACCTCTCACCCTGGGTGGCAGGTGTGGCTTCGGCTGTGGTGCCGGGTTTGGGCAAAATCTACGCCGGCAACGTGGGCGAGGGCATAGCCTCATTCCTACTCGTGGGTGCCTTTGCGGGCCTCACGGCCGAGAGTTGGGCCAAGGCCGGCACACCCAACAATTGGCGCACCATTGCCTATGGCACCATTGGTAGCCTACTCTATATTGGTAACATCTTCGGGAGCGTGGCTTCCGTAAAAGTCTATTACGAAGAGTTTGAAACGACACGTAGCGGGGCTGTTATGTATGGCCTTCACATACCTTTGCGCTCCATTTTCCGTTAGCGCACAGAGCACCACCGAGGCCGACGTGTTGGCATTGGAGGCTTTGAGGTTGGAGCGAGCAGTGTTCGCATCCGACTCGGCTGCCGCTGCCAACTGCGCACTGCTGGCCAAGGTGGAGGTGCGCAAGCAGCAGGGGCTCTACAAGGAGGCTGTGAGCGACCTCGGCAGGGTGAACACCTGGGCCCTCGATGCCGCCCAAAGCGAAACATACTACCACCAAAAGGCTCTGTGCTCCTACCTTGCAGCACTCTTTGAGGAGACCCTCGCCACCATAGACGAGGCACGACTCTACCTACCCCCGACAGCCACCGCAACACTCAGGGAACTCTCGCTCCTTGAAGCTCTTGCCGCAGGCGAAAGGGGCGACTGGGTGCGCTCCGAGGGGGCCGCAATGACCTACCTGCACGATGCGCCACAAGAGGTGCGGAACGAGGTGGCAGCCCTCTACAAGCGTGCTCCACGACTGCGCAACCCGATGGTGGCGTGGTACTTGAGCCTTGTGCCGGGCGTGGGCCAATTCTACGCCGGCGAGGTGTGGAGCGGTGTGGTATCGTTGGCTGTCAATGGAGGTTTGATAGCCTTTGGCGTGGGCGAGGCAGTGGCCCACCATTGGTTGAGTGCTTGGTTGGGTGCGGGAGGAATGTTGAGCACCACCTACTTTGTGGGCCAAGAGAGGGCTCGCCAACTCACCGAAAGGCGCAACACCCGCCTACTGCGCAATCACAACGACCGCTTGCGAGAGATTTTATTGCAATAGTTTCCACAAACAACCTGTTGGCAGAAAAGGCTGAGGCCCCCCCCTTGTGTGGGACCTCAGCCTTTTCTATGTAGGTGCCTCCAAATGCGCGCTTTGGCCACCTTGGGATGGTGGTGGGCATCGGAGGAGTGTCGCTCGGGGCCACTACTTCTTTGGCCCGCATCCACAACCGCACCCTTTGCTGTCGGGTTGTTTTTCGGTGGTGGGCTTTGTTCCGGTGCCACACCCTTTGGTGGCCTCTTTCTCCTTGGTTTTGCAATTGTCGTTTTTCATAATCACTATTTTTTTAGTTGGTTCAACTTCATCCCACACACCTGCAAACCACCTGCCAAAGGGGTGCGTGTGGGGGAAATAATAATCACACAAGGGGGCTCCCGTCAGAACAGCACTCCAAAGCTGATTTGCAGCATATCATCGTGGGCCACATCCACCACAGCCGTGTGGCGTTCCATCCTCATCTCCACCTCGGTCTGGCGCAGGTAGCGCATATAGCGCACCTCCATAAAGATACCCTCAAAGTCGATGGCCGCACCCACCATAGCCGCCACATCGTTGTCGTCAAACCTCAATTCAAGTGGCGTAGAACCTGCCCCTCGCTGGTGTTGGCTGGTGGCGATGTGCCACACGGGGCCCGCAAAAAAGTGGGCCGCAGAGATGTTGAAACCCACCATCACAGGCAATTCCACCCTCATCGTGCGCAGATTTTTGTACTCCATCGGCTTGTCGGGCCTACGTATGCCAAACGACAAATCCCGCAGGAGCACATCCAACTCCGGCTGGATGTAGACAAAGCGAGGAATGGTGAGCCTCAACAGTGCACCCACCTGGTAGCCACCACAACGGTCGGCCGCAGGCACCACCTCCCCATCGGCAAAGTGGACATCCTCAAAATCATAGACACCGGTGTTCAAACCCACCCTCGCGCCGAATTTCAAAAGTTGGGCATCGGCAGCCCACAAGGCAAGGAGCAAACCCACTCCCAAAGCAACAATCCTTTTCATAACCTTACAACCTTTTTTTGTTTAACCTTTAGTTTTACGGCAGCGGAAGAGCCTCGGCCAAGGGCTCGCTACCCACCCACTCCGCACAAAAAAATGTTGCAAACCACCTGCCACAAAAAACTCCCCCTGCAACTTTTTTTTTGCAAGGGGAGTTGTAATTTTTGGGGAAGGTGGCGACCCTCTCGTGGGCTCCAATTCTCCACGCTAAAACAGCGCGATTTTCGCAAAACTTACATTAAAACAGCGGGGCCAACAGGCGTGCCACGGGTTCCATAATCTTACTCAAGCGCGAGCGATTCTCCCACTCCTCGGGGACAATCTCGGTGCTCTGCTCCAGGTCGGCAAAGAAGTCTTGGCGCAACTGCTCGGTGGTGGTGCGGTCGTAGATAAGAGCCTGAATTTCAAAGTCGTCATTAAAACTACGGTGGTCCAAATTGGCCGAGCCGATGCAACTCACCTCATCGTCAATGAGGAGGAATTTGGAGTGGTTGAAGCCCTTGTTGTAGAGGTAGACCTTCACGCCCGCCTGCATCAGCGCATCCACATAGGAGTAGCCCGCCCAAGCCACAAAGATGTTGTCGCCCCTGACGGGAATGAGTATCCTCACATCCACCCCACTCAGAGCCGCCACCCTCAGAGCCGTAACGATGGCCTGATTGGGCAGCAGATAGGGCGTGGAGATGTAGATGTAACGCTCGGCCTTGCCGATGGCGGCAAAGTAGGCCTGCATAATGGAGGCATAAGGGGAGTCGGGGCCGGAAGTGGCTATCTGTATGGGGAGGGTGTTCTCCACCGGAGTGATGCGATAGTAGATTTCGTTGTCGAGCATATCGCCATCGGTAACAAAGTTCCAATCGGCCACAAAGACCGTCTGCAAGATGGCCACAGCCTCGCCCTCAATGCGCAGGTGTGTGTCGCGCCAAATGCCCCTACGCACACCGTGGATGTAGCGGTCGGCAATGTTCACACCTCCCGTGTAGCCCACTCGGCCGTCTATGACAACGATTTTGCGATGGTTGCGATAGTTCACCTTGTCGGTAAACTTGGCGGCAAACACAGGCATAAAACTGCGCACATCGGCCCCAATGGAGCGCAGACGGCGCAGGTCCTTACGGCTCAAGCGGCGACTACCCACGCTATCGAAGATGATGCGCACCTCCACCCCGTTGGCAATGCGGTCGTCGAGGATTTCCACCATCTGGTCGAAGAGTTCGCCACCCTCGATGGCAAAAAACTCAATGTGGATGAACCTCTCCGCACGGCGCATCTCGCCAAACATATCGGGGAAGGTCTGCTCGCCATTGTTGAGTATGCGCACCCTGTTGTGGGCCGTCAGGAGCGACTTGCTGTTGTTGAGCATCAGGCGCACAAAGTTGCGGTTGGGCACCTGCTCAATGTCGGTCCGAGCGATGTGGTGCAACTGCTCGGCACAAAGGCGGTTTATGAGCTCCGAGTCGTAGAGCTCCTTCTGCATAAAAGTGCGCAGTCGGCGGTGGTTTTGGCCCAGCAGCAGAAAGAGTATCACACCTCCCACGGGGAACATTGTGATGACCATAATCCACGCCAAAGCATTCACCGGCTCGCGCCTCTCGGCCACCACTGCCACCACCACAATAACCACCAACACAGTCCAAGCAATGGAGATTACCGTCCACAAATCGGCAAAAGTGAATATACTACCGTAGGGAAACACCATCTGTTCTATTATTGATTGATACATACAAATTTAGCACAAAATTTGTTTATTTGAAAAAAGTGCCTACCTTTGTGGTAAATAAAAGCACTTTTGGTGCGAATTGAGATACTGGGTTTCGGCTGTAATGGTCGAAATTCATATTTTTTTCGCTCCTACCAAACGAACATAAAACAATTAAAAATAGACACATTATGGCAAACGAAGCAGTACTTCTTACCAAAGAGGGCTACAACAAAATGAAGGCCGAACTCGACGAGTTGCGCATCGTGGAACGCCCCAAAGCAGCCGAGGCTATCGCCGAGGCACGCGACAAAGGCGACCTCTCGGAGAATGCCGAGTATGATGCCGCCAAAGAGGCTCAGCGCAATTTGGAGGCAAAGATTATGCGTATGGAGATGATGTTGGCCAACGCCCGCATCATTGACGAGTCGCACCTCGACCTCAACAAAGTGCAAATTCTCAACAAAGTAAAACTCCGCAACTGCAAAACCGGTGCCGAGATGGAGTACACCCTTGTGGGCGACCACGAGGCAAACCTTGCCGAGGGCAAACTCTCGGTGGAGACTCCCATTGGCCACGCTCTGCTCGGCCACAAGAAGGGCGACAAGGTGGAGGTGCAGGTTCCCGTGGGAATTATGGAGTTTGAGATTTTGAATATTTCCATCTAAAAACTACCGCTCTCGCTTGCGAGAGGGGTGTGGGCTCTGCCTCAAAAGGAGCACACACCACAAAAGAGTGGGTGTCCAACAGCGTTTGGACACCTACTCCTTTTTGTGCGCCAACCGCTTGAGTCGCGCACCGTTCAACCGACCACAAAAAAACCGACCTCTGCCGCAAGTGGCAAAGGTCGGTCGTGTGGTGTCGTATAACGCGAGAGCGATTGACTACTCCTCGTCCATACGGTGCATCTGCTCAACATAAACAGCGTGCTGCATCTGAATACGCTTGGTTACGCTGGGCTTTGCAAAGTACTGACGAGCACGGAGCTCTTTGAGAACGCCGGTGCGCTCATATTTACGTTTGAATTTCTTCAGAGCGCGCTCAATGTTCTCGCCCTCTTTTACTGGCATAATAATCATAATTGTATCTCCTTTTTAATTTGTTAATTTTTCGTTTGTTTGTGTGTTGGTGTCCGCTTGCTGTTGTCCATTACAACCTGCTGACCCCATTCGCCTGCCCGCCGTAATCCCATTACAACTTGCTGACCTTGTTCGCCTACGCACTGCTATCCTTGCAACTTGTGGGCCCTCTGTGTGTTAATCTCTACTCTGCGACCGGGTTGAATTGAAGATAGGGGGAAATCCTTGCGGCCTCCTCCTTGGTAAATATTTTCTGCTCTACCATCTCTTCAATAGTGCTCCAACCTCCTCTCTTTTGTCGTTGTTTGAGTATCTTCCTCATCCGAGAAGCCGTCATATAGGGATGCTTGGCCAACTCGTTTGGGGCCACAAAGTTAATATCAATTTTTCTAATTTTGCAACTATCACACCAAATTTCTTTCACAAAGAGGTCGTAATTCTTCTCCATAATGACCGCAAGGTCCTTGAGTTGCTCGGTGGAGTGGTAGCCTCCAAGACGCTCACGATAGAGAATTATGTCGGTGGCGGAACGCGGACCAATGCCCGGCAGGGCCACAAGAGCGGCCGAATCGGCCGAGTTGAGGTCCACAAGCACCTTGACGGGCTCGGGCAGGGGCGAGAGGGTGATGAACTCCTCCATTGCGGCATAGAGAGTGTCGCTGACAAGATAGCAATCGGCAAACTCCAACACCGTGCGGAAGCCACCGATGCGCTCACGATAGGCCACCATAGCCTCTGCCTGACGTGCGGTGAAACAACCCAACTCATAGAAACCCTCGGCAGTGAGCGTGTTGGGGTCAAATTGCACGCGCTTGAAGTCCCGCTTGCGGGGCGCAAATTTGGGCGTAGAGAGGGTGTCGGAGGGGTGTGTATTAGGCTTGGGGCGATACTTCGGAGCAATGCGGATGTGGGGTTTGAGGAGGGCATAGAGCGAGTCGCTGATGCCATAGACAACGGCCACATCTTCGGGTATGGCAAAGGTGCGACCGGAGGAGCGATACTTGACAATGTTGCGGGCAACGAACTTGTCGATGTTCATCTCGCGTAACTCCTCGTAGGTTATGGTGTTAGGGTCAAATGGACGCAGACACAAGAGCTGTGCAACACTATCGACCTGGGCAAAGAGTCCCTCCGCAGGCGGCGTGGCGTTGTCGGCCGAGGGCGCGTGGTCCGAAAAGGCCTCCACCACCACCCACACAAGCACCACAATCAGCGGTAGCAGCAGGGCAAGTCCGCGAATATCGCTTTTGGTAAACAACGGAGCCATAGGAATTGGTGTGAATGTTTTCACAAAAGTAGGAAAAAATGAGGATAGTTGATTTATAAATTGTATATTTGTCGCGCCTATGCGGTAAGAAAATTGAACATACAACATACAACTAACACAATAATCACAATCAAAAGTTATGGCAAACAACAAGTTTGAAAGGTTGTTTGAGGAGTTCCCCGAAGTCTCCACCGAGGCTTGGGAGGCCGTCATCACAACCGACCTCAAAGGTGCCGACTACCAGAAGAAACTGGTGTGGCGCACAGCAGAGGGCTTTAATGTACGCCCCTACTATCGTGCAGAGGATTTGAAGGATATTCAGTGGCTCGGCACAACAGCAGGACAGTTCCCCTATGTTCGCGGTGTGAAGAACTGCAACAGGTGGAAAGTCTTCCAGACCATTTGCGTGAACGATGCAGCCGAGGCTAACGCAAAGGCTCTCCGCGCAATCGAAAGCGGTGTGTGCAGCGTTGGCTTCCACATCGAAAATGAGCTCTCCGCAGAGCAAGTAAATGTTCTGTTGGCAGGTATCGACCCCACCAAAAACGAGGTTGTATTCTGCTCGGAGAACGAGTGGTGGATTGTTGAGCCCGTGATGGCTTGGGCCGCACAGTTCAGCAAAGAGGACACCCGCATCGCGTTCAACTTCGACCCCATTATGTGGGGCCTTTCGGCCTACGGCACCTTCTGCTGCGGTTGCGACAAGGGTACTCCCTGCTTCGAGAAACTCGCAGGCTACATCAAGGAGTATGCCGAGTGGAAACACGTTCGCTTTGTGGGCGTTGATGGCTCGCTGCTGGGCAACAGTGGCTCGACCATTGTTGAGGAGTTGGGTTATATGCTGGCCGCAGGCCACGACTACGTGGTTAGGCTTATGGAGCAGGGCGTTAGCGCAACTGCTGCCGCAAAGAGCATCCGCTTCACCACCTCCATCACCGCCAACTACTTTATGGAGATTGCAAAACTCCGTGCAGCACGCCTGCTGTGGGCCAACATTATGAAGGCCTACGAGCCCGAGTGCAGCTGCGCAGAGAAGATTTACCTCCACGCTGTTACCTCGATGTGGAACCAGACCGTCTACGATTCCTATGTGAATATGCTCCGCGGTACCACCGAGGCTATGAGTGCCGCCATCGCAGGTGTACACTCGCTGGAGGTTCGTCCCTTCAACAACGCCTACGCTTGTGGCGACGAGTTCGCTGAGCGCATCGCTCGTAACGTACAGTTGCTGCTCAAGAACGAGGCCCACTTCGACAACGTGGTAGACCCCGCAGGTGGTTCCTACTACATCGAGAACCTCACCGCAAGCATCGCACAGGAGGCTTGGAAACTCTTCCTCGAGGTTGAGAACGAGGGTGGCTACATTGAGTCCTACGAGAAGGGCACCATCGCTGCAAGGGTGAACGCTTCGGCCGAGAAGAAGAACAAAGAGGTGGCTACCCGCCGCATCACTCTGCTCGGTACCAACCAATTCCCCAACTTCGGCGAGACTCTTGGTGCCGACGTTAAGGCTTGGCAGTTCGACAACACCTGCTGCGAGGCCAAATTCCCCGCACTGAAGCCCTACCGTGGTGGCGAGGCATTTGAGGCTATGCGTCAGGCCGTTGATTTGAGTGGCAAGGCTCCCAAGGCATTTATGCTCACTTGTGGCAACTTGGCTATGGCCAGGGCCAGGGCCCAGTTCAGCTGCAACTTCTTCGCTTGCGCCGGCATCAAGGTGCAGGACAACACCTTCTTCGCTTCGGTTGAGGAGGGCGTGAAGGCAGCCAAAGAGGCCGGTGCCGACATCGTTGTGGTTTGCTCGTCGGACGACGACTACGCAACTCTTGCTCCCGAGGTTGCAAAACTCGTTGGTGAGGATGCAATCGTGGTTGTGGCAGGTGCTCCTGCTTGCGCCGAGGAGTTGAAGGCACAGGGCATTACCCACTTCATCAGCATCAGGGACAACGTTCTCGAGACCCTGAAAGGTTACCTCAAAGAGTTGGGAATTTAATTGAAGGAGGAGAAAGAATTATGAGAGCACAATTTACAGATATCAAGTTTGCCGGCGCAACCGAGGGTTGCTGCCAGAGCAACAAGTGCTGCGGCGAGAAGAAAGAGTGGATGACCGCCGAGCAAATTCCCGTTAAGGGCCTCTACTCCGCCGAGGACTTGGAGGGTATGGAACACCTGAACTATGCAGCAGGTGTGGCTCCCTTCTTGCGTGGCCCCTACAGCACAATGTATGTGATGCGTCCTTGGACCATCCGCCAGTATGCAGGTTTCTCTACAGCCGAGGAGAGCAACGCTTTCTATCGCCGCAACTTGGCTTCCGGCCAGAAGGGCCTTTCGGTTGCGTTTGACCTCGCTACCCACCGTGGCTACGATGCCGACCACCCAAGGGTTGTTGGCGATGTTGGTAAGGCAGGTGTGAGCATCTGCTCGGTGGAGGATATGAAGGTGCTGTTTGACGGTATTCCTTTGAACCAAATGTCGGTGTCGATGACTATGAACGGTGCTGTGCTGCCCGTGTTGGCATTCTACATCGTGGCAGGTTTGGAGCAGGGTTGCACCCTGGACCAGTTGGCCGGTACCATTCAGAACGACATTCTGAAGGAGTTTATGGTGCGCAACACCTACATCTACCCGCCCGAATTCTCGATGCGAATTATCGCCGACATCTTTGAGTACACCTCCAAGAATATGCCCAAGTTCAACTCGATTTCCATCTCGGGTTACCATATGCAGGAGGCCGGTGCAACTGCCGACATTGAGTTGGCCTACACTTTGGCCGACGGTCTGGAGTACCTTCGTGCAGGCGTAAATGCCGGTATGAGCGTAGACCAGTTCGCACCCCGTTTGTCGTTCTTCTGGGCTATCGGTATGAACCACTTTATGGAGATTGCCAAGATGAGGGCTGCAAGGCTCTTGTGGGCAAAGATTGTTAAGCAGTTCAACCCCAAGAACCCCAAATCGCTCGCTCTGCGTACCCACTCGCAGACTTCGGGTTGGTCGCTCACCGAGCAGGACCCCTTCAACAACGTAGCACGTACCGCCATCGAGGCTATGGGCGCCGCCTTGGGCCACACCCAGTCGTTGCACACCAACGCTCTGGACGAGGCTATCGCACTGCCCACCGACTTCTCGGCACGTATTGCTCGTAACACCCAGATTTACATCCAAGAGGAGACCAACGTATGCCGCTCGGTAGACCCGTGGGCAGGTAGTTACTACGTGGAGAGCCTCACCAACGAGATTGCCCACAAGGCTTGGGAGCACATCCAAGAGATTGAGAAACTCGGCGGTATGGCCAAGGCTATCGAGACCGGTATTCCCAAGATGCGTATCGAGGAGGCTTCGGCTCGCAAGCAGGCCCACATCGACTCCGGCGAGGAGATTATCGTAGGTCTGAACCGCTACCGTCTGGAGAAAGAGGCACCCATCGACATCCTCGCAGTGGACAACACCGCAGTGCGTGAGAGCCAGGTTAAGAGGTTGCAGGAGTTGCGTGCTAACCGCGACGAGGCTGCCGTACAGAAAGCTCTGGCTGCACTCACCGAGTGTGTGAAAACCAAAGAGGGCAACCTCCTTGAGCTCGCCGTTGAGGCTGCCAAGGTTAGGGCTACTCTGGGTGAGATTTCCGACGCTTGCGAGGTGGTCGTTGGCCGCTACAAAGCCGTTATCCGTTCCATTTCAGGTGTATATTCGAGTGCTATGAAGAACGATGCAGATTTCGCAAAAGCAAAAGAGATGGTTGCCGACTTCGCCAAGAAGGAGGGCCGTCAGCCCCGTATTATGATTGCCAAACTTGGTCAGGACGGCCACGACCGTGGTGCAAAAGTTGTTGCCACCGGTTACGCCGACCTCGGCTTCGATGTGGATATGGGCCCCTTGTTCCAGACTCCCGAGGAGGCTGCCAAGCAGGCTGTTGAGAATGACGTACACGTTGTTGGTGTTTCGTCGTTGGCAGCAGGCCACTTGACCCTTGTTCCGCAGATTATTGCCGAGTTGAAGAAACTCGGTCGTGAGGACATCGTGGTAATCGTGGGTGGTGTAATTCCCGCCCAGGACTACGAGGAACTCTATCAGGACGGTGCTGCCGCTATCTTTGGCCCCGGTACCCCCGTTGCCGCTGCGGCAATCAAGATTATGGAGATTCTCTCGGAGTAGTCCAAGAGGGTATCCGCGCAAACCAAGTGAGGGTAGGCCACGAGGGTCTACCCTCATTGTTTTGGCAAAGGCTACCACCATTATAAGTTTTGTTTATGCGTTAATCAAAAAATATCATAGCGCAAAAGAGTACCAATTGACAAAAAGTGCATTATCTTTGTGATAAGAAAAAGGGTTAAACAAAGGCCCAACAAACAAGCATAAACCAATAAAAACATAACACACTATGAAAAAGAACATCAGCAGCCGCCTTGAGGCAGCTATCAACGACCAAATTAACGCCGAACTGTGGTCGGCATATCTCTACCTCTCAATGTCGATGGACCAAGAGGCCAAAGGTAACAAAGGCTTCGCCAACTGGTTCTTCATCCAATTCCAGGAGGAGCAGGACCACGCACGCATCTTTATGAATATGATTAACTCGCGCGGTGGCGAGGTTAAGTTGCAGCCCATCGCCGCTGTGGACACCGAGTGGGCAAGCCCCTTGGCAGCGTGGGAGAAAACCCTCGAGCACGAGCAGGTGGTAACCGCACGCATCAACAACCTGATGAAGATTGCCAAAGAGGAGAACGACTACGCCTCCGAGAGCACCCTCAAATGGTTTGTAGACGAGCAGGTGGAGGAAGAGGAGAGCGCACGCGACATCATCGACATCCTTGAGAAAATTGGCGACAACAAATACGGCCTCTATGAGTATGACAAAGAGTTGGCCGCAAGGGTATACACCACCCCCTCGCCTCTCGCAACTGCCGAGTAACATCACTCACTCATACAAACTCTATCCACCGAGCCCTCACACAACACCGACGAGGGCTCGGTGTTTTTTTGTTGCCTTTTGGAAGAGCAGAAAGAGCAGGAAGAGCAGGAAGGGAGTGTAGGGAGAGTGTAAAATGAACTGTGTCAAGCAAGAATAAAGTTTTATTTTTGTAACACACAGTAACGATGAAAAAAGAAGTAGATTTTAACATCTTCAAGGCACAGATCCTTGAGGAGATCAAAGCGGGTAAGCCGCTATTCGGTAAAGATGGAGCACTTGCTCCGATGATTGAGAACATAGTCAATGCGGTCCTGGAGGGAGAGATGGATGCTCACCTTACTCAGGAGTCACGCGAGTCAGGCAATCGTCGCAATGGCAAGATGCAGAAACAGGTTCAGACAACTGGGAGCGCTTGAGCGAGTTCTTCCAATATTCTGAGCCCATCAGGAAGCTTATTTACATGACCAATACCGTGGAAGGCTACCATCGCCATATCCGCAAGGCTACAAAGAACAAGGGTGTTTTCCCTAACGATACTGCCTTGATCAAACTCGTCTACCTAGCGTATCGTAATGCCCGCAAAAAAATGGACGATGCCTGTCCCGAACTGGGGCATTATCTCACAACAGCTTGCGATAAAGTTCGAAGATAGATACAATTTGCTGTAGATTTGTTATATTTACACCGATAAATCGGAATTTGATGGAGAAATCTTTATGAAATCATTTGAAAATATTATCCCAAGAGATTTTCAAGGTGGAGTGCTTGTTCTTAAAGACGGTCAAGTTGTTTTTGAATATTGTCAAGGTAATGCTGACCATAGCACAAACACTCCCTTCACATCACATACTACAATTACATTAGCTTCGCTGTCTAAGCAATTTGTCGCAGCAGCCATTTTCCTTCAGATAGAACAGGGAAAACTTTCTTTAGATGATACAATCGACCAGTACTTTCCTCAATATCCCCAAGGAAAGAATATTACAATTTGTCATCTGTTACATCATTCAAGTGGTATTCCCGATTATATCAGTGATAGAATTATCCCTGACGCAATCCAAAAATATGAATCAGAGCACGGAATAGCACCAACAGATGTTATCGAGTTTAATAAATGCATTGTTTCTGAATGTCGCCCTGTTAGTCTTTCAGAATGCTTTGACCTAATTGGTGAATTACCGTTGTATTTTAAGCCAGGTTCAGATGGCAGATACAGCAATACCAATTATTTTTTACTTGGTTACATTTTGGAAATAGTATCCAACAAGTCTTTTTCAGATGTAATGAGTGATATATTTATGCTCTTTGGGTTGAAATATACACACATGAATGGGCGTGACGCAGATGCTTGTGGATATGTCAAACATGATGATATAATTTTTTCCTGTGGCAGACCTTCCATGGATAGTGGTGATAGCAGCGTTGTTTCTTCGCTAACAGATTTAGGACTTTGGTGCAAGGCTATACTAAATGCCGATATATTGTCTGTTAACAGTTGGAAAGAATGTCTGAATTTTAACCCAAATCCTTATGGATGTGGTTTATGGCAGTTCGATAATGGTTGGTTTGGACATGATGGAGGATTGCCAGGATTGAGACATTGGCAAAGGTTGAATTTTAAGGATAAAGTGGCAATCATTCTCCTCTCTAATGTCGTTATGGAGGAACCGCCCTTTCTTGCCCAATTGATGGAATACTTAATTCGCTAAATTCGAATTTTATGGTCACTTGTTTTGATGCATGTGAGATTCTTGAAATGCTGTCTGAAGCATCTGTAAAGGTGTTTCTGGACGGCGGTTGGGGTGTCGATGCACTTATAGGCAGGGAAACAAGAACACATAACGACATCGATCTGTTCGTAGAGAAGAAATAC
>JAFVSY010000047.1 GCA_017503465.1 Tidjanibacter sp. | reverse complement strand
GATTAGTGTAAAAGTATAAGTAAATTAACGATATGGAACATCTGTTATCAATCCGCTGGAACGTAGATCCCGCAATGTTTCACATAGGCTCGTTGGAGATACGCTACTACGGTCTGTTCTGGGCACTTGCGCTGATGTGGGGTGTCTGGTATTTCCAGAAGTTTATCAAGCGTGAGGGACTTCCCGAGAAGGTGCTGGACTCCGTATTCTGGTGGGGCGCACTGAGTTGCATCATCGGTGCACGTCTGGGTCACTGCCTCTTCTACCAACCCGAAATCTATCTGGCCAACCCACTCCGCATACTCAACCTCCGCGAAGGCGGTATGGCGAGCCACGGTGCAGCACTCGGTATGTTGTTCGGATTGTGGATGTTCTCGCGCAAGAATAAATTGCCGATGGTGTGGGCACTCGACAGGGTGATGATACCTGTGGCGATTGGTGGTGCTGGTGTGCGCTTCGGCAACCTGATGAACTCCGAGATTTATGGCGTGCAGACCGACCTCCCGTGGGGCTTTATCTTCGAGCGCGCAGGCGAAACAGTGCCTATGCACCCCACACAAATCTACGAGGCACTCTGCTACCTGATAACCTTTGCGGTGATGTTGTGGTTCTACTACCGCCGCGATGCAGGCACCAAGCACCCGGGCTTGATGTTCGGCGTGGGTATGATAGGCATCTTCTTCACCCGCTTTATGATTGAGTTTGTGAAGAATCCGCAGGTGGCATTCGAGAACGATATGACGTTGGTGATGGGTCAATGGCTCAGCATACCTTTTGTAATCTTCGGTATTGTGATGATTGTTAAGGGTTTGCGCAGCGAGCCACTCAACATCGACGAGGCACGAGGCATCACCCCACCCAAGCCCCGCGCAGCGAAGGTTGAAGCACCCCGAGCAAAACAAAAATAGTGGCTATGGAGGCAATTGATAAACTTCTCTACAACCTGCTCTCCTCGGGCGAGAGTGTGGTGCTGCCCGAGGTGGGCACCCTCCGCGTAGAGCAGAGCGCCACCACCCAGAGCGGCAATCGAGTGGTGTGTGGCTCACGTCGTGTGCGATTCTCGTCGCGCACCGATAAGGGTGTGCGCAGTGTGGTGAGCGTGATGGTCGAGGAGTATGGCCTGAGCAACGAGGAGGCCACCGAGGCCTATGGCGAGTGGCTGCGCTCGGCACGCAAAGGGCCGGAGGTGACCATCGAGGGAGTGGGAGGTGTGAAAAAGGGATTTTTTAAGCCCGCCGAAGAGTTTGATAGCGAGGCACTTAATCCGTGGCAGACCGCACCTGTCACCCTGCATAGTCGCCGCTTGCCCTTGGGTTGGATATTCACTATCTGTGTTGTGCTCGGCGCGGCAGGTGCGTGGATGTGGCTTGTAGGTGGCGCCGAAAAGGAGACAACAAAGGAGATAGCCGAGGAGGTCGATGACGTTATCACCGAGGAGGCTATTGTGGCAAGCTTGGAGGAGTATGCCGAAGAGTTGGAGGTTGCACCAACTCCCGAAGAAAAACCCATAGAGAAGCCAGAGCCAAAACCCGAACAGAAACCCACTCCCAAACCCGAGCAGAAACCAACACCCAAACCTGAACAGAAACCCGCTCCCAAACCCACACCCGCACCTCAACAGACTCAACCCAAGCAGGTTGCCCCTGCGGAGCAGAGTGCTCCCGCAGTTCCTGCGGCGATTATCCCAATCCAGCCTGTGGAGCGCACCTCGGGCAAGAGCGTGGTTGTGGCGGGTGTGTTCAGCACAGGCGAGAATGCCGATAAATTTATCGCAGAAGATGAGTTGGGTGTAGGCAGTGCAGCCTACTCCAAACACCACTACGGAAGCAAAATTCTGGTTGCAGTGGGCGGCATCTTCGACACCGCAACCGCCGCCAACACCCACCGCCGCACCCTACCCTCGACAGATGGGTCGCTGTGGGTTTATACCTTTAAGTAGGGGGGGTTGAGAATTCAAAATTCAAAGTTCAAAATCACTACTGTTCCGTTAAATTGTAGATTTTCTTTTTGAAATACCTGTAACACAATTAGTTATAGAGGAAATTCGATTCTGCACTTTTGAAATTATATTTTTGTATATAATTTCTAAGTG
>JAFVSY010000006.1 GCA_017503465.1 Tidjanibacter sp. | reverse complement strand
TCGGTAGATGCCGTCGCCTTTGGTACCCACCCACAGGTAGCCTTTGCTGTCCTGCTTGATGGCATAGATGGGCCCCATTGGGTTGCCACTCGGCAGACGGTCGTAGTGGTAGAGCAGTTCGTGCCTTTTGTTGTAGCAGTAGAGGTGTCCCTCTTTGGTGCCCACCCAGGTGTGGCCTTGCGGGGTACACACCACGGCCCTCACCTCATCGGAGTAGTTACTCCTTGCCGGCAGGCCCGCAAACGAGCCCGAGGAGGAGGTGTCATCCCTCTGGAGCACAATGCGTTGCAGACCTCGCTCGTAGTAGGTGGAGAGCCACAACACCCCATCCTTACCCACCTCAAAGTGGGCCACGCCGTTGGTCATCCTGCAATCCGACTGCGAGGGGTTGTTGTAGAACGACTCCACGGTGTCGCTCTTGCGGTCGTAGTAGCCGAAGCCCACGTGGTTCATCTTTATCCACACTCTGTCGGCCTGTTCGATAACCATTGAGGTGGTGTCGGAGTAGTAGTCTACGGTGTTGCGCTGCTGTCGGAAATGTTTGTAGTTCTTCTTCTCGGGCGAGAATCGGGTGATACCCTCCCTGGTGTCGGTTATCCACACGGTGCCGTGGGAGTCCACGGTGAGGTTGCGTATGCGGCCGGGTACGGAGCCACGGCGGAAGTGCTCCACCTTGCCACTCTCGCCATCCACGCCCCACAGACCGCTATGGAGAGTGCCAACGTATACCACTCGGCCCTCGTTTGCGGGTGCAAGCGTGGTGATTGAGTCGCTACCGAAGGCAATCTCTTTGGCAACCCGACCACTCTGCCCGTCCACAAACAACAACGAGTGAGAGGTGGCGCAGACGATGTGTGCTCCGCTGTTGATGATATCCACAATAGGCCCTTCGGCTGTGGCCACACGCTCCACGCTGCCGTTTGTCCCAATGCGCACCACGTTGGTGCCATTGCCCACAGCCCACAACTCGCCACCTTCGCCCTCACACATCAGACCCACGTCGGCTCCCAAGAGGGGGTTGCCAATGAGGTTGTGGCACAGTAGGTTACCCGCCTTGTCGTTGTAGAAACCAACAAGGCCGAAGCCCAGATACTCCACCCACACCTTGTCGGAGTGGGTGCAACACAAGGTCCTGCCCACACGATAGGTTCGGCCGTGGAGTTGGTCGATATGCTCACACACATCCTCAAACTGTTCGCTGTGGCGACTGAAGCGGTAGATGTGGTCATCATAGGTGCGAAACCAGAGGTTGCCCACGCTATCCTCCTCCACACCTCGGAAGCGGTTGTGCCTCACGGGCATATTCTTCGGGTCGGTGCAGTAGTTCTTGAAGGTGTAGCCATCGAAGCGGCTCACGCCATTCCAGGTACAGAGCCACACGAAGCCTCGTGAGTCGGTGTAGATGTCGTGTATGTTGTTGTGTGCAAGTCCGTCAATGGATGAGTACTAGGTGAAGACTCCGCGCAGGGGCTCGGCCGCCACCCTTTGTGGGGCCACGACTGCCAATGCCCACAGTGCAATGCACACCGCTACTATGTTCCTACCTCTTGTTTGCATCCTATATTTTGTATGCTTATAATCTCATTATTTTCCTTAAAGCGTGCCGACCAATGCGCCACGCTCCTTCTGGGAGAGCCTCTTGGCCCACTTTACCCTCGCTTTGGGGTTTGCGCCCTCGCCGGTGGAGCCCCACTCGCCATAGTGTGCTGTGCGCTCGGCCTCGGGCTTGTTCCAATTGTGCCAGCCCTCGGGGCGGATGTGCCCACCCAGGGTGCACTCCACAAAGAATGTTTGCGCATAGGCTCTCCACGGACGGCCGAGATAGCACTTGGTTACTCCCTCGGCGGCGGTGAGGTTGCAGCGCACAAACACCAGGCCCCTCTCTTGGCCCTTGCAGGTGCTGGCGGCAGTGATGTAGGAGTCCTTCTTGGAGTGGATAATGCACTCCACAAAGTCGGCTGCTCCCGAGCCGAAGATGAAGTCGGTGGTGCCCTCAATGTAGCACTTGCGGAAGGTGCAGTGGATGTTGTGGCTCACCTGCTCGCCATCACGATTGCCCACACCATATATATACAAGGTGTCCTGATTGCCCAACAGACGGCACCCAACATAGGTCTGCACACCTGTGCCAACTGCTTGGAGAGCCACTGCTTGGCCCACTTCGCCTGCGGAGTTCTCAATGGTGATGTTCTCAATAGTGATGTTGTGCCCACAGTTGTAGAGGGTTGCCGAGCCACTGGTGCCGAGCTCTGCGCCTGTGGGGCCCACCTTTTGGGCCCAATCGCCCCAGGTGATGACCACCTCGCCTTCGCCCTCGATGTGTATGTTCTGCTTGGTGGAGGGGATGACAACCTTCTCCTCATAGCGTCCTTCCCTAATGAGCACCCTCACGGGCTCCTGCACACCCTTGTGGAAGTTGGGCAGAGCCTCCACCATATCGCCCACCGTGAAGAAGTCGCCACTGCCATCTTTGGCCACCACAAAGTGGTGCTCCCTATGGTGGGGGGCCAGTTCGGGGATGATGTTGACCATCTCACGTGCAAGCATACGGGCCACGATGCGGGCTCCCTCCACGGTGAAGTGGGTGTTGTCGGTCTTGCCATCGGGGTGGCTGGGATACTTGCCTGCGGGGAGGTTCATAAAGTACCTCCTGCTGCCCTCATCGCCCAGCGGTGTGAGCCATTCTCGGGTCAGTTTTTCGGCATCAATGAAGAGCACACCGCTCTCTTTGGCCACTCGGTGGCACTCGGTGAGATACTCTCCGTGGGAGTCGGCCAACTCTCCATTCTTCCACCAACGCCTGCACACCTGTGTCATCAACACGGGGGTGGCACCCTTGCTGCGTACCACGTCGATGTAGCGGAGCAGGTTGCGCCCATACTGCTCGGGTGTGGTAAAGCGCAGAGTGTCATCAACTTTGGTGTCGTTGTGCCCAAACTCAATGAATACATAGTCGCCCGGCTTCATTCGCTCTTCCACCACCTGCCAATGGCCCAATGCTACGAACGATTTTGTGCTGCGACCATTCTTGGCGTGGTTGTCCACCACCACCTCTGCGGGGTCGAAGAAGGGTTGCAACACGTGTCCCCAGCCTCGCTCGGGCGACCCTTTGGAGATGTCTTTGGTGGCGGCCGTGGAGTCGCCACACACGAAGAGTGTGATTTGAGCCTGCGCCACGCAGAGCGTGCAACACAGAGCGGTGAGTATGGTGAGTAGTCGTTTCATCGTTTTTTTGCTTTTAGCCGTTAGCTGGTTGGTTTGGTGGGAGTTTAGGGAATTTAGGGAATTTAGGGAGGGCCCTTTCTGCCTTCACAAACCCCTCAGTCGCTTTGCGCCAGCTCCCCTAACTTAGGGGAGCGGTGTTCGGATGGCATTGCAGGGTTGAAAAGCGTGCCAACCTACCCACTACACAAAACAGGCAACGCCTGCGCCCCCGCCCTTCGGGCACCCCCTCTTAGAGGGGGACAATTTTGAATTTTGAATTTTGAATTTT
>JAFVSY010000046.1 GCA_017503465.1 Tidjanibacter sp. | reverse complement strand
CGGTGGTCTGGTACTGGTCCACCACGCTCTCCAGGGTCCGGCCCCGCTTGGTGACGTCTCGCTTGATGCGGCGGCACAGGCGGACATCGGCATCGGTGTCCACAAAGACCTTGATGTCCATCAGGTCCCTCAGTTCCTTGTTCTCAAAGATAAGGATACCATCCACGATGATAACCTTTGAGGGTTTCACGGGCACCTTCTCGTCGGTGCGGTTGTGCTCCACAAAGGAGTAGACGGGCCTCTCGATGGCCACACCCTCTTTGAGGGCCTTGATGTGCTCCACCATCATTGACGTGTCAAACGACTGCGGGTGGTCGTAGTTGAGTTTGGTGCGCTCCTCGTATGTCAAGTGTGGGAACGACTTGTAGTAGTAGTCGTGGCAGATGGTTGCCACATCATCACCTGCGAAAGCCTCCTGCAATCGCTTTACAAGCGTACTCTTACCGCTACCGGTACCGCCTGCAACTCCAATGATAGTTACGTCCATATTTTTTGAGTTATCAGTTTTTCATTAGCTTTTCCATTAGCCATTAGCTGTTGGATAGTATCCGCACCACCGCGCTTGGAAGGGAACATTCGTACCACCGCAAAAGCAATAGAATCGAGGAAATTCAAGGCCTGCGAAGCGCAAGAAACCGCAGTTTGCTGACGCAAATAAGGATTTCGAGCGCGAGCGTAACGCAGAATTTACCTTTCGTTCCTATCCCCTCCGACAGCACCACCGCAAAAGCGATAGAATCGAGAAAATTCAAGGCCTGCGAAGCGCAAGAAACCACAGTTTGCTGACGCAAATGAGGATTTCGCGCGCGAGCATAACGCAGAATTTTCCGATTATCTCGCTTTTGCCTTATGCGTCGATTTTAGCATACTTGGCGTGCTTCTCAATAAACTCACGGCGAGGACCAACCTCATCACCCATAAGCATCGAGAAAATCCTGTCGGCCTCAGCCGCATTCTCAATCGACACCTGCTTCAGGATGCGGGTTGCGGGGTCCATAGTGGTCTCCCAGAGCTGGTGCTCGTTCATCTCACCAAGACCTTTGTACCTCTGCACGGTAACACCCTTGGTGCCCAACTCGGCGGTAATCTTTGCCCTCTCCTCGTCAGTCCAGCAGTAGTGCTTGGCGTTACCCTTCTTAACAAGGTAGAGAGGAGGCATTGCAATGTAGACGTGGCCCTGCTCGATGAGCTCCTTCATCTTGCGGAAGAAGAAGGTCAGCATCAGGGTTGCAATGTGGCTACCGTCCACATCCGCATCGGTCATAATAATAATTTTGTCGTAGCGCAGTTTCTCCAAGTTGAGAGCCTTGGGGTCCTCCTCGGTACCGATGGTTACGCCCAGGGCGGTGAACATATTCTTAATCTCCTGGTTCTCCCACATACGGTGCTCCTGCACTTTCTCAATGTTGAGAATCTTACCCCTCAAGGGCATAATGGCTTGGTACTCGCGGTTGCGGCCCTGCTTTGCAGTACCGCCTGCCGAATCACCCTCCACAAAGAAAATCTCCGCCTTGCTCCTATCCCTTGTGGCGCAGTCGGCCAACTTACCGGGAAGGCCCGAACCCGACAGCACAGTCTTGCGCTGCACAAGTTCCCTTGCGTGGCGGGCAGCGTGGCGGGCAGTAGCGGCCAACACAACCTTATCCACAATAGCCTTGGCATCCTTCGGGTGCTCCTCAAGGTAGTTGGTCAGAGCCTGCGAAATGGCCTGGTCCACAGCGGCAGCAACCTCGTCGTTACCGAGTTTGGTCTTGGTCTGGCCCTCAAACTGAGGCTCGGCAACCTTCACCGACACAACAGCCGTGAGGCCCTCGCGGAAGTCGTCGCCCGAGATGTCGAACTTAATCTTCGCAAGCATACCGTTCTCCTCGGCATATTGTTTCATCGTACGGGTGAGTGCCCTGCGGAAACCGGTCAAGTGGGTACCACCCTCGATGGTGTTGATGTTGTTCACATAGGAGTGTACGTTCTCCGAGAAACTATCGTTGTACTGCATAGCCACCTCCACGGGAGTGCCGTTTTTCTCGGTGTCGATGTAGATGATGTCGTCGATAATCTTCTGACCACGGCTCTCGTCAAGGTACTCAACAAAGCCCTTCAGACCATTGTCCGAGTAGAAGTGCTCGTGGAGGAAGTTACCCTCCTCATCCTTCTCCCTACGGTCGGTAATGTCGAGGTTGATACCCTTGTTGAGGAATGCCAACTCGCGCAACCTTGTAGCCAAGATTTCATAGCGGTAGACCGTGGTGGTGAAGATGTCGCCATCGGGTTTGAATTGGATGGTGGTACCGGTGCGGTCGGTCTCGCCGATAATCTTCAACTCCGAGGTAGTGGCACCACGGCTGAAGGTCATCTGGTGAATCTTACCATCCCTGCAAACCGTGGCAATCAGTTCGGTGGAGAGTGCGTTCACACACGACACACCAACGCCGTGCAGACCACCCGACACCTTGTAGGAGTCCTTGCTAAACTTACCACCGGCGTGCAGAATGGTCAAAACCACCTCCAGGGCCGATTTACCCTCCTGCTCGTGCATACCCACAGGGATACCACGGCCGTTATCCTCCACGGTAATCGAGTTATCCTCGTTGATTGTCACCTTAATGTCGGTACAAAAACCTGCCAGCGCCTCATCAATGGAGTTGTCCACAACCTCGTATACAAGGTGGTGCAGACCCCTCTCGCCAATGTCGCCAATGTACATTGCAGGACGTTTACGTACCGCCTCAAGGCCCTCCAAGACCTGAATACTTGATGCGGAGTACTCCTCCTGCTTTGCTACTACTTTCTCTTCGATGTTCTCCATTTGTTTTGTTTGTTTTTTTTTATATTTTTATTTTTTCGCACTTATTTCTTTTTCTCCCAATCCACTCCGTAGGCCCACTCTGCCCACCATTTAGGCCGTCAGCAGGGCCTTGATATCAATCTCCTCCACACGCCCCTTGGCGAAACGGAATGTGCGCGAGGGGTATTGCTCAATGTTGGCAATATTGTGGGTGGACATCACAATCGAGCACCCACTCTCCACAATCTTACGGAACAGAGCCATAATCTCATCGGCCGCCTTGGGGTCCAGGTTGCCCGTGGGCTCGTCGGCCAAAATAATCTGCGGTCCATTCACGAGCGCCCTGGCAATCACAAGCCTTTGCTGCTCGCCACCCGAGAGTTCAAAGGGCATTTTGTACTCCTTGTTTTGCAGGCCCACAACACCAAGGACCTCCTCAATGCGGGCAGCAATCTCGCCCTCGTTTTTCCACCCCGTGGCACGCATCACAAAGCGCAGGTTGTCGTAGACATTGCGGTCGGTGAGCAGTTGGTAGTCCTGAAAAACGATGCCAATCTTACGGCGCAGTTTGTAGACATCCCTACGGCGCAGAGTGCGCAAATCGAAGCCGGCAATCTCGCCCTCGCCCTCCAGCAGAGGAAGTTCGGCATAGAGAGTTTTCAGCAACGAACTTTTGCCACTGCCAACCCTGCCGATGAAGTAGACCATCTCGCCCTCGCCGATGCTGATGTTCACCCCCGACAGCACCTGCTGGGCATTCTTCCATACGAGCCTGCCTGCATCGTCATCGGGTTGGTAGACAACAACATCTTTGAGTTCTATCACATTTGTCTTTGCCATAGGACGAAAAAACCTGTTTGTTAAAAACAAACAAAGATAGGAAGAATTATTGGAATTTGAAAATCACAAACCATTTTTTGCCAAATTTTTTACCTTTGCGGTATGTTTTTGGCAATCATCATAACCATCACGTTTGTGTGGGTAGCCGCAGAGTGGCTTTTGTTCTCCCGCACCGTCGCCCATTGGCGGAGGTCGGCAAGGGCATTGTACGCCACCCTGACCGCCCTCTGTTCTGTGCCATTTTGGATATGTTTTTTCATCGGTCGCACGTGGGATATTCAGACCACTTTTTGGGCAGTACTCGGTGCGGTGAATATGATACTTTTTCTGCTCAATGCGGGCGTGAAAATTACGCTTGCCGCCGGTCTATTAGCAAGCCTCAAAAGCAGACGTAGGTGGCCAATGGCAGTGGCTTCAGTGGTGGCTGTAATATTCGCAGGCCTAATCGGTTACGGCACCTTCATAGAGAGCCAAACTCTGTGCATCAAGCACCTGACAATCTACTCGGACAACCTCCCAGCCGAGGCCGAGGGGCTACGCATTGCGCAAATCAGCGATGTGCATTTTTCCCTCCGTCCAAGCAGCGCTTCGATGGCCCGCAAAATAACCTCCGCATTGGAGCAAATCGGGCCCGACATCATCCTCGATTGTGGCGACCTTGTGAACACCCGTCACAGCGAACTCACGGAGGAAATTTTGGCCACCCTTGCCACCATCAAAGCTCCCCTCGGCATCTACACCGTGGAGGGCAACCACGACCGTGGCGACTACATCACCGACACCCTCGCACTCCCACTGGAAGAAAACCACCGACTCTATCTCGAAAAACTCGCCTCCATCGGATGGCAGGACCTCACGGGGCGCACCGTTGCGATTGCCGTAGGCGACAACATCGGCGACACCCTCTACCTCACGGGGCTTCCCTACCCCGCCTCGCTCGGCAAGGGCACCCACGGAGAGGCTGTGGAGGAGGACTACACCGCCAACTTTGCCACCATTCCCGACGGGGCTTTCAACATCGTGTTGGCCCACAATCCAATGGCGTGGCCCAGCATATTGAACGCCACCGAGGCCGAGCTAACCCTCTCGGGCCACGTTCACTCGATGCAGATGAAACTTCCCATTGGCGAGCGTGGGTGGTCGCCCGCAGCGTGGATATACCCCCATTGGAGTGGCCACTATGAGCAGGAGGGGTGCCACCTTAACATCAGCGACGGCATTGGTAGCGCACTACCCATCCGCGTTGGCGTTCCGCCCTCCATCGTGGTGATTGAGTTGCGGAAAGGTAATTCAAATCACTCTCCCCTAAGTTAGGGGAGATGGCACGCAGTGCCAGAGAGGTCTGTTTGTGTCGGTGGGCAGTCCGACAGACCTCTCCCGCCTACGGCACCCTCTCCTAACTCAGGAGAGGGGAACAGACGCCCCCGCCCTTCGGGCACCCCCTCTAACTCAGAGGGGGACCTTCTTATTCTCGGGTATCTTTTTTAATACCCGGGGCTTTGGGAGTTTAGGGAGTTTAGGGAGTTTAGGGAGTTTAGGGAGTTTAGGGAGAAT
>JAFVSY010000045.1 GCA_017503465.1 Tidjanibacter sp. | reverse complement strand
TGCGGGTGCGGCGGCAGCCTCCTCAGCCTCTTTCTTCTTGGTCAGTTCGGAAAGGCGGTTGATGCCTTTGATGAGCAAGAAGACACACATTGCAACGATGAGGAAGTCGAACACCTGCTGCAGGAAGGCGCCATATTTCCACATCACGGGAGCCTCGGCGGTGCCCAGGTTGAGTGCCAAGTCAGTGAAGTTCACCTTGCCGATGAGCATACCCAGAGGGGGCATAATCACATCATTAACCAACGAGGTTACGATTTTGCCGAAAGCACCACCGATGATAACACCGACTGCCATATCGACTACATTACCTTTGAGGGCGAATTTTTTGAATTCCTGCAAAAATCCCATAGTAGTAAAAATTTGTTTAAGGTTATAAGTTTATGTTTATGTGTGTGTTTACACTCGTTTGTGTAGGACAAATATAGTGATATTTTTGTAGAATTGCTCAAAAAACGATATTTTTACACTCCGAGTGTTAGAAAAACATCACACGCAATGGACAAACAAAAAATTCTCTTCGTCTGCCTCGGCAACATTTGTCGCTCCTCGGCAGCCGATGAAATACTCCGCCAGCAGGCCACAGAGCGTGGCTTGGGCGACAAAATGACCATCGATTCCGCAGGCACCTACGGAGGACACGCCGGCGAACTCCCCGACCCGCGAATGAGGGCAGCAGGCAAGAAGCGTGGCTACAACTTCACCCATCGCAGCCGCCGTGTGCGCTCCGACGACTTCGACCGTTTCGACCTCTTGCTGGCTATGGACGACTCTGTGTATGAGAGCCTTTCGAGGTTGGCCCCGAGTGTGGAGGCGTTGCAAAAGTTGGAGCGTATGGCCGACTACATCCCCGCCCACTTTGGCTACGACTATGTGCCCGACCCCTACTACGAGGGTGCCGATGGTTTTGAGTTGGTGCTTGATATGTTGGAGGAGGGTTGTGCTGTCTTGCTGAATAGGCTGACTGAGTAAGGCACGAAGATTGCACGTGGGGTGGTAAAAGAGTAGAAACGCCACCACGCATACACAATCTTTTGCCTTATGACCACCAAGCAACACAACAAACGCCACAACACCACCGTATCCACTTCCACCCACGGCGTATCCGCTTCCACCGCTGCGACCACTCCACACGTGGTTTCCACAACTCCTCTGCCACCCTCCGCGGCCGAGGAGGAGCCCACATCGTGCGCCAAAGCGGCGGCAGGTAGGGCCGATAGCGGTATTCTTTTTCTGCGCCTATTCATTGGCACTTTGCTCTTCACGCAGGCCATAACCAAGTCGCAGCAATACCCTTGGTTGGAGCAGGAGTATCCCTCGATGTGGGGGCTTTCGAGTGCGAGTGTGGTGAGTCTTGTGGGTGTCATTGAGGCTGTTGCGGGGGCACTGCTGGCTATGGGCCTCCTCACACGCATCACCTCGGCTGTGATGACGGTGGTGATGTTTGGTGCGGCCTTTTTGCTCTTTCCGAGTCAGACCTTCGACCAAGCGGAGCTGAAGGTTGTCTATGCAGGTATCTACATCTTCCTGCTTATTGCCGGTGCGGGCCGCTACTCTCTCGACCGCCTAATCTGCACTCTAAGGGGGTGATGTGTGGTCGGCAGTCGGCCGTTATCAAGGGGGGCTTTAGGTAGTTTGGGTAGATTGGCGGCGGCTCATTCGGCGCCAATTCACAAAGCCATAGATATCGTTGGCGAGGAACATCACAAAGCAAGCAACCATAGGCAGGTAGTCGGGCTCCACCATCGAGGCCATAACCCACAGCACAATCAGCACCACGTCGTTGGCCGCATAGCCAAGTGCATACCACGGAGAGCGCAGCCACGTGAGGTAGACCGCCACAAAGCTCGTGCACACCGATAAGGTGCTCACACCGAGGTTGGCCGTGCCGAGTGCTCGCAGCACAAAGTAGAACACCGCCGTAACTACCAGGGTCCACACCGCCATCCACGCCACCTGTCGTCCGCTAACCCTCGCAACCTCCACCTCGGCACTCTCCTTGTAGGGGTGGCGGGCCCACGACACAAGTGCAACCACCGCCATCGGGGCGGTCATTCCGAGGTAGGTCAGCACCTCGCCATAGTAGGCAAACACCCAGCTGACGATGCCATAGAGAATTGAGAAAACGATGGTGATGACCTGACCGAGCAACATACCCTTGGCAATGAAAATGAGGCCCGTAACACCCACAAGCGAGGTGAGCAGATTGAGCACGCTGCCCTCGGGCGAGAGCAGGTAGGAGCCGGCTACCACAGCCAGCGACACCAGCCACAATCCCCACTCAAAGCGGGTGAGCTCCCCAAACGATTTGCGTAAATTCAGCCTCATTGTGTTCTTTTTTTATGCCTTTGGTCACCTTTTTGTGGCGCAAAGATAGCATTTTTCCACATTTATGCGTACCTTTGTGATAGTGGCCTGCACAGTTTACCCGGTGGCGACCACACAACAGGTTAGGAACAGATAGGATTATTAGAACAACACAAAAAAACATCACAACGCCTATGCCACAGATTTCAGAACGTGCCGAACTAATGCCCTCCTCGCCCATTCGTAAGCTCTACCCCCTGGCCGAGAGTGCAGCAAAGCGTGGCGTGAAAATCTACCGCCTCAACATCGGACAGCCCGACCTGCCCACTCCCGATGAGGGTTTGCAGGCTCTCAAGGAGATAGACCGCAAGGTACTCGAATATAGCCCCAGCGACGGCTTTCGCTCGTTTCGCGAGAAACTTGTGGGCTACTACGACCAATATCAAATCAAGGTGTCGGCCGACGACATCATCGTAACCACGGGTGGTAGCGAGGCGGTGCTGTTTGCCTTTATGGCCTGCCTCAACCCGGGCGACGAGATTATCGTGCCCGAGCCCGCCTATGCCAACTATATGGCTTTTGCGGTGTCGGCCGGAGCAATCATCAAGCCCATCACCTCCTCCATTGAGAGTGGGTTTGCCCTGCCACCGATTGACGACATCGAGAGCCTTATCACTCCCCGCACACGAGGCATACTCATCTGCAACCCCAACAACCCCACGGGCTACCTCTACACCCGCAAGGAGATGAACCGCATACGCGACTTGGTGAAGAAATATGACCTCTTCCTCTTCTCCGATGAGGTCTACAGGGAGTTTATCTACACCGGTTCGCCCTACATTTCGGCCTTCCACTTGGAGGGTATCACCGACAATGTGGTACTCATCGACTCGGTGTCGAAACGCTACTCGGAGTGCGGTATTCGCATTGGTGCCCTGCTGACCAAAAATAAGAGGGTGCACGATGCAGTGATGAAGTTTTGCCAAGCGAGGTTGAGTCCACCCCTCGTGGGCCAGATTGTGGCCGAGGCTTCGCTGGATGCTCCGAGGGAGTATGCAATGCGCACCTATGAGGAGTTCATCGAGCGCAGGAACTGCCTTGTGGATGGCCTCAACAGGATTGAGGGAGTCTACTCGCCCATCCCTATGGGTGCTTTCTACACGGTGGCAAGACTCCCCATTGACGATAGCGACCGCTTCTGTGCGTGGTGCTTGGAGGAGTTTTCGTGGGAGGGCGAAACGATTATGCTCGCTCCTGCTTCGGGCTTCTACTCCGAGCCCGACAAAGGCCGTAACGAGGTGCGTATCTCCTACACCCTCTGCAAGAAGGAGCTCCAACGCGCCCTTGTGGTGCTCCAGAAGGCCCTCGAAGCCTATCCGGGACGAACCATTTAGGATTTTTATAACTGACCACACCAAGAGCCTGTCTAACAAGTTTTTTTTGTTAGGCAGGTTTTTTAGATATAATCATAGTAGAGAAAGTGTAATAATTTTGAACTCTGAATTCTGAATTTTGAATTTTATTTGTATCTTTGCGCCCGCAAGCGATTATGGGGGACGGCGAGATTGCATGAGCCGTACTGAGTGTCGCCCAAGTAACACATTAACTTTTAACACATTAAACACTATGCAAACTGTACAAATCAATGGCGTAAAGCGCGAGCAGTTCGGTAAGAAAGGCGCTAAGGACATCCGCCGCGAGAACCTCATTCCCTGCGTTATCTACGGCAACGGTGGCGAGACCATCCACTTCTCGGTAGAGGCAGCTGAGGCAAAGAAAATTCTCTACACTCCCAAATCCTACATCGTAGAGCTCAACATCGACGGCACCGTGGTTAAGGGCGTAATGCGCGAGACCCAGTTCCACCCCGTTAAGGACTACTGCCAGCACATCGACTTCTACCGCGTGGTAGACGGCAAACCCGTATCGATTGAGGTTCCCGTTGCCGTTGTTGGTAACTCGGAGGGTGTTAAGGCCGGTGGTAAGCTCAAAATCGAGCGCCGCAAACTCACCGTTTCGGGCTTGGAGGAGAACCTCTTGGATGAGCTCGTAATCGACATCACCGAGTTGGGCGTTGGTAAGTCCATCAACGTTGCTGACCTTCAGTTCGAGGGCTTGACCATTCTGACCCCTGCCAGCACTCCCGTGGTGTCGGTATTGGCAACTCGTCAGAGCGGCAAATAAAAAAAATGCAGATAGCGGGCGACTGCTACGTTGCACTGCGATAAACCACCTCCTCATTTACGTTAGTAAACTACGGAGGTGGTTTTCTTGTGCGCCTTGCATTAGCCTCGCTCTATGCATTTTTTACCGCTCCGAAACGGCTGAAAGCACCACTGCTAAAATGGGGAAAGCGTCACTCTGACGCCGCCTTGCATTCATCCCGCTCTATGCATTTTTACCGCTCCGAAACGACTGATAAAGGGCAGAAAGGGATATTAGAGAAGTTAGAGAGGTTAGAGAGGTTAGGCGGGGAGTAAGACTCTACTACCTAC
>JAFVSY010000044.1 GCA_017503465.1 Tidjanibacter sp. | reverse complement strand
CAATCGTGCGTTGCATCATTTTCAAGTTGTTAGCCGTTAGCCATTAGCCATTAGCTGTTTTTTGTGAGTTTGTGGGGTAGAGCAAAGTAATAATTTTCAATTTTCCATTTTCAATTTTCAATTAGTACTTGCTGTGTAGGTCCTCAAACTCCTCGCCACCCATATACTTAACCACCAGCACTTGGCTCAACTTCGAGAGGTCGGCTGCCAAGCGTACAACCACATTGCTGTTCATCTTGTCGTCCGAGGGCTCAAACTTCTCCACCGTGCCCACAATGCGGCCCGGAGGGAAACGATACGACACGGTGGAAACAATCGTGTCGCCGGGGGCGAAGTTGGCATAGTAGGGGATGTCGGTGAGTTGCACCCTGCGGTAGTCGCCACCGAGCCACCCGATGGAGCCCATATACTCGCTGCGGTTGCTTTTGCCACCCATAGTGAAATCCTTGTTGGCCACCGATATGCAGACCGAAAAGTGCTCCGAGCAGTCTATTGTGTAGCCCACAACATAGCCCTCGGGCGAGAGGATGGCCATATTGCCCTCCACATCGTCCAGGAGGCCCTTGTTGATGGTGAAAAAGTTGTGCTGACCAAAGACGGAGTTCTTCACGACCCTCGCTGTGGTGAACACATAGGGGGGAAGTTCTTGCTCCAACGCCTCCTCTGTGGCCATTGCGGAGGCCTCCTCCAACATTGCCACCTTGTTCTCCAACTCGGCCACTCGCTCCAGCAACAGAGCGTTTTTCCCGCGCAGGCCAAAGTAGTCGCTCACACCACGCAACGAGCCCTCGATGCCACCCGTGATGTGGTTGGACACCGTGAGCAGTCGCGCCCTTGTGAAACTCGTGGCACGAGTGTAGTGGCTGATGGCCACCACCTCGATGAGCACGAAGAGTAGGGGCGCAGCCACACGCTTGAGCAGGAGCATAACTTTGTTCATAGGAGAAGGGTGTTGTCCTCCGCTGTGGAGGTCGTTTCAAATCCGCTGTGGCGGTTTTTTCAAAATTGCGTTGCGGTTACCCACCACTCGGGGCAACCGCAACATATTGACACAGACAAACATTGTGGCCCACGGGCACGAGCCGCCCGCACCACACATTTGTCCGGCTAACTATTTCATCAGGAACGAGAAGTTGTTGATGTTCTTCAACGCCACACTCGTACCCCTCACGATGGCCCTCAAGGGGTCCTCGGCAATGATGAAGGGGATGTTGGTCTTCTCTTGCAGACGCTTGTCAAGGCCCTTGATGAGGGCACCGCCACCGGCAAGGTAGATACCGTTCTTCATAATGTCGGAGTAGAGTTCGGGCGGAATCATCTCCAACACCTTCATCACCGCTGCATCCACCTTCAAGAGCGATTTCTCCAACGCATAGGCCACCTCGCTATACGACACGTTGAGCGTGGTGGGAAGGCTTGTGAGCATATTGGGGCCCGTAACCACAAAGTCTTCGGGTGGGTTGTCCAGCTCCCTCAAGGCAGCACCAACCGCCATCTTGATATTCTCGGCAGTGCGCTCGCCAATGCGCACGTTGTACTGCTGGCGGATGTACTTCTGAATGTCCTCGGTGAAGACATCGCCCGCAACGTCGATACTCTCGCTGCACACAATGCCACCCAACGAAATACAAGCAATCTCGGTGGTACCACCACCGATGTCGATAATCATCGAGCCCTCGGGAGCCTCCACGTCGAGGCCCGCACCAAGCGCAGCAGCCATAGGCTCAAAAATCATATAGACATCCCTTGCACCTGCGTGCTCGGCACTCTCCCTGACGGTGCGAATCTCCACGTTGGTCGAGCCCGAAGGGATGCAGACAACCATCTTCAGCGAGGGGCTGAAGAGGTGGCCGTTGGTCTTAACCTTCTTAATCATACCGCGCAACATCTGCTCGGCAGCGTTGAAGTCGGCAATGACACCATCCTTCAAAGGGCGGATGGTCTTGATGTCCTGGTGGGTTTTGCCGTGCATTTTTTGTGCCTCCTTACCGATAGCCACAACCTTGCCGGTGTGGATATCCACAGCAATGATGGAGGGCTCATCCACGACCACTTTGCCGTTGTGGATGATGAGAGTATTGGCAGTTCCCAGGTCTACCGCCAACTCTTGTGTCAATGAAAACAGGCCCATTTTATGCTATATTTTTTTGTACTATTTTTCTAAATACCCTTACAAAGAGCAAAAGTAAAAAAAATATATTAAATTTGCGCACCACTAAACGGACAATAAATTCACAAATTCAAAGAAAAATGATAAAACTCGAAACCAAACACATCTCGTGTGGCGTGGATGCCGCCGAGGTGGCAGCCCTCGCAGGCGCAGCACAACAGGCTAACTCCTTGCTCCACAGTGGAGAAGGCGCAGGTAACGACTTCCTCGGTTGGGTAAATCTCCCCTCGAGCATCACTCCCGAAGAGATTGAGGCCATCAACTTCACCGCACGCTCGTTGGCAGCCAAAGCAGAGGTCGTTATCGTCATCGGCATCGGTGGCTCCTACCTCGGTGCAAAGGCCGTGTTGGACGCAATGAGCAGCTCGTTCCACTTCCTGAACAAAAACCGTCAGCACCCCTATATCCTCTTCGCAGGTAACAACCTCTCGGAGACCTACACCGCCGAACTGCTTGAGGCTGTGAAAGATTATAGCATTGCCGCCATCGTAATCAGCAAGAGTGGCACCACCACCGAGCCCGCAGTGGCCTTCCGACTGATTAAGGCCGAGATAGAGGCCCGTTATGGCAAGGAGGAGGCTCGCGAGCGCATCGCTGCCGTTACCGATGCAGCACGTGGCGCACTCAAAACCCTCTCCACCGCAGAGGGCTACGCAACCTATGTAATCCCCGACAATGTGGGTGGCCGTTTCTCGGTGCTCACTCCCGTGGGACTCCTTCCGCTCGCTGCTGCCGGCATCAACATCGCCGAACTCGTGCGTGGCGCAAGGGATATGGAGGTGGCAACTGCCGAGGGTGTACCCTTTGAGCAGAACATAGCCGCACAGTATGCCGCCGCACGCAACGCCCTCTATCAGAAGGGATACAAAATTGAAATCCTTGCATCCTATGAGCCCCGCCTGCAATACATCGCCGAGTGGTGGAAACAACTCTACGGCGAGAGCGAGGGCAAGGAGAACAAGGGTATCTTCCCCGCCAGCGTAACCCTCACCGCCGACCTCCACTCTATGGGTCAGTACATCCAGGAGGGTGAGCGCACACTCTTTGAGACCGTAATCAGCGTGGCCCAGCCCGAGGGCAAGGTTACCATTGAGAGCGATGGCGACAACCTCGACGGACTCAATTTCCTCGCAGGCAAGCGTCTTGACTATGTGAACAAGATGGCCGAGTTGGGCGTGGTGTTGGCCCACGTGGACGGTGGTGTGCCCAACATTCGCATTGAGATTCCCACCATCAACGAGTACTACATCGGTGGCCTCTTGTACTTCTTCGAGAAGGCTTGCGGTATCAGTGGCTACATCTTGGGTGTCAATCCTTTCAACCAGCCCGGCGTGGAGGCCTACAAGAAAAATATGTTTGCCCTGCTCGACAAGCCGGGGTATGAGGAGGCTTCGGCAGCCATCAAAAAACGTCTATAGCAGGCGACTGCGGCGTCATACTGCGACAAACCACCTCCTCATTTACGTTCAGTAAACTGCGGGGGTGGTTTTCTTGTATTCCTTGCATTCATCCTGCTCTAAACGTTTTTTCCCGCTACCAAACGGTGGGTAGCCCCGCCATCCAAATTCACAAAACAGGCTGTGCCTGCCCGCTTTCTTGTGGTCTAACGTCCAACGTCTAACGTCTTTTTTAGGGAGTTTAGGGAGTTTAGTGAGTTTAGTGAGTGTATGGTCTAATAGCATTTGGTAGCACCACCAAGTACCCCTCCCCTACGAAAGGGGAGGTCGGGAGGGGTGGTCGAAATTGCAATCAGCGCCTTTGGCGCAGAAAAAGAGCAAGGAAGAGCAAGGAAGAGCAAGGAAGAGCAAGGAAAGGGCAGAAAGGGGAAAGGGCTTTAAGGGAGTTTAGGGAGTGTAGAGGTT
>JAFVSY010000043.1 GCA_017503465.1 Tidjanibacter sp. | reverse complement strand
TTACAAAAGTATTTTGTCTCAAGATGCTGCACAATAGCGAAAGTGGACGACTTCTTACAAATGGTAGTCAAATCATAGACGCAGTAACCTATCGCTGTTTTCCGGATGTCCGGTTACGATTTGGATACCGATGGTTACAATCTGGTAACTATTTTTGACTACATTCTGTCTTTATCAGATAGTCAAAAGGTAGTCAGAAATCAGCCTATAATTCTTTGATTGTTTTGCAGTTAGAGCCTAACTAAAAGAAATAGAGGAAGTTACCGTTTCTGTAACTTCCTCTTTGTTGCGGAGAAAGGGGGATTCGAACCCCCGGTACAGTAATCCCGTACGACAGTTTAGCAAACTGTTGGTTTAAGCCACTCACCCATCTCTCCGTGCTTGACTTAAAAAGCAGGGCAAAGATAAGCAGTTTTCTCCAATCTGCAAATTTTTTCGCCCTTTATTTTCACTTTACACAAAACAAGCACCATTTTTGCACCTACACAATAGAATTTTATTGCCCCAAAAAACCATTCAAAACAGACAATAACACTTATGACACTGAACACCAACATTAAAAAAAATGAAAAAAAATCACGCAAAGTGTAGCGCATATCAAAAAAATGTGTACCTTTACGAAGTCAATTTTGCGGACAATTGTGAAATTTATATATGTTTAATTAAATAAGTATTTAACTATGAAGAAGTTAGTGGTTTTGGCTTTGTCGCTTTTCGCAGCCGTAACTGTTTCTAACGCACAGGTTTGTGCACTCAAATCCAACGCCCTCTACCTGGGCATCGGTGCTGTTAATCTCGGAGCAGAGTTTTCGGTAGCTCCCCAGTGGACCGTTGACGTTTCGGGTACCGCAGTTATTTTCTCGCCCTGGAAGAACGTTGGCGAGACCGGTCTTTACCTCAATGGTTGGGACGCTGTTGCAGAGGCTCGTTACTACCTCTGCAAAGCTTTCAACGGCCACCACTTTGGTGCTTTCCTCGAGGCTGCTCGTTTTGGCCAGGCCAGTGCTCCCTATCCTTTTGGTAGCCGCACCGATATGAAGAACATTCAGGCCGGTGGTCTTGGCGTTAGCTACGGTTACTACTTCAAACTGAACACCTACTGGGGTATCGACTGCACCGTAGGTATGGGTGCTGCTCTCGGTCGCTACGAGGGTCGTGCTGACGGTTGGACCGTTCTTCCCTTGCCTCGCGCACAGGTTGCTTTCAGCTACAAGTTCTAATCTGACATAGTACACAGATTAAGATACAAGAGAGAGGCTCCACGATTGTGGAGCCTCTCTTATTTTTGATTGGCACGGGCCGTTGTCAGAAGCACCATCCAAGTCGGATACTGAACGAGAGAGCTATGTGGTCGTTGCGGGTGCCAAACCAATCCCACACCTGAAATCCGTGGTGGTAGCCCGTGTCGGCCGGTGTGCCAAAGCTGTAGCCACCACCAACCCATCCATCAACCAAAAAGCGACCAAAGGTGTGCTGATAGCCTGCTGTGGCAAGCAGAGCCCCCATTTGTGCAAGGGTGCGATTGTGGGTGGCTGCAGAGTCGTAGGTATAGCGACAAAAAATTGCCTCGGGGCGCAGGTAGAAGCCGTCAAGTGGTCGCTCGGCCGAGTAGTCCCACAGGAAGAACTTGTGGCCATAGCGGAGCGTAAATCCAAGTGGGCGGTTGTGATACTTATCGTAGCCGGCACCAATGAGGCTTGCACAAATCTCGGCACTCTGTCGGTGGGCGGGCAAGGCTCGCTCATAGGACATCTTGGTACTACCGCTGGCCCACGAGAGGAATGTGAACTTCAGAGCATTGGGATAGACCTCTTGAGCCACACTTCGGGGCACACAAACCATTGCCGACACCACGGCGAGGAGGGCAGCTTTGAGGAGTGTTCGTTTCATTTGCACAGAAATATTATAATTATATAATTTGATATACTCTATCAACAAAAACGGGGCCCTCCGCACGTGGAAGACGCCCCGTTTTGTTTGGTTTACGACCGCACCCCGAAGAGTGCGTTGTCGATTGTGATGCGACAACCTATTTTGCAGCCTCTTTCTCGGCTTTGATGAACTCCTGGAGCTCTTTGATACGTTTGGTTGCAGCCTCAACCTTGTCGCCTGCTACCACCTGTTTGTAGGCGTCAATAGCGGCAGTGTTGTTGTTTTTGCTATCCTGTGCAACGCCAACGAGGTAGTAAACATCGCTCTGTGCCTCGGGGGTGGCCTGGATTGCAGCAGCGAGGTCGCTCCAAGCAATCACGTTGTCCCAATCCTGGTTTGCAGCAGCCATCTGCAAGCGGTGCATCTGGTTCTCTGCATTCATCGGGTCGGCATTGATAAGGGTCTCAAGGGTTGCGTAGGCAGCCTCCTTGTTGGCAGCAGCATTCTCCTCCTGAGCCTTAACGAGCAGGTAGTTGGAGAGTGCTTTCTTTGCCTCGGCAGCGGGCTCGGCGAAGCGGCTGTGGCGTTTCTCGAGGGCGATGATGTCGGTGTAAACCTTCACGCCATTCTCAAAGTCCTTCAGCTCGCAGTAGCTCATTGCGAGGTTGAGAGCGAGTTTGGTATCCTGGGGGTTTACCTCATATCCCTTTGCGAAGTCTACCACTGCGGTAGCATAGTCCTTGCTATTGAAAGCATTGGCACCCTTAACCCTGTACACCTGCGAGATTGCGCTCTTTGCGTTGCGAGCCACGCTGGCGTTGTTGTAGAGCAGGGCAACGTCGTTAGCCTTGTTGAGATCTACCAAAGCAGCGTCTACATTACCGGCCTTCATCTTGGCCAAACCGAGCTGGAAGTAGCTGGTGGGGATGAGTTTCTGTGCAGCTTCGGCAACCTCCATAGCATCGGCCTCCATAGCAGCCTCCACGGTTTTCTCAAGGATGGGCAGAGCCTCGGCGAAGTTCTTGGCCTTGAAGAGGGCAACACCCTCGTTGTACATCTTCTTTGCTTCGTTCACGGGGTCCTGTGCGAGTGCAGTTGCGCTTACCAACACTGCGGCAAGGGCGATAACAAGCGATTTGATTTTCATTGTTTTGTTTCGGTTATTGTGTTATACTTATTGTTTCGGTACAAGATAGAAACGTGTCACTAAGCGACAAAATTACACATTTTCTCAAAGGATAACAAATTTATCGGCGCAGTTTTTTGAAAAATTCTTCCATCAACTCTCTGCACTCGGCCTCCATCACTCCGCTTTCGACCTTTGTTTTGGGGTGCAAAATGGGGTGTGGGATGGTTGTGTAGCCCTTTTTGGGCTCGGCCGTGCCGTAGACAATGCGTCCGATTTGGCTCCAAGCGAGGGCTCCGGCACACATCACGCAGGGCTCCACGGTGACATAGAGTGTGCACTCGGTCAGATACTTACCTCCGAGGGTGTTCATCGCCGCCGTGATGGCCTGCATCTCGGCGTGGGCGGTGGCATCGCCGAGCGTTTCCACCAGATTGTGCCCCTTGCCGACAATCCTACCGGCGCACTCCACCACAGCACCAATGGGGACTTCGCCCTGCTCAAGGGCTAATTTTGCTTCCGAAATGGCCCTCTGCATAAAAAAATGGTCCATATTGTATTCTCCGTCCATACTTTTTTTGTACCTTTGAGAGATTTTTTTATTCCACTACTGCAAAAGTACGAAAAATATAACAATAGACACAACACACTATGTACAGAACAAACACGTGTGGCGAACTTCGCCTTGAGAATCTTTCGCAGCAGGTAACTTTGGCCGGCTGGGTGCAGAAGGTACGCAACCTCGGAGCAATGACCTTCATCGACCTCCGCGACCGCTATGGTATCACCCAATTGGTGGTGGACGACAACTCGCCCGAGGAGTGCAAGCAGATTGCACAGTCGCTCGGTAGGGAGTATGTGGTGCAGGCTACGGGTACCGTATTGGAGCGTTCCAGCAAAAACCCCAAGATGCCCACAGGAGATATTGAAATCGGTGTGAGCGCACTCAAAGTGCTCAATGCTGCCGACACCCCTCCCTTCACCATTGAGGACAACTCAGATGGTGGCGATGACCTCCGTATGCGCTACCGCTACCTCGACCTTAGGCGTAACCCGCTGAAAAACGCACTGATGTTGCGCCACCGTATGGCACAGGTAACCCGCAACTTCCTCGATGGGGAGAACTTTATGGAGATTGAAACCCCTTATATGATTAACTCCACCCCCGAGGGTGCACGCGACTTCCTGGTGCCCTCGAGGCTCAACCCCGGCAAGTTCTACGCTCTGCCCCAGAGCCCCCAGACATTCAAGCAGCTGCTGATGGTGGCCGGCTATGACCGCTACTTCCAGATTGTGCGTTGCTTCCGTGATGAGGACCTGCGTGCCGACCGTCAGCCCGAGTTCACACAGATTGACTGCGAGATGTCGTTTGTGGAGCAGGAGGATGTTCTGAACGTGTTTGAGAGGTTTGCCAAGACGCTCTTCAAGGAGGTGCTCGGTGTGGAAATCGCCTACGACTTCCCCCGTATGCCTTGGAGTGTGGCAATGGAAAAATATGGCTCCGACAAACCCGACATCCGTTTCGGTATGGAGTTCAACGACATCACTGCCGATGTAAAGGGCAAGGATTTTGTGGTCTTTGACTCGGCAGAGTATGTGGGTGCCATCGTGGCCGAGGGCTGCGCAGGCTACACCCGCAAGCAGATTGACGGCTTGACCGACTTTGTGAAACGTCCCCAGGTGGGTGCCAAGGGCCTTGTGTGGGTACGCATCGACGAGGCCGGCATCAAGTCGAGCATCGACAAGTTCTACACCCCCGAGGAGCTCACCGCCCTGGCCAACAAGTGTGGCGCAAAGAGTGGCGACCTTATCCTCATCCTCGCCGGTGCCAAGAAGCAGACTCTCTCGGCACTCAACGTGCTCCGTCTGGAGATGGGCGACAGGCTCGGTCTGAGGGACCCCAAGAAGTTTGCGCCCCTGTGGGTTGTGGACTTCCCGCTGTTGGAGTGGGACGAGGAGACGCAGCGTTTCTACGCTATGCACCACCCCTTCACCTCGCCCAAGCCTGAGGATGAGCAGTATATGGAGAGCGACCCCGGTAGGGTTAGGGCCAATGCCTACGACTTTGTGTGCAACGGCGTAGAGGTCGGTGGCGGCTCGGTGCGTATCTTTGATAGGGAGTTGCAGCAGAAGATGTTTAAGTTGCTGGGCTTCAGCGCCGAGCAAGCCGAGGCACAGTTTGGCTTCCTGATGAACGCCTTCCGCTATGGTGCACCTCCCCACGCAGGTATCGCCTTTGGTTTTGACAGGTTCTGCTCGCTCTTTGGCGGCTCCGACTCCATCCGCGACTACATCGCCTTCCCGAAGAACAACCAGGGCAGGGATGTTATGGTGGACTCGCCCACCACAATCGACCCCGCACAACTTGTTGAGTTGGGCATCGAACTGAAAGAGGTAGCCGAGTAGGCCAACCCCATAACACAACGCAATAGGGCATCGCACGTATGCCCTATTGTGCTATATTGATAGAAGTAGCTAATGGCTAACAGTTAATGGCTAATGGCTAACGGCTCAGAATAATGTCCGCTCTCGACCGCATAGCACAACTCAAAGAGGCAGTGTCGCTACTGCCCACCACTCCCGGAGTGTATCAATTTTTTGACGCTTCGGGCAGGGTGATTTATGTGGGTAAGGCTGTGAACCTGCGCCGCCGCGTGGGCTCCTACTTTGTGGACTCCAAAAAACACAGCGCAAAGGTGCGTGTGATGGTGGGTAAGATTGTCGCCCTCAAGCACATAGACACTCCCACGGAGAACGATGCACTGCTGCTCGAAAACTCCCTTATCAAAACCCTCCGACCGAGGTACAACATCCTCCTCAAGGACGACAAGACCTACCCGTGGATTGTGGTGCGCAACGAGCCGTTTCCACGTGTGGAGTCCACAAGGCGTATGGTGAGGGATGGCTCCACCTACTTCGGGCCCTACTCCTCGGTGCTCTCCCAGAGGGCTATGTTGGAGAGCCTCAAAGAGATTTACCAACTGCGCACCTGCTCGCTCAACCTCTCGCCGGAGAACATCGAGAGGGGTAAGTACAGGGTCTGTCTGGAGTACCACATTGGCAACTGCTCGGCCCCCTGCGTGGGACACCAGACGGCCGAAGAGTATGCCGACACCATAGAGATGGTCAAAAAACACCTGCGAGGCGACCTGCGCCCTACCCGACAATACCTGACCGAGAAGATGGAGGCTGCGGCCGAGGTGCTCAACTTTGAGAAGGCTGCCACCTACAAGCGAAGGCTTGAGGCGTTGGCCAAGTATGAGGCCCGAAGTGTGATTGTGAGCCCCACGTTGGGCGATGTGGATGTCTTTGCCCTTGTGGTGGACGACTTGGATGCCTACTGCAACTTTGTGCGTGTGGCCCGAGGTACGGTGGTGGCAAGCCGCACGGCACTCTTCACCCTCGGTGCCGAGAGCGAGAAGGCAACCATTCTCTCGCAGGTCATCCGTCAGATGGCCGCCGAGGTGGCAGGTGGTAGGCTCGCAAGGGAGGTGATTGTGGCCGTGGAGCCCGATGAGGAGGTTGAGGGCGTGAAATTTACCGTACCGCAGAGGGGCGACAAACTCAAACTGCTCGAATTTGCCCACAAGGGTGCGGTGATGTTCCGTGCCGAAAGGCTCAAAAACATCGAAATCAAAAACCCCGAAAGGCACACCGAAAGGCTTATGGCCGCCCTGCAAAGGGAACTCTACTTGGACCGCCCGCCACGCCACATTGAGTGTTTCGACAACTCCAACTTGCAGGGCACCCACCCCGTGGCTGCCTGCGTGGTGTTCCGCGATGGCAAGCCCTCACGCAAGGAGTACCGCCACTTCAACGTCAAGACAGTGGAGGGACCCGATGACTTCGCCACAATGAGGGAGATTATCACACGCCGCTACACGAGGGTGATGAACGAGGGGGGCGAGTTGCCCGACCTGATTGTGGTGGATGGTGGCAAGGGCCAACTCTCCAGCGCCTGCGAGGTGCTCCGTGAGTTGGGGCTGTGGGGCAAGGTGCCCATCGTGGGCCTTGCCGAGCGATTGGAGGAGGTCTATTTCCCCAACGACCCCAAGCCCTACTACCTCGACCGCACGGGCGAACCGCTCAAGGTGATACGCCACATTAGGGATGAGGCCCACCGCTTTGGTATCACTTTCCACCGCAACAAACGCTCGGCCGCCTTCACAGTGAGCGAGTTGGACGGCATTGAGGGCATTGGAGCCAAGAGTGTGGAGAGCCTACTGAGGGCTTTTGGCAGTGTTGCGGGAGTGAAGAGGGCCTCCAAGAGCGCACTTGCAGCCGAGGTGGGCGAAGCAAAAGCAACAAGAGTGTTTGACTATTTCCACAAATAAAACTATATTTGTAGGGTTGCGACCGAGCGAGATTAAAACGAAAAACAATATATACACAAAAAAATAGAAAGAGAACAAAACTATGGAACACATCAAATGTTTGATTATCGGTAGCGGCCCCGCCGGCTACACCGCAGCAATCTACGCATCAAGGGCAAACCTCGCACCCGTGGTTTACGAGGGCTTTGAGCCCGGAGGACAACTCACAACCACCACCGATGTGGAGAACTTCCCCGGCTACCCCGATGGCGTTAGTGGCCCCCAGATGATGGAAGATATGCGCCGTCAGGCAGCCCGTTTTGGTGCCGACTTGAGGGGTGGAGTGGTTACCTCCATCGACCTCTCGCAGAGGCCCTTCAAGGCTGTTGTGAACGACACCGACACCATTGAGGCCGAGTCAGTTATCATTTGCACGGGTGCTACGGCCAAGTATCTCGGACTGCCCAGCGAGGCCAAGTTCAGGGGTATGGGTGTGAGTGCTTGCGCCACCTGCGATGGTTTCTTCTACCGCCGCAAGGATGTTGCTGTGGTGGGTGGTGGCGACACCGCCTGTGAGGAGGCAACCTACTTGGCAAGCCTCTGCCGCAAGGTGCATATGATTGTGCGCAAGGACTACCTGCGTGCCTCCAAGGCTATGCAGGCCAAGGTCGCCTCAATGGAGAACATCGAGATTCACTTCCTGTGCAACACCCAGGAGGTGCTGGGCGATGAGAGTGGCGTTACGGGCGTAAGGCTTCTGCACGCCGACGGCCACACCGAGGACATTGCCGTGGATGGTTTCTTCCTCGGCATTGGCCACACTCCCCAGACCAAACTCTTTGCCGGCCAGCTGGAGCTCAACGAGGAGGGCTACATCATTACCGATGGCGCATCGAGCCGCACAAGTGTGGAGGGTGTCTTTGCCGCGGGCGATGTTCAGGACCCCCACTACCGTCAGGGCATTGTGGCCGCAGGTAAGGGTGCTGTGGCTGCCATCGACTGCGAGCGTTTCCTGCTCTCGCAGCAGTAGACCACGCATTGACCGACAAAATAACGTAACCTCACGCAATTAGGAGCGGTGCTCACCATAGAACAAATACTCGCCATCCGCACGGAGGAGGCCTTTGAGCAGGCTGCGCTGGAGTTGTTCCGATTTCAGGCCACAGCCTGCCTGCCCTATGCCACCTATCTTGCACTGCTTGGGGTGGACCCAAGTGAGGTGCAGAGGGTGGAGGATATTCCCTGCCTGCCGATTGAGGTCTTCAAGAGCCAAAAGGTCTACTGTGGCCCACAGCCCGCCGAGAAGTGCTTCACCAGCAGCGCCACCACGGGAATGACCCCCTCACGCCACTATATGGCTCACCTTGCCGACTACGAAGCCACATTCACGGCTGCCTACGAGCACTTCTACGAGGGTATGCCCATCTATGCCCTGCTGCCGTGCTACTTGGAGAGAGAGGGGAGCAGTCTGGTCTATATGGCCGACCGGCTCATCGCCCGCTATGGTGGAGGGTTTTTCCTCGACGACTATGCCCACCTTGTGGAGGTGTTGGAGGCAGACAGCAGGCCCAAGATACTCCTCGGTGTGAGTTACGCTCTGCTCGACCTGGCCGAGGATTATGCACGCCCACTACGCAACACCATAGTGATGGAGACGGGCGGTATGAAAGGCCGCCGCAAGGAGTTGCCGAAGGCCGAACTGCACAGGGTGCTGAAGGAGGCTTTCGGGGTGGAGAAGATACACTCGGAGTATGGTATGGCCGAACTCACCTCGCAGGGCTACTCGGTGGGCGATGGTGTGTTCCGCCTGCCACCGTGGATGAAGGTGCTGGTGAGGGATGTGAACGACCCCTTCGCCCTGGTGGGCGAGGGTGTTAGAGGTGGGGTAAACATCATCGACCTTGCCAACCGCTATTCGTGTGCGTTCATCCAGACGCAAGACCTCGGCCGAGTGTGGACCGATGGCTCCTTTGCCCTTGAGGGGCGCATCACGGGGGCCGACATCAGGGGATGCAATTTGTTGGTAGATAAGTAGTAACCCGAGAAATGATGAATATGAAAAGAGTGTCTCTTTTGTGTGCGGCGATAGTGGCGGTGGTGTGCTCAATCCTCCCTGCTTCGGCGCAGTATTATCGTACAACCCACGTGGAGGACCTGCAAATGCACTCCGGTTTTCAGGTGTCGGGCAAGTTGGCCGACCGTTGGGGCGTGGTGTGGGGCGAGGAGCTCTATTTTGGTAACAACATCAGCCAATTCCAAAAGCTCTACTCGCGTGTGATGCTACACTACTACTTGAAGCCCAACTTGACGCTCTCGCCTATGGTGATGCATATCATCAACACACCCAGCAAGGAACACACGATGGTCTATGATATGAACGTCATCTACACCCACCGCATCGACCGCTTGGCTATCACCCTGCGTGGTGGTACTCGTGTGCAGGACAATCTCTCGGCTGTGGAGGTGGATAGAGTGGTGAAGCCTGCCACCGAGTTGTTGGCTCGTGCCCACGTTGCGGTGGCATATCGTGCGAGTGAGCAATTGGAGCCATTTGCCAACATAGAATCATTCCTGATACTCAACCCCGCAACCTGCAAGATGATGCCCGATGGGGCAAATCGCAATCCGTATACTTACACCGTGGGTTACTATCCCACCCGTTTGCGTAGCAATGTTGGCTTTAAGTGGCACATCAACAGCAACAATATCCTCTCGTTCTATTGGCGTTATGACCACACCCAGAGCAAACATCTCAATCTTTCGATTGTGGGCAAGGAACTCTATGGTATAATCACCGCCAAACGTACCAACAACTTTGTGGGCGTATTCTACGATTATAAGTTTTAGAATTTCAAATTGTCGGTCGACAGTTGTCGGTCGACGGTTGACACGATGAAATACACACCCGAAATACTCAACCGACTCCACGAGGCTCTCTTTGAGATTATCGAAGAGATTGACCGAGTGTGCGGTCTGCTCGGCATTGAGTTTTTCGGCATTGGTGGCACAGCCATCGGGGTACACTTTTGGCAGAACATACTCCCCTGGGATGATGATGCCGACTTCGGTATGCTCCGCGAGGACTACGAGCGTTTCATCACCGAGGGCCCCGCACTCCTGGGCAAAGATTTCTTCATTCAGGAGTTCCGCACCGAGCCCAACACCCCATTCTATTGGACCAAGGTGCGCAAGCGCGGTACCCTCTTCGTGGAGGAAGGGTTTGAGCAGTTCGACATCAACCACGGCATATTCATCGACCTCTTCCCCTTCGACCGCATCCCTTCGGGGCGCAGGTTGCAGGCTTTCCACAGGGCCGAGTGCGCTTGGTTTATCAGTGCCTTCAGCCTCTACCCCTTCTGGCAGAGGCGCAAGCAGATTGAGCGCAGCAAGTCGCTCTACTACCAAAAGAGCCTTGTGAGCCGAATGGCACTCGGAGTGCTCTACAGGCTCACCTCGCGAGAGTGGCTCCACCGCAAGATGTGCCGCGAGATGGGGTGGTTCAATGGCGACCCACGATGCCATCTTGTGAACGTGGTACGCCTGCCGTTGGATGTGGCGGAGTATGAGTCGGTGCGCCACCCGAAGGAGGCCCCATTCGGGCGGCTCACAATCAAGGTACCGCGCGACTTGGATGCCTACCTTCACCACCACTACCCCGTGCTTGTGAAGCATATTCCCGATGAACAAAAAATCACCCACGCACCCCTGAAACTATCGTTTGACACACAAAAAGGAGAGGTCTATGAGTAGCAACACAACACATACCCCCAAGCGGTTTTCGGTCATCATCCCCCTCTACAACAAGGCCGCCGAGGTGGAAGCCACGGTGCGCTCGGTGTTGGCGCAAACGCTCCAACCGGCAGAGATTGTGGTGGTGGACGACGGCTCCACCGACTCTTCCGCTGCCATTGTGGAGGCCATTGGGTCCCCACTGGTCAGGCTCATCCGTCAGGCCAACGCCGGCGAGTGTGCCGCACGCAACAGGGCTATGGCCGAGGCCACGGGCGATTGGTTTGCGCTGGTGGATGCCGACGACAGGTGGAAGCCCCAATTTCTGGAGGAGGTGAGCGAAATGATTGACCTCTGGCCCCACTGCGGTATCTACTCCACCGCCTTTGACATAGTGAGTCCCACGGGCATCGTTAGGGCCAAGACACCCACCGTGCGTGGTCCCGTGGAGAACTTTTGGAAGGAGAGTATGACCTCCTACGTTACCATACCATCAGCCACTGTGCTTTCGCGCAAGGCTGTGGAAGAGGTTGGAGGTTTTCCGGAGGGTATGAAGATGGGTGGCGACCAGTTTATGTGGATAAAGGTGGCCTCACGCTATGGGGTGTGCTTCTCACCGAAGGCGTTGTGCGACTACTCAATGGTGGCAAGCAACCGTTCCTCGGCCATCTATACCCCCGAACAGACCCCCTACCGATTGGAGGATTTCCTCAAGGAGGCCCTTTGGGACGAGGAGCAGGGGAGGTGGCGCAGGGAGTTTGTGGCCAAGTGTGCCATAGGTAAGGCTCTGACGCTCACCGCCAAGGGCGATGAGGAGTTTGGGCGCAGGGTGGTGGCCAACTTTGGCTACACCGAGCACTACCGCCGCGGGTTGCGCAAACTCAAGGTGCTCCTTGCCCTACCCCGCAGGATGCGCCCTTGGGCCCACCGCACCTACAATCGCCTGGCGTGGTTGTTGGCCCACAAGGGGTTATAATAGAGTTTGAAACGCGCACATACGCGCACCCTCGCGTATGCGTACACACGCACGCGCGTGCATATATTACAATAATTTAGGTAGGTGAAGAGCAGGACAACATATCGCTCGATGGCTGTGGCGACCGTGGCTGTGGTGGCAGGCACCGGATGGTGTCGGGCCCAGCAGCAGGTGCGCCCCAATGTGATTGTTATTATGACCGACGATATGGGCTCGGCCGACATAGGCCCAATGCCACACAGTGCCCTCGCCCACACCCCAAACATCTCTCGTCTGGCCGAGCAGGGCATCACCTGCACCCAAGCCTATGCAAGCGCGCCAATGTCGCTCCCCTCTCGCGTGGGCCTACTCACGGGGTGCTACCCCGCCCACAGCGGAGCCTACAAGGTGGACACCGTGCAGGGTCTGCCACAGGAGGGACAAACCCTCGGAGAGTATATGCACGAGGGTGGCTATGCCACGGCTATGATTGGCAAGTGGCACGCCGGTGGCGAGTTTACCGAGTGGCAGCGGCCCGAAAACCGAGGCTTTGAGCGCACCTTCTATTGGCACGACTCCACCCACGACTATTGGTCGGCCGACACCGGACGCACCAACACGTGGGGTGCCGTTGGCTATGCCCCAATCTACAATCAGGGCACACCCATTGAGCACTACGACACCGGCTACCTCACCACCGATATCGCTCAACACACACTCGATTTTGTGGACGAAAACCACCACCGCCCATTCTTCCTCTACGTGTGTCACCACTGCTCCCACCGCCCCTTGCAGGTACCTCGGGAGGTCTACGACAAATATGCCGAGTTGGGCCACAAAAGGTCGCTCACGGCAGCAAGGGCAATGTATGACATTCTGGACGACTTCGTTGGCCAGCTCCTCGACAAACTCAACTCCTACGGCATTGGGGAGAACACCCTGATAATCTTCTCCAGCGACAATGGGGGTGGCGAAACCGATGGGCAACTCAACCACACCTCCAGAGGTGGCAAGTTCACCCTCACCGAGGGTGGCTTGCGGGTGCCGATGATTTTCAGTTGGCCACGCGCCCTACCCGCAGGGCGCATCTACTCACAGCCCATCATCAACCTCGATTTTCTGCCCACAATCATCGCCGCAGCAGGCATTGCCCCACAGCAAGAGCACGATGGGGTAAATCTCTTGCCCTACTTGCAGGGCACCACCGAGGCTGCCCCACACGAAGTGTTGTGCTGGACAAATGGCGATGAGCCCAACTACCAGAGCGAGGGTTGGAGCAGGGAGAACACACCCGAACTCTTCGGCTACCCCTTTGAAAAGGGCGACTTTGCGGTGCGCAAGGGCGACTGGAAGTTGGTCTCTACCGTTGGGTCGGTAGGCTTATTCAACCTGCGTGAGGACCGAGCCGAACTCCACGACCGCAGTGGCGACAAGCCAGAGATTTACAACGACCTCTTGGACTCCTACAAGGCTTGGGCCGCAGGGCTCACACAGCAATCCTATGCTCCCGAAATGGTGGAGCAAATGAAGGCCGCACAGCACAAGGTGGCCCCTCTGAAGGGCACCTACAAGTACAACGATATGTTTGGCGAAAAGGTCCGAAAGTAGACAATGAAACGAGTTGTTGCCATATTGCTATTGGGAGCCGCCCTACTCTGCGGTGCATCTCCTCTGGCCGCCCAGAGGGCCGATGGTAGTCGCACCTACGACCGCCGACACTATCACTATGCACTCTCCCGGCAGGGCGACGAGTTGTTGCTCTCCTCGTGCAATATGCGCATCGGCAAGAAGGGCGAGGTCTACTTTGTGCCCACCTCCAATGGTAGCCCCTCGGTGGAGGCCGTGGTGCAGGCCGAGAGCAAAGGGAGGTTGCTCGGTTTCCAGAAGTTCATCACCCTGGTCCCCTCCACGGGCTATGTGGTGCGCTATGAGGTGGGCAACCTGAAGGCCCACGCCACCACCCCACTCCAACTTGTGGTCACCCTCTATGACAATGCACGTGAGGTGGTTGCCACCCACACCCACCCCATTGACACGTGTGGCGCAGGAGAATTCGCCTTTGCCACCCATCCGCTAACAAGGTGCGCCAAAGTGGCCCTACACACCACCGAGAGTACAACGGTGGAGGCTACGATTGGAAATATGGTCCTCGCCCAAACCACCCTTGCAGGGGCGTGTGGGCAGGTGGAGCCCATTGTGGAGCGCAAGAGGGAGCCCTTCCGCCGAAGGAACTCCATCGTGGCGACCAATCTACCCATCGCAAGGCGGGCCGATGCTGCATTGGTGGTATCGCTCGGCCTTGAGTGGCGCAACATTCAGGCAGAGCGCACGGTGGTCCTTGAGTGGTTTGGGGCCGAGGGAGAGAGCCTGGAGCGTTATGAGTGCCACATCGGCAGGGTGCGTGGCGTAACTGCCGCCGATGACGGAGTGAGAGTGGAGTGGTTCCGCAGGTGGGAGCGACTGCCCGAGGGGATTGTGAGCGTGAGGGGCGACTACCTGACCGACAACCGTTCGGCCGGATGCGGAAGCATCGTGGTGGAAGAACTCTTCCCCGTGGTGGAGGGTGCAACCACGTTGGTCATCTCTACCCCACAGCCCACCTGTTCCCCACGGCAAAAAAAGAGGGCTGCGAAAATCACAGCCCTATCGGTCGGTGTGAGGCACAACCGCCCATTCTAATCTTCCCACCCCCCGCAGGTGCCAATGGCGCACACCTTGCTCATCGGGGCAGTTGGTCTAAAATTCCTACTTTTTCGACTTGGCAACAATCGCCCTGCACTCATCAATGGTCAGTGTCAGGGGGTCCTTCGTCTTGGGGATACGGTAGTTCTTGCCGGCGCACTGGATATAGGGGCCATAGATACCGCTGAGAATAACAAGGTCCTCCACCCCATCGAAACGTTTAATGGGCTCCTTGGCACTCTTGTCCTTAACCTCCTTTTGCTCAATCAGTTCGTTTGCCCTTTCAAGGGTAATCGTATAGGGGTCATCACCCTTGGGCATCGACACAAATTTGTTGCCATAGCGCACATAGGGGCCAAACTTACCAATGCCAACCGACACCTCCTCGCCCTTGTAGGCACCCAAGGTACGGGGCAGCACAAACAGTTCCAGAGCCTCCTCCAGAGTGATTGTGGCAATGAGTTGGTCCTTCTTGAGGCTTGCAAAGCGAGCCTTGCCGCCATCCTCGCCACCAATCTGCACCATAGGGCCATAGCGACCAATGCGAGCCGACACGGGCAGACCACTTGAGGGGTCCACACCAAGCTGGCGCACCGTATTGTTCTGCTTAATCTGGGCACCCAGGGCATCCTCCACGGTCTTGTGGAAGTCGCCATAGAACTCGCCAATCATCTCGGTCCAGCCCTCCTTGCCCTCGGCAATGAGGTCAAACTCTTTCTCCACCGTGGCGGTGAAGTTGTAGTCGAGAATGTCGGGGAATTGCTCCTGAAGGTAGTCGTTCACAAGCATACCGATGTCGGTGGGAGCCAATTTACCCTTCTCCTTGCCAACCACCTCGCTGTGCTCCTTCTCGGTGAGTTTGCCCTTCGAGAGCGTAATCTGCGCATAGGGGCGTTTCACACCATCCTTATTCTGCTTGAGCACATAGCCACGGTTGATGATGGTCGAAATGGTGGGCGCATAGGTCGAAGGACGGCCAATGCCGAGTTCCTCAAGTTTCTTCACAAGCAGAGCCTCGCTATAGCGGTAGGGCTGGGGGGTGAACTTTTGCGTGGCCACAACATCCTTGTTGCCCAGCAGAGTGCCAATCTCCACCAAGGGCAGCACTGCGCTTTCGCCCTCGCTCTCCTCCTCCACCGACTCTGAGTAGAGCTTCATAAAGCCCTCGAAGCGCAACTGCTCACCAACTGCCACAAAACGCTCCTCGTGGCCACTGATGCTGATGCTCACGATGGTCTTATCAATCTTCGCCGAGGCCATCTGCGAGGCCACCGTGCGTTTCCAAATCAGTTCATAGAGCCTCTTCTCGGCCGGAGTACCCTCGATGGTCTGCCTGTCAAGGTAGGAGGGACGAATGGCCTCGTGGGCCTCCTGCGCACCTTTGCTCTTGGTCTTGTAGTTCCTCCAGTTGTGGTACTCCTCGCCATAGAGGCCCACAACAGCCTCCTTGGCAGCATAGAGAGCCTGCTTGGAGAGGTTTACCGAGTCGGTACGCATATAGGTAATCAGACCACTCTCGTAGAGTTTCTGTGCCACCGACATAGTCTGCGCCACCGACATTGAGAGTTTCCTGCCGGCCTCCTGCTGAAGTGTGGAGGTGGTGAAAGGTGCTGCGGGGAATTTCTCCGCAGGCTTCGACTCCACGCTCTCCACCCTGAACTCAACACCCGCAAGGCTCTCCAGGAACTTCACAGCCTCGGCCTTGGTGTCGAACTTGCGGTCCAACTCGGCCTTGAACACCTTGCCATCCTCGGCCACAAAACGAGCCGTAATGCGGTAGAACTCGCTACCCTTGAAGTCGATAATCTCCCTCTCGCGCTCCACAATGAGTTTCACAGCCACGCTCTGCACCCTGCCGGCCGAGAGCGCAGGTTTCACCTTCTTCCACAATACGGGCGAGAGCTCAAAGCCCACAAGCCTATCGAGCACCCTGCGTGCCTGCTGTGCATTCACAAGGTTCATATCCACCGTGCGGGGCGACTCAATGGCCTCCAAGATGGCCTGCTTGGTAATCTCGTGGAACACAATACGCTTGGTCTGCTCCACCGGCAGGTCGAGCACCTGCGTGAGGTGCCAAGCAATAGCCTCTCCCTCGCGGTCCTCATCAGATGCGAGCCACACGCTCTCGGCCTGCTGCGACATCTTCTTCAGTTCTGCCACAAGTTTGGTCTTATCGGCCGAGACCTCATAGGCGGGCGCAAAACCATTTGCGACATCAATGCCGATACCTTTTTTTGCCAAATCGCGGATGTGGCCATAGGACGAACAAACCTTAAACTCCTTGCCGAGGAACTTTTCGATTGTCTTTGCCTTGGCCGGGGACTCTACGATAACGAGATTTTTCTGCATATTATATTGTTGTTTCTGTGCTACTTATGTGTAGATGTTGGTATAAATTGGGGGCCATACC
>JAFVSY010000042.1 GCA_017503465.1 Tidjanibacter sp. | reverse complement strand
CTGCGTGCCATCTCCCCTAACTTAGGGGAGAGTGATTTGAAGGGCAGAAAGAGCAGAAAGGGAATTCAGGGAGGTTAATGAATTTAGGGAATAGAAAGAGCCCCAATTCTCCCTAATCTCCCTGACCTCTCTAACTTCTCTAACTTCTCTAAATTCCCTAAATTCCCTCTCTGCCTGCAATTTTGAATTTTGGCAAATGCGAGTAAGCGAGCGCAAAGGCTGCGTGTTGGCATCCAAAGGCTCGAAAGAGTGCAGACCTAACATCTACACAAAACAGGCAACGCCTGTGCCGAGCGAGAGCATTTTAGACAAAACAGCGTTTTGTCAATTTTGAATTTTGCATTTTGAATTTTGAATTTTTCACCTTCCGCCCCCATCGTTTCTAAAAAATTGAAGAAAATTTTGAAAAATTTTAAAAAGTAGTAGGTTGTTTGGAAAAAAATTTTTATGTTTGCAGGGTCAAATAAAATTTTGACAAAACTCACTATGGCACTTTTGAAAGATTTTTTTTATCAGCAAGACTCCGAGGGGCTCAAAGGAGTATCCCACAAGAATATGCTGATAAAACAGAGCATCATAGCCTATATGGCCGTCGCCGGTCAGTCCACGCTTGCAGAACTCACAAAGGCTCTGCATATTAGCGTGCCCACTATGACCAAGTTGGTGGGTGAGTTGGTAGAGGAAAACATTGTGGTGGACAACGGCAAGGTGGAGACCTCGGGTGGCCGCAGGCCCAACATCTTTGGTCTTGCCAACACCGCCATCTATTTTACCGGTATTGACATCGGTCGCGACTACATCTGTATGATTGTTACCGACCTGAAGAACAATATCATCGTTTCGCAAACCCACACTCCGTTTACCCTCACCGACGAGGCTCGTTGCCTAGCCGACATCTGCCAGCGCATCAACGACTTCCTTGACACGTGTGGCATCGAGAGGAACAAAATTCTCGGTATGGGTGTCTGCATTGCAGGTCGTGTAAATCCCGAAACAGGACACAGTTATATGTACTTCACCGAGGGCGGCAAGTCGCTCAAGGAGGTGATTGAGGAGGCCACGGGTATCAACGTGTTGGTGGAGAACGATACCAGGGCGAGGTGCTATGCGGAGTACTATGCCGACGACCAGAACAAGGTCAAAAATCTTCTCTATCTCCACCTCGGTCGTGGTGTGGCCATTGGTATCATTGCCGATGGCAAGCTCTACTATGGTAAGAGTGGTTTTGCGGGCGAATTTGGCCACACACCTTTCTTTAATAATGAGATTATCTGCGTGTGCGGCAAAAAGGGATGCTTGGAGACCGAGGTCAGTGGTATTGCCATTGAGAACAAGATTGTGGGGCAGATTGCCTCGGGTGTGAACACCATCTTGCGCGACAAGTGGGCCGCAGGCGAGACCATCCACATCGACGACATCATCAACGCCGCCAAGAACGACGACAACCTCTCGATTGAACTCATTGAGGAGGCGGGCGAGAAGATTGGTAAGAGTATTGCATTCCTTATCAACATCTTCAACCCCGAGGAGGTGATTATTGGCGGTAATATGGCACAGGCGGGCGACTACCTGATGTTGCCCCTCAAGTCGGCCACAAACAAGTATTCGATGAACCTCGTCTACAAGGACACCACCTTCCGCCTCTCACAGATGGGGGCCGATGCGGGTGCCCTGGGTGTGGCGATGCTCATCCGCAACAAGGTTATTGGTTTGTAAGACAACAACGAGAATATGAACGCACTGGAAACGGACATAATCAAACTCCGAGCTTTGGAGGTCGAGGACGTTGATATCCTCTATCGTTGGGAGAACGACCCCAACGTGTGGAAGGTCAGCGGCACTATGGCTCCCTTCTCGAAGTATATCCTGCGCCGTTTCATTGAGGAGCAGAGGTACGACATCTTCGAGACTCGCCAGATGCGCCTTGTCATTGAGTCGAAGAGCACGGGTAGGCCTGTGGGCACCATCGACCTCTTCGACATCGACCCCTACAACCGCAGGGCAGGCGTTGGTGTGCTCATCTATGACAAGGATGACGAAGGACACGGCTACGCTTCAAGTGCTCTGCAAGCCCTGATTCGCTACTCGTTCCAGATACTCGGTCTGAACCAGCTCTATTGCAACATCTTGTCCACCAACGTGCGCAGCCTTAACCTCTTCAAGAGCAAGGATTTTAGCGTAGTGGGCCTCAAGAGGGAGTGGGTGCGCTCCACCACCGATTGGATTGACGAGTACCTGCTGCAACTTATCAACCCAATCAAGTAAGAATTCCATCACTAAGTTCAAAAATTAGTTATAATAAAAATAAGTAGTATGAAAATTGCTAACGAAACCGCTGTGGCTATCAGCTACACGCTCACAGTAGATGGTCAGGTGGCTGACCAGGCGACCAAAGAGTCCCCCTTGAAATTTGTTTACGGCATTGGTATGTTGCTCCCCAAGTTTGAGGAGTATCTGCTCGGCCTTGAGGTAGGCGACAAATATGCCTTCACCCTTTCGCCCGAAGAGGGCTATGGCGTGAGCAACCCCAATATGGTTATCGACGTGCCCAAAGCAGCCTTTGAGATTAACGGCCAGATTGAGGAGGGCCTTCTGACCATCGGCAACCGCATCCCTATGATGACACAGATGGGCCAGCCCGTGATTGGTGTTGTTAAGGAGGTGAGCGACGAGGCAGTGAAGATGGACTTCAACCACCCTATGGCCGACAAGACTCTCAATTTTGAGGGTGAGGTTGTGGATGTTCACGAGGCTACCGACGACGACTATCCCCACTCGTGCGGTTGCGGTTGCGAAGGCGGTTGCGACCACGAGGGCGAGTGTGGCGACGATTGCTCCTGCGGCCACTGCCACTAATATGGCGACACACACCGACACCTCTCCCTGCGTGGGGGAGGTGTCGTTTTTTTTAGGCGTTTTGCTTTACAACCAACAGGAAAATGAAATTCACACTGATACACTACACCGAAGGGTGGACCATAGGCGGTTGTGTAGAACTTAGCACCCTGCCACCGATTGGCACGCTGGTGAAGTCGGGCGACCCGGAAACCTACAACGACATCTTCTATGTGGACAACATTCTGCTGGCCGATGGTGGCGAGAACTACCTCTTGGTGCGCCCCTTTGAGGGGTATGGCTACAGAGCACCGCTGACCGAGGCGGACCGCTTGGCCGAGAGCATCAGGGAGGCACAAAAGGAGATTACGCAGAAGTTGGACGATGTGCAGGACCACCTTTGGTCGATAATTGCACTGAAGTAGGAGCCACAGACTCCCCCCTACAGTAGAAATTCGCAGGGGGCATAGCCTCTGTCGGTGCGCACGTAGGAACGCTCCTCAAGGCCGTTGGTAACCACCACGTAGGGGGCACCGATGACGCTGTTGTACCTGACCACCTGCGCAACAACCTCATCGCTCAAAGCCACCGTTGGAGCCTTACACTCCACCACAATCCACGGTTTCATATCGGGCCCAAAGGCCACAATATCAGCCCTTTGGCTTTGCCTATTGAGGGGCACGGGATACTCCTCGGAGATGTGGGTTGGGGGTACGCATAGGTGGCAGCAGAGGTGTTCGACCACGTGTCGGCGCACCCACTCCTCGGGGGTGAGCTCCAGCCATCCGCCACGTGTGGGCACAAAAACCTCCACCACACCGCCACTCTCACGCAAGCGAAGTGGGGCGGCGGGGAAAATAAGGAGCGGATATTTTTCGTTATCTATCACGCCGGAAGTTTCGTTATCTGCCAAAAAAACGTTAATTTTAGGCCCAAATATACAAATAAATTCACCATTATGAGCAAGCAATCACTTTTTGCACTCCTTCTGACACTTCTTTGCGTCCCCGTTGTGGCTTTGGCGCAGACCGACGATATACCCATCTTCGACTGGGAGATTGACCGCACACCCAAAGCGGTGGAGGCCTTCGCACAGGGGGCTCCCTCCTCGCACAATATGTTGGTACACCGCACCGCCCTCACCCCCTACCCCACAAGGGAGGAGGCCTTGGCAGGCGGCACCGCTTCCTCGTTGGTGGTGGAGCTCGACAAGTGGCAGGTGGACTCGCTGGCCGATGGGACTGTGAGGTACACAACCCGTTTTAAGCGCAACTACCGCCACGACGACACCCAACTCATTCTCCGTGTGGAGGGTGCCGGTGGTGCTGTGAGCGTGGAGGTAAACGAGAGCGAGGTGGGCTACACCTCCTCGAGCCGTGGGCGCAGCGAGTTTGACCTCACCAAGAAGTTGCACGAAAACTACAACACCATAAGCATTGTGGTGCACACCTCCTATCGCTCACGCGCATTGGAGGCCGGACGCAAGGCTTCGCCCACGTTCCGTCGTGCCGTGTTGCTCACACCCCCGCGTGTGGCCATCAGCGACTACACAGCCGCCACCACCTTCAACCACGCCGGCGAGGGGCTCCTCAACCTCGGTGTGGTGATGCAAAGTTATCTGCTCAACAGCAAGACCTATGAGGTGGGCTACGAGCTCCTCGACGGCAGTGGCAAAATCTTGGCCTCGGCCACCAAAGAACTCAACACGGGTATGCTCTCGCGCGACACGGTGAGTTTCTTTGCACGCATACCCGCAGTGAAGAAGTGGGACCACAAGGAGCCCAATCTCTACACCCTTGTGCTCTTCACCCGCCACGAGCGTAGGCCCAAGGAGTTCACCTCCGTACCCATCGGTTTCCGCACCGTGGAGTTCTCCGAGGAGGGCAAGGTGGTCATCAATGGCGAGACTCCCCTACTCCACCCCGTGGAGGCAGAGTGGTGTGGCGATGCGCAAACCACCGAGCAACACCTGCGTGAGTTGCGCAGCAGGGGCTACAACACCATCTATGTGCCCGCAATGCAGCCCGATGAATTCTACACCCTCTGCGACCGCATAGGACTCTACGTGAGGGACCAAGCAGACATCGACTGCACCGGTGCCGACCGCACCAACACCCCCTCCAACAACCCCGAGTGGAAAGGGCTCTTCAGCGAGCGCATTATGGAGATGTACCACAGCGCAAAGAATCACCCCTCGGTGGTGATGTTCTCGTTGGCTCGCAATGCTCAGAATGGTATTTGCCTCTATGAGAGTTACCTACAAATGAAATCGCTCAAGGGTGAGAGCCGTCCGATGATATATCCCGAAGCCAACGGCGAGTGGAACAGCGACCTATAGCCGCCCCTACCGCCAAGTATTAAAAAATAGGCGGGCCCCAGAGTTGGGGCCCGCCTTCTGTTATCAGGCTATCCTACAACTAGTACTCCTGCTTGGCCAGGCGAACATAGCCATTGTAGCGCCACTTGGCATTCTCCTCCGATGCGGCAAACAGTTCGTCAGCCTCGGCAGGGAACATCTTCTTGAGCGACGAGTAGCGAACCTCGGCTGCCAAGAAGGCCTGGAACTTGCTCCAATCGGGCTCCTTCGAGTCCAAAATGAAGGGGTTCTTGCCCTGCTCTGCAAGCTCGGGGTTGTAGTGCCACAAGTGCCAGTAGCCACACTCAACTGCCTCCTTACCAACGGTCTGGGTGCGGCTCATACCGCCCTTGATACCGTGGTTGATACAGGGTGCATAGGCGATAATCAGCGAGGGACCCTTGTAGGCCTCTGCCTCACGCAGCACGGTCAGCAACTGGTTGGGGTTGGCAAGCGATACCTGGGCAACGTAAACGTAGCCATAAGTCATCGCAATGGCACCAATATCTTTCTTGCGGATGCGCTTACCGGCCGAAGCAAACTTGGCCACAGCACCCACAGGTGTCGACTTGGACGACTGGCCACCGGTGTTGGAGTAAACCTCGGTGTCCACGATGAGGATGTTCACATCCTCGCCCGAAGCCAGCACGTGGTCCACGCCACCAAAGCCGATGTCGTAGCCCCAGCCATCACCACCGATAATCCACTGCGACTTCTTAACCAAGAGGTCTTTCTCGGCCAAAATCTCCTTGCAGGTGTCGCAACCGCAAGCCTCCATCAGAGGCACAAGGCGAGCAGCAACAGCAACGCTGGTTGCGCTATCCTTGCGGCCGTCAATCCACTCCTGCATCACGCCCTTGAGCTCCTCCGAGCAGCAAGCGCAGTTGGCAATAGCGTCTGCCATCTTAGCGGCCAGAGTGTCGCGGCGTTTCTCAATGGCGATGTACATACCCAAACCAAACTCGGCATTGTCCTCAAAGAGCGAGTTAGCCCAAGCAGGACCGTGGCCTTTGGCGTTGGTGCAGTAGGGAGTCGAAGGTGCCGAGCCGGAGTAGATAGAGGTACAACCGGTAGCGTTGGCAACCATCATCCTATCGCCGAAGAGCTGGGTAATGGTCTTAATATAAGGTGTCTCACCGCAACCTGCGCAAGCACCCGAGAACTCAAACAAGGGCTGTGCAAACTGGTTGCCCTTGATGGTCTTGGTCTTGTCCATAACGGTATCCTTGTAGCCAATCTCCTTGTGGAAGAAGTCCCAATTCTTCTGCTCGCCCAACTGGCTCTCCAGAGGTTTCATAACGAGTGCCTTGGTCTTGGCAGGACAGGTGTCCACGCAGTTGCCGCAACCGGTACAATCCAGAGGCGAGAGCTGAATACGGAACTTGTACTCCTTGGTCTGTGCCAAGCCCTGTTTGAGAGCCACACCCTCAGGAGCATTGGCAGCCTCCTCCTCGGTCAGAAGGAAAGGACGCAATGCAGCGTGGGGGCAAACCAAAGCACACTGGTTGCACTGGATACAGTTGTCGGCAATCCACTCGGGTACGTTCACAGCAATACCACGTTTCTCGTAGGCTGCGGTGCCGTTGTCCCAAGTACCATCCTCGCGGCCGTTGAATGCGCTCACGGGCAGAAGGTCGCCCTTCAAAGCGTTGATAGGCTCGCAGATGTTCTTAACGAAGTCGGGAGTGTCGTTGCAAGCGCAAGCGCAAGCGGCCTCCTCCTCAACGAGGTTAGCCCACTCGGCGGGAACTGCTACCTCCATAACCTCACCACCTTTATCCGCAGCGGCGTAGTTCATATTGACGATGTCCTCGCCCTTCTTGCCGTAGGATTTGTAGATGGCTTTCTTCATCTCCTCAACTGCCTTCTCGAAAGGAATCACGTTTGCAATCTTGAAGAAGGCCGACTGCATAATGGTGTTGGTGCGGTTGCCCAGACCAATCTCGGCTGCAATCTTGGTTGCGTTGATGATATAGAAGCGAATGTTGTTCTTCGCCATATAAATCTTCATATGGGTAGGCAGGGTAGCCAAAGTCTGCTCGGCATCGTGAACGCTGTTCAGCAGGAACGAGCCACCCTTCTTGAGGCCCTTGAGAACGTCGTACTTGTCCACATACGAAGGCACGTGGCAAGCCACAAAGTCGGGAGTGGTTACCAAGTAGGGCGAGCGGATGGGGCTATCGCCAAAGCGCAAGTGCGACGAGGTGTAGCCACCCGACTTCTTCGAGTCGTAGGAGAAGTAGGCTTGGCAATACTTGTCGGTCGAACCACCGATAATCTTGATGGAGTTCTTGTTTGCACCAACGGTACCATCGGCACCCAAACCGAAGAACAGAGCCTCAAAGGTACCCTCTTTTGCCATCGAAACCTCCTCGCCAACGGGCAGCGACAGGAAAGTTACGTCATCGTTGATACCAACGGTGAACTGGTTGCGGGGCTCCTCTGCTTTGAGGTTCTCAAACACTGCCAACATCTGTGCGGGGGTGGTGTCCTTCGACGACAGACCATAGCGACCACCGATGATGAGGGGTTTGCACTCGGCAGGAATATCCTTGCAAGTTGCGAATGCCTCAACAACATCGAGGTACAAGGGGCAACCGTTTGCACCGGGCTCCTTGGTGCGGTCCAAAACGCAGATGCGCTTGGTGGTCTCGGGCAGCACAGCACCG
>JAFVSY010000041.1 GCA_017503465.1 Tidjanibacter sp. | reverse complement strand
TACTTTAAGCGCACCCCAAATAGCTGACCAAAGGTCAGCGTCCCCAGCAAGCGACCATCGGGAGCGTCCCCATATAGCCAACTTGTTGGCGTCCCCATCTTTTCCTGCGCCACCAACAACCTCCAGAGTTCCCACTACCAAACCACCTCCAGTGCCTTCTCGACAACTTGGTGCATATCGTAGTAGCGATAGTCGGCCAGGCGACCACCAAAGAGATACTTCGTCTCGGCATCGGCAAGGGCTCGATACTTGGCATAGAGAGCCGTGTTGCGCTCGTCGTTTATCGGGTAGTATGGCTCGGCACCTTCGCTCCACTCCATAGGATACTCTCGTGTAATAACGGTATGCCCCGTGCCCCTATCCTCGAAGTGTTTATGCTCGATAATGCGTGTGAATGGGGTCTCTCGGTCGGTGTAGTTCACCACCGCAGCGCCCTGAAAATCGCTCTGTGCCAATCGCTCCTCCTCGAAGCGCAATGAGCGATACTCCAACGCCCCAAAGCGGTAGCCGTAGAAGCGGTCGAGTTCACCCGTATATAGCACCTTTTCGGCCTCGGCATCAAGGGCCTCACGGGCCGAGAAATAGTCCGTACCAAGGCGCACCTCAACACCCTCCAACAGCCCATCAATCAACGGGTTGTAGCCTCCGACAGGGATACCTTGATAGGTATCATTGAAGTAGTTGTTGTTGCGCTCAAATCGGAGAGGCAGACGACGAATTATCCACGCCGGAAGCTCCTTGCAGCTGCGCCCCCACTGCTTCTCGGTGTAGCCCTTGATAAGTTTCTCAAAAATATCCTTGCCCACCAACGACAACGCCTGCTCCTCGAGGTTTCGAGGCTCCTGGTCGAGGTGGAGTCGCTGCACCTCGATTTTGGCCTGCGCCTCCTCGGCGGTCTTTACGCCCCACAGCGCCTCGAAGGTGTTTAGGTTGAACGGCAGAGGGTATATTTCGCCCTTGTAGTTGGCGAGTGGCGAGTGGATAAATGGCTTGAACTCGACAAACGAATTTACAAAATCCCACACCTCTTTGTTCGAGGTGTGGAAGATATGCGCACCATATTTGTGAACGAAGATGCCGTTATCCTCCTCGCAGTAGCAGTTTCCACCCGTATGGTGGCGTTTGTCGATAACCAACACACGCTTACCCGCCCTGTGGGCACGATACGCCACCACTGCACCATACAGTCCTGCACCTACAACAAGAAGGTCATATTTTTTGTTCTCTGCCATACTATTTGCAAAGATAGTAAAAATAATTGAGAGTGGAAAGTGGAGAGTTGGCGCAATTTAATAACGGCCAGTAAGGGCCAGTAGAGGCTAATAAGGGCAAGTAAGGGTATAGCGCCTTCTTTACTAGCCGTTACTAGCCCTTACTAACCCTTAATTTACCTGCGCCACCAACCACCTCCAGAGTTCCCGACAACCTAAACCCTCCAGCGCACCCTTACTAGCCGTTACTGGCCCTTACTAGCCCTTACCAACCCTAAATCCTCCTGCGCCCCAACCACCTCCAGAGTCCCCACAACCCCAAACCCCTATTGTTAGAAAACTAACAAGAGAAAAGGTTGGAAAAGTAGGAAATCATTTGTATTTTTGCGTGTGCAATTTGGGCTTTTCAAAACTTCGTTTTGCGAGGTATTTGCAATGGAGGAGATATTACAACAACAATAATACACTAAATAACAACAGATTATGGCTAAAAAATTTATCACTTGTGATGGTAACTACGCCGCAGCGCATATTGCCTATATGTTCTCGGAGGTTGCTGCCATC
>JAFVSY010000040.1 GCA_017503465.1 Tidjanibacter sp. | reverse complement strand
ACGCCCCCGCCCTTCGGGCACCCCCTCTAACTTAGAGGGGGACTTTTCTCAATTCTCAATTCTCAACTCTCAATTCTCAATTCACAAAAAGACTCTCGGGTAACGAAAATGTTACCCGAGAGTCTTTTTGTGTGTGCCTGTGGGTGTGGAGAGCGACCACGTGCACAATATGTTTGGTGGGTTGATAAATCTTTCATAACTTTGTGAGAACTTATTGATTAGAATTATGAAAAAACTTTTCCCCTTCATAGCCACCCTGCTCATTGGGTTGAGCGTTGGGTGCTCCTACGATGACAGCGACCTTACCAACCGAATGGACAAACTCGAGGAGGAACAAAAGCAGCTGGAAGAGGCTCTTGCCGATGTGCAAACGCTCCTCGAGGCCTACGCCAATCGGCTGACTATCATCTCCATAGAGGAGAGTGCCGAGGGCTACACCATCCACTTCTCCGACAACTCATCCATCAACATTCGCCACGGTAAGGATGGAGAGAATGGCAAGGATGGAGAGAATGGCGAAGATGGTAAGGATGGAGAGAATGGTAAAAATGGTGAAGATGGTAAGGATGGCAAAGACGGCAAAGATGGCGAAACGCTCATTGAGTCCATCACAATTGGCACCGAGGATGTTACCTTTGTGCTCACCAGCGGGCAGACCGTGATTATCCCCTTGGAGGGATACTACGACCAGCAAAATGCCCCCATAAACTTCCTCGACAACGACACCAAAGTGCTCTGCGTATTAGCGTGGGACACCAATGGCGACCAGCAACTCTCCTACAAAGAGGCTGCCGCCGTGAGCGACATAGGCACCACCTTCTCCGGCCACGACATCAAAGCCTTCCGAGAGTTCAAATACTTCACGGGCGTTAGTGCCATAGGGGCAGATGCTTTCTATGGGTGCGACTTGCTCATCGCTATCACCCTGCCACAGAGCATCAAAACCATTGGTAACGAAGCCTTCCGCAACTGCTCGGCCCTCACCGAGATTGCCCTACCCGAGGGGTTGGAGAGCATTGGTGAGAGGGCTTTTCAGAACTGCACGAGCCTCAAACAAATTGAGATTCCCGCCTCGGTGCAGGCTCTGCCCACCTACCTCTTCTACTCCTGCGAGGCGCTCACCGATGTGGTCCTCCACGAGGGGCTCAAAGCCGTGGGCGAGAGGACTTTCCAGAGTTGCTATGCACTGAAAGAGATTGCAATTCCCAACACGGTGGCGACCATTGGCACCTACGCCTTCTACTTCTGCAAGGCTCTGGAAACCATAACCCTACCCGCAGGACTGACCACCATCGCCAACAGCACCTTCTACAACTGCGAGAGCCTGAAGAACATTGAGTTGCCTGCAAGCGTGGTTACTCTGGACGACTACACCTTCCGCAACTGCACCGCCCTTGCAGAGATTGTTCTCCCCGATGGTTTGAACACCATTGGCGACTACTCATTCAAGAACTGCACCTCGCTGACATCCATCACCATTCCCAAGAGTGTGAAGGAGATTGGCGGCTGGGCCTTTGAGGACTGCTCGAGGCTTGTGAGCGTGTGGTGCCCTGCTGTGGAGCCCCCGCTGCTGGGACCCGATGGTTTCGACTACAATGGCACCAACCGCACCATCTACGTTCCCACGGAGAGTGTCGGTGCCTACAAGTCGGCCCCCGTATGGAGCGACTACGAGTTGGCTATCGTTGGCCACCAATTTTAAGTAGTTATCAGTTTTCTGTTTTCAGCTAACAACTGACAACTGACAACTGACAGCTAACAACTGACGACTGACAGCAAAAAACTCTCGGGTAACAAAATCGTTACCCGTGCCAAAGGCACACCTCAATTTTCAATTTTCAATTAACAAAAAAACTCTCGGGTAACTTTTTCGTTACCCGAGAGTTTTTTGTTCGTATTCTGCGTTGTCGGTTAGAACTTGACCAGCAGGCCCACGCCCGCAACCTCCTGCAACTGCAAGCGGCGACCCAGTGTGCCATCGGGTTGGGGAATCTTGATGTCGTCATCGTAGATGGCGTGGAGGTTCACGTTGGCCGAGAGCCACTTGTTAATCTTCAAGTCGAGCCTCATTGTCCAATCAACATCCACATTCTGCGGATTGTCCAAGAAGTTGGAGAAGAGGTTCAAACGAGTGTAGCCCGAAAGGTCGCCCACAATCTTACCCTGTGCCTCAATCTTCACGTTGCCACCAAACTCGTGGCGCATCATCTGGTCGGCCTCCAAGCCATAGAAGGGGCGCAACACCTCGTCGTTCACAAGGGTAGCCTTCCAAGTGGCAGGCGAAGCATTGACCGAGAGCCACCCTTTGGGTTTCCACTCCACACCAAGACCGCCACTGAAGTAGGCAGGAGCCATAAAGCCCGAGGTCTGCTTGTAGGAGCCGTTGTCTGGGTTCTTCACAGCATAGTCGAAGCCATTGGCAAACTGGGTGTTGAACTTCACGAGGGCCGACACATAGAGCCCATCGTGTACCTTCTGACCATAAGACGAGGAGAAGTAAATCTTGTCGTTGGTCTTGCGAGTGCCGTTACTCTCGGTGCGGTTCAGACCATAGGCCAACTCCAAGCGGTTCTGCCACAACGAATTGTCCTTCTGATAGTCAATCGAATAGTTGAATTGGAAGTCGGCTGCCACGCTGGGGTCACCACCCGCAGCCCAATTGGTCAGAGTCATTTGCGAGCCTGTGATACCTGCACTACCTGCCATTTTCCAAGGCGAAGGCTCTGCTTGGGGCTCCTCGGCCCACAGCGACACACACGCCAAGAGTGCTGCCGCCGAAAGAAGAAATTTTTTCATTGTTCGTTGTGTTTGTTTTTTATGTATTTATTGTTCGTTGTCGCTCCAAATCGGCCCACACCACGCGCCCCTATGCGTAGGCATCGTAGCGGCCATCATCATCGGGAAGGTCCTCATCGTCCATTGCTGCCACCACGGGGAGGTAGTACTGCTCAATCTCGGCAGCCCAATCGGTCAGTTGGCCCGATTTGTAACGCCCAACCACCTGACGCATAAGGAATTCCGAGCCCAGGCGAGCACCCTCCACAGCACAATTGGCCGCAAAGTCATCGCTGTAGCCCTCAACCTCCTCGGCCGTAACCATCTCATACATACGCTCGTAGCACTCGGCCGAGCCCAAGATTGCACCCTTTGCGTAGTAGGAGAAGGCCCCCTTGTAGTCCTCCTTAAATCCGTGGCTGGCGTTGTAGTAGGCATCGCCCAAGAATAGTGCCGCCTCCGAGGCACCCCAAGCGAGTGCACTCTCCATTGCCTCCTTGATTGCTTGGTGAGCAGCGGCCTTCTCTTCTTCGCTATCAAAATCATCATACCCACCCGCCACATAGTCGGCAAAGAGGTAGGTGGCAAATCCATCCTCGGACTCTTCGCCCAGCTGGGCCAACTCTTCAAGGTAGGTGTCGGAATCGGCAAAATAGCCATCCTCCGTGAAGCCACCCGACCTTGCCAAAGCCAAGTCAAAGGTTGCCTCCTTAACCCCACCCTCATAGGCCTTCTCGAGCCAAGGCAGAGCCTCGGCAAAGTTGTCCTGCCTTTCGTAGGCAAGGCCCAGCAGATAGTAGAAATTGGGACTATCGCTCTGCGCCACAAGCAGTTTGAGAGTTTCCACTGCCTTATCCAAATCGACCTCAAAGCCGTCTTGACCATAGATAATCTTCTTCAGGTAGACTTCGGCTGCAAACTCGTTCTCCTTTTCGAGAGCCTCCAGCAGGAAGTGTCTACCCTTGGAGCGGTCCACGAGCCCAAAATCGCCCCTGAACCACATTTGAGCAATGGCCACACCGGCCTCCACCACTCCCTCGGCTTTGGCCTTCATAAAGAGCACTGCGGCCCTCTGCACAGAGTCGGACTGCGGGCGGACACAGTAGAGATAGCGGCCCAATTTGTAGGCTGCCACGGCATCATCCGCAGCGGCCTGCGTTTCGAGTTCCTACACCTGCTCGGCAGAGAGGTGGAACATATTGCTTGCCAGTGAAAAAAATCTCATAGCGGTAGGGGGTATTGGTTAATTTCCACAAAGATATGAAATAGTATTGAGAAATTTCAATTCTCCATTTTCAATTTTCAAATTTCAACTATAATAGGTATCTTTGTGGGCTGTTTGGCGTGGGGATTTCGTCGCTGCCTCCCTTTGGGAGGGAGAGGAAAGTCCGGGCAACACAGAGCACCGCGCTTCCTAACGGGAAGTTGTTGGCAACGGCAAGGTTCAAGGTAACAGAAAACAACCGCCTGCCCTTGTGTGGTGAGGGGCACGTTCTCTCACTCGGCAGGTAAGGGTGAAAAGGCGGGGTAAGAGCCCACCGCTCGGGTAGCGATACTCCGGGGACAGTACCACCGGCGGGTTGCAAGTTCAAGTATATCGGCAGTATGTAGGGTTGCTCGCCCGATGCCGAGGGGTAGAACGCTAACGTAGCCTGCGGGCGACCGCAGTGCATAGATTAATGACGAAGGCTGCTCCGCCGAGGGAGGTTGCGTGCAACGCTCCCAAGGGGGACCAAGCAGTACAGAACTCGGCTTATACCCCACACCAAACACTTTTTTTGCAATTCAAAATTCAAAATTCAAAATTGATTCTTCATACTCTAAATATCGCAGATTTTGATTACAATCTGCCCGACGAGAGGATAGCCAAATTTCCCCTCGCCGAGAGGGACCACTCCAATCTGCTGGTGTGGAGGGAGGGCAACATCGCCCACCGCAAGTTCCACAACCTGCCCGAAGAGTTGCCCGAGGGTGCGCTACTGGTGTTCAACAACACGCGCGTGTTCCGTGCACGCCTGCTGATGCACAAGCCCACGGGAGCCCTGTTGGAGGTATTTTGCCTTGAGCCCCACGACCCTGCCGACTATGAGAGGGCCTTTGCAGCCCGTGGCGAGAGCCGGTGGAGGTGCTTGGTGGGAGGTTTGAAAAAGTGGAAAGAGGGCCCACTGGTGGTGGAGTTTGAGATGGGTGGCAAGGCCTGTCGCCTTGAAGCCACGAGGGGCGAGCAGGTGGATAAAGCCCACGTCATCACCTTCCGTTGGGATGCCGATGCGACCTTTGGTCAGGTCATCGAGCACCTTGGGCGCATACCAATTCCCCCCTACCTGGGTCGTGAGAGCCAGGAGATTGACAACACCCGCTACCAGACGGTCTACTCCCGTGTGGAGGGCTCGGTGGCGGCACCCACTGCGGGGCTCCACTTCACCACAAGGCTGATTGATGAACTACGCCACAAAGGAGTTGGCACCGAGGAGGTTACGCTCCACGTGGGAGCAGGCACCTTCTTGCCCGTGAAGGAGGCCGATGCCACCAACCACACGATGCACACGGAACACTTCATCATCACACTTGCTGCCCTACGCAACCTGCGCAACCACTTGGGGTGCATCATCTCGGTGGGTACCACCAGCACCCGCACCATTGAGTCGGTGGCGGCTCTGGGCTGGAGGGTGTTGCAGGAGGGCTCGCCCGTGGTGGAGCGTACCGTTGGGCAGTGGGAGATTTACGACATACCGCAGGAGGTGGAGAGTGCCGCCCTCTTGGATGCACTCATCGGGTGGATGGAGCGTGAGGGGGTGGAAGAACTTTCGGCTGCCACGCAGATTATGATTACTCCCCACTACCGCTTCCGCATCATCGAGGGCCTTGTTACCAACTTCCACCAACCGAAGAGCACGTTGCTGTTGCTCATCTCGGCAGTGGTGGGCGAAGATTGGCGCAGGATGTATGCCTACGCTATGGACAACAGCTTCCGCTTCCTCTCCTACGGCGATAGTTCATTGCTCTTTGTGCCAAAAAACAAATAAATTCCCTTATGCCCCACTTTCTTCCCACATCGGTCAAAGAGGTTGAAGCCCTCGGTTGGGACTACATTGACGTAATTCTTTTTAGTGGCGATGCCTACATAGACCACCCCTCGTTTGGCGTGGCCGTCATTGGTCGCCTGTTGGAGGCCGAGGGTTATAGGGTTGCCATCGTGCCCCAACCCAACTGGAGAGATGATTTGAGGGATTTCAAGAAGTTGGGGGCTCCGAGGCTATTCTTTGGTGTGTCGGCCGGCTCGATGGACTCAATGGTCAATCACTACACCGCAGCCAAGCGACTGCGCCACGATGACGCCTACACCCCGGGTGGTGTGTCGGGCTTCCGCCCCGACTACGCTGTGAGCACCTACACCCGTATTCTCAAAAGGCTCTACCCCCACACCCCCGTGGTGATTGGTGGTATTGAGGCCTCGCTGCGCAGGCTCACCCACTACGACTACTGGAGCGACTCGCTCAAGCCCTCGGTGCTCATTGAGAGCGGAGCCGACCTGCTGATGTATGGTATGGGCGATGAGAGCATTGTGGAGGTGGCCAAGGCGATGAAAAATGGTTTCAACGCCAAGTTGTTGCGCAAGTTGCGACAGGTGGCCTTCGTGGAGGGCGAGGACTACGTGCGCAAATTACCCGCCGAGCAGACCATAGTGCTACATAGCTTTGAGGAGTGCGCCCGCAACAAACACGCCTTCGGGGAGAACTTCACCCGCATTGAGGTGGAGAGCAACCGTATGGAGCAGAACAAGACCATCGTGGAGAGGGTTGGCGAGAGGTATGTGGTGGTGAACCCACCCTATGCCCAAATCTCCACCGAGAGCCTCGACAGGAGTTTTGACCTGCCCTACACACGCCTACCACACCCACGCTACAAGGGTAAGACCATACCCGCCTATGAGATGATTAAGCACTCGGTGAACATCCACAGAGGGTGCTTCGGCGGGTGCTCGTTCTGCACCATCTCGGCCCATCAGGGCAAGTTCATCACCTCGAGGAGCGAGCGCAGTGTGTTGGCCGAGGTGGAGAAAATCAAGCAGTTGCCCGACTTCAAGGGCTACCTGAGCGACATTGGTGGTCCCTCGGCAGATATGTACCGCCTCGGTGGCAAGAACTTGGAGTTGTGCCGCAAGTGCATCAGGCCCTCGTGCCTCACTCCGAGGGTGTGCCCCAATCTGGACCGCAACCTCACACCCCTACTCAACCTCTACCGCAAGGTGCGCGAGGTCAAGGGGGTAAAAAAGGCCTTCATCGGCAGTGGCATACGCTACGACATACCCGATGATGGTGGCCGCTATATGCGTGAGGTTATCCTGCACCACACCTCGGGCAGGCTTAAGGTTGCCCCCGAGCACACCGAGCCCCACGTGCTCCGACTGATGCGTAAGCCCCCCTTTGAGGAGTTTGAGAAGTTGCACAGGGAGTTCCACAAAGTGTGCAGGGATAATGGGCTCAAATACCAACTCATTCCCTACTTTATCTCCTCACACCCCGGGTGCAGGGAGGAGGATATGAAAAAGTTATCAACAAAGGTCCGTGCCCTGCGACTGATGACCGACCAAGTGCAGGACCTCACTCCAACCCCTATGACGCTATCCTCGGTGATGTTCTACACGGGCGAAAACCCCTACACGGGCGACAAACTCTATGTTGCTAACACCTACGAGGCAAAGTGTCAGCAAAAAAGTTACTTTTTTGGCGGCCCCAAAAGTGGCAGGAGTGGAGAAAAAGCCGTACATTTGACCGAACGAAGAAAACATAAATAACCCACACAATGGCAAACGACTATAAGAACAACCGCAGAGATAACAACCGAGCAGCCTACAACAACCTTGTGGGCGAGGGCTCCGGCGGGCACATTCCACCCCAAGCACTCGACCTTGAGGAGGCTGTGCTCGGTGCGCTGATGTTGGAGAAGGACGGTATCATCACCGTGCAGGAGTACCTCACCGCCGATGCCTTCTACAGCGAGCAGCACCGCATTATCTTCAAGGCCATCGAAGAACTCTCCACCGAACTCAAACCCATTGACCTGCTGACCGTTACGGAAAAACTCAAGCAGCAGCGACAGCTCAAAGCAGTGGGTGGAGCACAATATCTCACCGACCTCACCCAAAAGGTGGCTTCGGCCTCCAACCTTGAGTTCCACTCCACCATTGTGGCGCAGAAGTATGTGCAGAGGGAACTCATCAGGGCCGCAGGCGAAATCCTCGCTCGTTCCTACGATGAGAGTGAGGAGCTGACCGACCTGCTCAACTTTGCCGAGCAGGAGATTTTCAAGGTGTCGGAGGGCCACATCTCCAAGGAGGTGCAGAGTTCCAAGAGCATCATCGGCAAGACGCTGGAGATGATTCAGGAGGCCATCAAGAAGGGTGGTAAGATTAACGGTGTGCCCACGGGGTTTAGGGACCTCGACAAACTCACCCTCGGTTGGCAGCCCTCGGATATGATTATCATCGCCGCAAGGCCTTCGATGGGTAAGACCGCCTTTGTGCTCTCTATGGCCCGCAACATTGCGGTGAACGAGGGCAAGGGTGTGGCCTTCTTCTCGTTGGAGATGAGTTCGGCCCAGCTGATGATGCGTCTGCTGGTGGCCGAGTCGCAACTCTCCAGTACCGATGTGCGCAGTGGTAAGCTGACGACCGAGCAGTGGAATCACCTCGAACTCTCGGCCAAACCACTCGCCGAGGCTCCCATCTACATTGACGACACCCCCGCACTGCCCGTGTCGGAGTTCCGCTCGAAGGTGCGCAAACTCAAGGCGCAGCACGACATCCAACTCGTCATCATCGACTACCTCCAGCTGATGACCGGCCCGAAGGACACCAAGGGTAACCGTGAGCAGGAGGTGGCCTACATATCCCGCACGCTCAAGGCGGTGGCCAAGGAGCTCAACATCCCCATCATTGCCCTCTCGCAGCTCAACCGTTCGGCAGAGGCTCTGGGTGGTAGCAAACGCCCCCAACTCTCCAACCTGCGTGAGTCGGGTGCCATTGAGCAGGATGCCGACATTGTGGCCTTCATCCACCGTCCGGAATACTACGGTCTGAAGGAGATGGAAGACGGCACATCCACCGAGAACTTGGCCGAGCTGATTGTGGCCAAGCACCGTAATGGTGCCACGGATGTCATCAAGATGAAGTTCCGCAAGGAGTTTGCCCAGTTCAGCGACTTCGACCCGCTGGATGGCACACTCTACAATGGCGACCGTGAGTTTGGCAGTTCGTTGGATGGCGATGGTGGCTTTGGTGGTATGGACGGCAGCGCATTTGAGGCCCTGCCTCCCACCTCTATGGGTGCCGATGGGTCGCAGGCTCGTGGCACCGCAAGGAGCACCTACGAGGAGAGCCCGTTCTAACCCACACAGCACCTCCGCCCCGCACACAAGCACAACACTCTCCCGCCCCGCACACACAAACACCACAAGACTAACCCCCGCACACACGCACGCACACAATGTTCACAAGGGTCTACACAAGCACCGTTATCGGTATCAACGCAATGACCGTGGAGGTCGAAGTAAACGTATCGCCCGGATTGGGTATGTATATGGTGGGCTTGCCCGACAACGCTGTGAGGGAGAGTCAGGAGCGCATCCGCTCGGCCTTTGAGAACAGCGGCCAGAGGATGGTGGGCAAGAAGATTGTGGTCAATCTGGCCCCTGCCGACCTCAAGAAAGAGGGCTCATCGCTCGACCTGCCCATAGCCATTGCCATATTGGCTGCCACGGAGCAGTTGGATGCCGAGAGCACAAGGGGCTACGTGATGGCTGGCGAACTCTCGTTAGACGGCACCGTCAAGCCCATCAAGGGTGCCTTACCGATGGCTGTGGAGGCCCTGGAGAAGGGCTTCAAGGGGCTTCTGCTCCCACGCGAGAATGCCGAGGAGGCTGCCGTGGTGGAGGAGTTGGAGGTCATCGGTGTGGGGTCGTTGCGCGAGGCCATAGATTTTCTTTCGGGCAGCAAGCCCATAGCCCCCACAAAGGTGGTGGCGCAGGAGATGTTCGACCAAAAGGCCAACCGCTATGCCGAAGATTTTGCCGACGTAAAGGGCCAAGCCTACGTCAAGAGGGCCTTGGAGGTGGCTGCGGCAGGTGGGCACAACATCATTATGGTGGGCGCACCCGGCTCGGGTAAGACTATGCTCGCAAGGCGTATGCCCACGATTATGCCCCCTCTCACGCTTGAAGAGGCACTCGAAACAACCAAGATACACTCCGTAGCGGGTAAACTCGGCACCGAAAAGGGGCTTCTCACCCAACGTCCTTTCCGCTCGCCCCACCATATGGCTTCGGCCGTGGCTATGGTAGGTGGCGGCACCAACCCCCAGCCGGGTGAGATTTCGCTCGCCCACAACGGCATCCTTTTCCTCGACGAGCTGCCCGAATTCAGCGGCTCCATATTGGAGGTTATGCGTCAGCCTTTGGAGGACAAGCAGGTAACCATTGCGAGGGCCAAGTATCGCATTTGCTACCCCACGAATTTTATGCTCGTGGCAGCGATGAACCCCTGTCCGTGTGGCTACTACAACCACCCCACCAAGGAGTGCAGTTGCTCGCGCCACGCCATTAGTCGCTACTTCAACAAGATTTCGGGCCCGCTGATGGACCGCATCGACATTCAGATTGAGGTTACTCCCGTGGAGCTCGGCGAGATGACCGACACCACCCCTGCCGAGCCGAGCAGTGCCATTCGTCAGAGGGTTGTAAGGGCCAGGGAGATACAGAGCCGAAGGTTTGAGGGCATTGAGGGAGTCTTCACCAACGCGATGATGAACAACGCAATGCTCAGCGAGTTCTGCCTCCTTGATGAGGCTTGCACCGCCCTGCTGGCGAGGGCTATGGAGCGTTTGTCGCTCTCGGCCAGGGCCTACAACCGCATCGTGAAGGTGGCCCGCACCATTGCCGACCTCGAGGGCTCGGAGCAAATCCAAGCCACCCACATCGCCGAGGCCATCGGCTACCGCAACCTCGACCGAGATACTTGGGGCAATGCCTAGAACAAAAGAGTAAAGAGTAATTAGTAAATATTTTTTCCTTCTTGAGGGGTATGTTAATTTTGAATTTTGAATTTTGAATTT
>JAFVSY010000039.1 GCA_017503465.1 Tidjanibacter sp. | reverse complement strand
TGCAGACCGCATACAGAAGTACAAAGGCACCATCATCGCCGGCCTGCTCGTAATGGCCGTTGGTTATGGCATCCTCTCCATCCCCGTGTTTGCCGACAAGACCGGCTTCTCGTGGGTGTTGGTACTCACCTGCGTGGCTCTGTTCATCATCGCATTTGGTAACGGTCTGTTCAAGGGCAACCTCCAGGCTATCGTTGGTCAGATGTATGACAACTTTGAGGCCGAGGCTGCAAAGAAGGGTCCCGAAGAGTTGGCCAAAGCAAAAGAGAAACGTGACTCCGGTTTCCAGATTTTCTACGTGTTCATCAACATTGGTGGCGTTATCGCACCCTTCATCGCTCCCCTGCTGAGGAGTTTCTGGCTGAAGATGCACAACCTCACCTACAATGCCGACCTGCCCCGTTTGTGCCACGAGTATATCAATGGTGCCGACAATATGAGCGCAGTGGCTACCGAGAACCTCAACAACCTCGCAGCCACCGTTGGCCACACCGGTGCAGTGGATGCAGCCTTCTGCAACAGCTATTTGGAAATTTTCAACACCGGTGTTCACTTCTCGTTCATCGCTTCGGTGTTGGCAATGCTCCTCTCGCTGACCATCTTCCTCTGCGTGAAGGGTAAGTTGCCCAACCCCGCAAAGAAGGAGAAAAAGGCCGAAGTTCAGTACACCGCAGAGGAGAAAGCCGCCAACGCAAAGGAGATTAAGCAGCGCCTTTATGCTCTGTTTGCAGTTCTCGGCGTGGCTGTGTTCTTCTGGTTCTCGTTCCACCAGAACGGTCAGTCGCTCTCGGTATTTGCTCGCGACTTCGTCTCCACCGGTGCAATTCCTCCCGAAATTTGGCAGTGCATCAACCCGCTGTTTGTAATTATCCTCACCCCCGTGATTATGTGGATTTTCGGCTCGCTTGCACGCAAAGGCAAAGAGGTTTCGACTCCTCGCAAGATTGCTCTCGGTATGTTCATCGCAGCACTCGCCTACATCTTCCTGATGGTCGTTGCAGTGATGAAGAACTACCCCTCGGGTGCAGAGTTCAAAGATTGGGCAGAGATGGCCAAAGAGGCTGTTAAGAGCAGTCCTATGGTGCTGATTGCTACCTACTTCTTCCTCACCGTGGCCGAGTTGTTCATCTCGCCTCTGGGCTTGTCGTTTGTGTCGAAGATTGCGCCTCGCCACTTGCAGGGTATCTGCCAGGGCTTGTGGCTGTCGGCTACCGCCATCGGTAACCTCTTCATCGCACTCGGCGTTACTATGCTCAACACCTTCCCCCACCAGTGGATGTGCTGGGCAGTCTTTGCAGGCTTCTGCCTCATCTCTATGGGCGTGATGCTCGGTATGGTTAAGTGGCTTGAGAAGGTTACCGCCTAATCGGCCCCACACCTCAAAACAAAGCGAGGGCTCGGAAAACTCCGAGCCCTCGCTTTGTTGTTATGTGTCCGTATGTCGGTTTAGTTGTTGCGCAACGGACAACTTATTTGTTTAACGGGTAGATAGTCTATTCGTTTAGCCCGTGCAGCAGTGCCCAATCTTTTCTACTTTCCCTCGGCTACGCACCTATCCATCCACTCCAAGAAGGCCTCCACATCGAGGTCGTAGCCCCTTGTGTCGCCCAACTGATTGCCCTCGGCATCGAGGATGACGTAGTAGGGCTGTGCGTTGATTCCAAACTGCTTCAACGCAAAGTGGGAGTTGATTTTGCCGAGTGTCTTTAATTCCTTGCCACTCTCGGTGATTACCCAATCCTCTGCGGCCACCTGTTTTTTGTCGTCCATATAGAGGGCGCAAATCACAAAGTCGTTCTCCAACTTGGCCTTCACCTCGGGGTGGCTCCACACCCTTGCCTCCATCTCACGGCAGTTCACGCAACCGTGGCCCGTGAAGTCGAGGAAGATGGGTTTGCCAACCTCTGCGGCATACTCCTTGGCCTCCTCAAGGTCGAAATAACCCTCCAGGCCGAGGGGCAACTCAAGGAAGTCGCCATACTTAACGGTGCGTTGTTCGGCCTTGGGTGCAGCAGCGGTGCCACCACCCTCGCCACCGAGCACAAAGTCTTGTGTCTGCATCGGGGGCAGGTAGCCGGAGAGTGCCTTCAGAGGCGCACCCCACATACCGGGAATCATATAGACCACAAAGGTGAATACTCCAATGGCCAGTGCAAGGCGGAAGGTGCTGATGTACTTAACCTCCGAGTCGTGTTTGAAGCGGAGTTTGCCCAGCAGGTAGAAGCCCAGCATTGTGAACACCACAATCCAAATGGCCAAGTAGACCTCCCTATCCAGCAGGCCCCAGTGGTACACCTGGTCGGCGGTGGAGAGGAATTTGAAGCCCAACGCAACCTCCACGAAGCCCAGCACCACCTTCACCGAGTTGAGCCAACCGCCACTCTTGGGCATCTTGTTGAGCAAGCCCGGGAAGAGTGCGCACAGCACAAAGGGAAGAGCAAAGGCCATCGAGAAGGCCAGCATTGCAAAGATGGGGGTGAGAACCTCGCCCTGGGTGGCCTTAATCAGCACACTACCCACGATGGGACCGGTGCAGGAGAAGCTAACCAACACAAGGGTGAGCGCAAGGAAGAATACGCCTCCGAGGCCCTTCTTCTTGTCCACATTCTCGTCGCTCTTATTGACCAACTTCGAGGGCAGTACAATCTCAAATGCGCCAAAGAAGGAGGCTGCAAAGACCATAAACACTGCAAAGAAGATGATATTGGGGAGCCAATGGGTTGCCAACCAGTTGAAGATGTCGGCCGTGACTGCATCGCCACCCACAACTTTTGTAATCAGTATGAGAGCCGCAATAGGCAGGGTGTAGAGTGCCACGATGAACACGCCATACATAGCAGCCCTAAACTTGGCCACACGTTTGTTCTCCGAGCCCTTCATAAAGAACGACACGGTCATAGGCACCATTGGGAACACACAAGGGGTGAGCAGTGCTGCAAAGCCCCAAATGATGGCCTCGATTATGATGCTCCAAAAGTTGCCACCCGTAGCAGCAGGAGCCCCACTCTCTTCGGCAGGAGCCACGGTAGCCTCGTTCTTCTTGCCCTTGCCTGCAACCGAGCCGCTGAGCACAACACTCTGCTCCTCCTCGCCCATCTGGCAAGTCTGGTCGGTACACTCCTGCCACTCAATGAGCACCTTGACCTCACGGTCGGCCTTGCGAGAGCGCACCTGCTGGGTGAAGGTAACCTCGCCCGAGTAGTCGCCCATATTCATTTTGAACACCTCATCGTAGTAGGTGTGAGGTTCCTTGGAGGGAGTTACCTCGCCCACAACCTCCACCTTCTTGGTGGGCTGCACGGTGATGGTGGTGGGGTTGTAGCCACCCAACTCTCCGAGAGCGTAGATGTGCAAATCCTCTGGGATGGAGGCGGTTACCTTAATCTCATAGAGCCCCTCTCCGAGGTCGGTTGCGGTGGTGGTCCAAGTGGTGCGGGTGCTCTGTGCCGAGAGCCCGAAGGTCATCAGCGAGAGGAGCACTGCAAGCATAAATTTCAGATGTTTCATATCGTTTTGGTTTATCTTTGAAAACACAATTAGTTCAGCCTACAAATATATTACATTTTTTCGGAACTCAAAAAAGGGCACACAAAATGAGTTGGTCCCAAGCGGTTTATGCACCTTCTCGGGACCAACTACAAAGTGTGTGGCGGCTGTAAATGAGCCCCTGATAGTGCCCACTGACAGCCCCTCTAAAAATCTACTTGCGGTATTTGGCAAACATTCTGCCGGCCACCTCAATCTCATCGCCCACAGGCTCGGCCGAGAAATCGCCAACGGAGTTCTTCCACCACTCGCCCTCAAACCTGATGACCACCTTGCGGAAGTTGTCGTAGTGGGTTTTGGTGAACTCCCCATCGGTCAGCAGGGCACTCTTGACTGCGGCAAAATAGAGGTTCCAACGCTCGGCATAGTAGGTGCCCACAAGGCCTGCCCACATACGCCTTGCGTAGTCGGTAAGGTAGGCACCCTCATCGCCCCAAGAGGTGATAAGGCAGCGCGCGTTGCGTTCATAGTAATCCTTTTCGGCCTCGTCTACGCCAATAGCGCGAGCGTCCTCAATCCACTTGCCCACAAGGAAGGTGGTGTTGGTGGCGAGCAGTTCGTCAAGGTCGTAGAGCAGGGTGGTCATATATTTTTCCCAGTTGTTCATCGCCGTGAGGTCACGTTTGGCCACAGCCTCGTGGTAGCAGTGGTAGGCAATGGTAAAGTCGATACTCATCAACTCGCGCGTGAAGTTCACCACATCGAAGCGGTGGGCGGGGGTGTCGGACTCAACCGACATCAGGCACTCCAATGCCTCCACAAGCACACGTTTATCCTCCAAGATACTCTCCCTCCACGGATACTTTTCGGGCAGATTGGGGCGTATCATCAGCATAGGCTGCGGGCGGGTGGGCTCGATGTAGTTGGCGGCGCCGTAGGTGGGCGAACAGAAGAGCCCGTCCATCAGCAACCTCCACGCCTTGCGGCCCTGCTCGTCTACTTTTCCGATGCGCTGGTCGGCCATCTTCTCCGTCCAAGCATCCACATCCTTATGCAGAGGGGTGTCCCACGCCTTCTCCAAGGCATACTCAAAGGCAAACGGGGTGAGGTCAAAGCCCTCAAGGGTTGAGCCAATGCCAACCAAATTGTCGCCACCCTCGGCAAGGGCTCGCTCCAGATTGGTATTAACCGCCTTCAGGGGCGCATTGAGGGTGGAATTGCCACCGAAGTTGCCCAAGTAGCACCACAAGAAAGGTGTGCCAAAGAAGCTCTGCGTGATGGGCCACGCCTCGTAACGCTCGCAGTAGTAGTCGAGAATGAGTTGTTTACCCTGTGGAGCACCACCGAGGTAGGCCTCAATACGTTCATCGGTCCATTGGCGGCGTTTGTGGTAGAAGAGCCAGCCCATCTGCAACCAAGTGGCCTTTTTGTCCACAGCCCTAATGGAGCCATAGGTCTGCTTGCTCACCCTTGCCAGATAGTCCGGCTCCCACGATGGGGGCACAACCTCGTTGAAGGGGTCTACACCGTAGATGTGGTCGGTACCATAGGCCTTACGTTGCTCCTCAAGGAAGAGCCTTTGTATCTTCGCAAAGGCGGGGTCCATAGGGTCAAGGTAGGAGCAGGCATACTCGCTGGGGAAGCGCGACCAGTTCTTCAGCGTGGTAATCTTCGCTTCGGGTAGCACCTCCTTCAAGTCGGAGGGCACGTGGCCCGCAAAGGCCGGCAGCACGGGGCGCATACCGAGTTCCCTCTCTCGTGCCACAATCTTCTTCTGCAACTCCTCCTGTCCGTTGAGCCACGACATAGGCAACGGGCCCTGCCAGCGGTCTATGTTAATCATACGGTGCCACGGCAGAAAGGCGGGGCCTGTGAAATAGGCTCTGATTTGCTCATCGGAGAGCCCCATTTTGCTCCACACCTTATACCAAATGCTCTCTTGGCCGGTGATAGCAAGTGGCAAATTAACGCCATTGAGGGCCATCCAGTCGATGAGCCTCTCCCAATCCTTCCAACCCCACCACGGCATTGTGTAGCCATAGGTGCAGTAGTTGAGGAAAAAGCGTTCTTTCACACGCGCCTTGGCCTCCACCACGCCCTCCACAGCGGGGAGCTGTTGGGGCACCACCACCCTATCGTGGGCAAACCACGACACCTCCGTGAGGCAGTAGTATTTCAGGTAGTGGTTGAGTCCCACGGCCATTGAGCCTGCGTTGTTACCCTCAATGACAATCTTGTCCCCAACGGAATAGAGGCGGAAGCGGTCGCCACCCTTTGCGGGCAACTCTCGCCACTCAAAGCGGTCGGCCACCGAGGGTACAACCCTCTCGGCCAGAGCCTTGGCGGCCTCAACATTGTCCGCCTGTGCAATCAGGATGGGTGCCAAACAAGCGACCAAAAGCAAAAAAAGTTTCTTCATTTTTATACTTGTTTTATTTCTAATTTTCAACTATTTAGCCAGCGGTGCTATGGGCCAATCATCGGTGCGGAAGGGCGACACCGGAAGCCCAAAGTTGTTGAACACCGTAGCCTCGGCCACGTTTCTGAAGCAGTAGCGCACAGCCACCGGATTGGGCACCTCGGGCGAGTGTACCATCACGCTGTTTTTGGCCCTCTGGGTGGATGCCTTTGCGGGGTAGAAGACCCTATCCTCGCCCTCAATCTCAAAGCCCTCAACATTGTGTCCGTAGGGGCCCAAGCAGAGGCCTTCCACATCGAAAGTAACGTAGGCCTTGCCACCGCTAAAGCGCACCGACTCGTAGACAGGCGAGTGGGAGTAGATATGCCTCTTGCCATAGGTGTCGGTAAGAGCCAACCAAGCGAGCCTTTGGCCCACCTCGCTCTTCTTTGCGGGGTGGATGCACCAAGCATCGCCAATGTCCATCGTTACAACCATACCGCTCCCGGGAATATCCTTGAGGTTGTGCATCTGGGCCTCACGAATGAGGGCACCGGAGAACATATCGGGGCCATCGTATTTGTAGGGAGAAATCTGCACATAGAAGAAAGGCAGGTCGGCCACACCCCACCCCTCGCGCAGTTGCTCGGCAAAACTCTTCATCAGCCAGCGGTACTGCTCGGGGTTGTGGCGATTGGACTCGCCCTGATACCACAGCACACCCTTCAGGGTGAAAGGCTCCAGCGGAGCAATCATACCGTTGTAAATCATTGCGGGTTTGTCTTGTGGGCGCTCCTCCTTGACTCCATTGTCGAGGTGTGAGAGGTCTACCCCCTCAAAAGCCTCCAACCTTTGGCGCGACATCCACGACTCCACCATAGTACCACCCCAAGCGGAGATAATCACTCCCACGGGCACCTCAAGCACCTCCTGAAGGTGTTTGGCGAAGAAGTAGGCAGTGGCACTTGTGGAGGCCACCGACTCCGGAGTGTTGGTCAGCCAACCATTTGTGCGACAGGCATATTGGGGGCTCTTGGCTGTGAAGTGTTTGAGTGTACACATCCTGATGGGCACACGCTCCTTGGCACCCATTATGGTCTCGGCCGAGCGTTCCACCATCTGGTTGTTGAAGCCCTTGATGGGCATCTCCATATTGGACTGGCCGGAGCAGAGCCATACCTCGCCAATGAGCACATTTTTGACACTCCTTTGCTCCGCACCACACGCCACGCTAAACTCATAGGGGCCTCCCGCTTGCGGAGTGGGTACCATCATCGACCAACGGCCCGTGTGGTCGGCGGTGGCAGTGTGGAGAGTGCCCTCACTCTCCCACGAAGCCTTCAGCACAACCACCGAGTCGGCATCGGCCTCGCCCCAAATGCGCACCTGACTCTCGCGCTGGAGCACCATATTGTCCCCAAAGATGGGGTGCAGAGTTATTTTTGCCGTGGCCGAAAGGGTCGCAAGCAGGGCAAATGCTGCCAAAAGTGTGTGTTTTACCATCGAGTTCTTCATTATTCCCATACTTATATATATTTATAAAGTTGTCGCATCAGACATACAAATATACCCACAAAATGGATTTTTCCTTACACTCGGATGCAATTTATTCGGAAAATAGGTTTAACTTTGTGGCAACTACCAACCTAACTCCTATGACCGAGGACTACATACTCATACTCCAACTTATCGGAGGAAGCAAGCAAGCCTTTTCGGCACTCTATCAGAAATATGTCGATAGGGTCTATGGGTATGTACTCTCAATGACACACAATCAAACCACTGCCGAGGACATCACGCAGTATTGTTTTATGAAGGTCTGGGAGCACCACGCACGACTCCGCCCCGAGGACAATTTTGCCGCCTACCTCTATGTGGTGGCTCGCAATGCAACCTACAACGAAACACGCCGCCGACTCTCCGCCACACGCTATGCCGACTTTGTGGCCCGCTCGGCCGAGGGAGCAATCAACTACACCCTCTGCGATGTGAACGTGAGTATGTTGCGACAGGAGATGCAGAAGGTGGTGGCCACGCTGCCCGAAGTAAGGCGTAAAATCTACCTCCTGAGCAGCGAGCAGAATATGACCAACGCCGAAATTGCACAAGCACTCGGCATATCGGTCAAGACCGTGGAAACACAACTCGGAAGGGTTACGGCCGCAATGCGTCGCAAACTCGCACCCTATCTGTAGCGCGCCCCCTCTGTGGCGGGTGTCCCTTTGCGAAAAAGGGAAATCTTCCTCAAATAGAAACAAAAAAAATTACCCACGTGTAAGGAAAACTCCTTCTCGTGGGTATTTATATTTGTTATGGACAAAATGCAGGAATATTTCGAGATGCTCGACAAACTATACGAGGGACACTCCACACAGGAGGAGAACCAAGCCCTTGATGCGCTCTCCGGCAAGGAGGGTGCACAAATTTTTGACGCCTACAGTCGCTCACACTGGGAGGCCGAACACACCCCCTTGGCCGATGAGCAACGCCAGCGTATGCACAACGACATTATGAGCCGCGTGTCGGCCCTTGAGGATTTCAAGAGGCACGACTCACGCCGCACTATGCTCACCCTGTGGAGCGTGGCAGCGGCAGTGTGTCTGCTGCTTGTGGCCGCATTGGTGGGCTACAAGGTGGCTCAAAACAACATTATGGAGCAGACCTTTGTGGTGGTGGCCGACAGGGGCGAGCAGTCCTCCGTGGTGTTGCCCGATGGAAGTCGTGTGAGGCTCAACTCGGAAAGCCAACTCACCTACACCTCCTCCTTCAACTCCAAGGAGCGCACCCTCACCCTCAGCGGCGAGGCCTATTTTGAGGTTGCACGCAATGAGAAAATCCCATTCATCGTAAGGACCAACGAGGTGGAAATTACCGCCTTGGGCACCAAGTTCAACGTGAGAGCCTACGATGACGAGAGCAACATTGTGGCCACTCTCGTGGAGGGCAAAATCAAAACCGCCACCGAAGAGCAAGCCCTCATCCTATCGCCAAACACCAACTCCACCTTCGACCGCAACAACCGCACCCTGAAGATGACACCCGTGGAAAATGCCGAGCACGCAGTGCCTTGGTTGCGCAATGAGGTCGTTTTCAAGGGCGAAACGCTTGTGCAGGTGGCTCTCCTGCTGGAGAGAATGTATGACGTGGAGATTGAGTTTGACAACGAGCAGATAACCTCCTACAAATATCACGGTTTGGTGCGTAACAACGACCTGCACAACATCCTCTCTTTGATTGTGGAGTCTTCGCCCGTAACCTACCGCTTGCAGGGTAACAACATCGTATTTTCAAAACAAAACTAACAAGACACATAACAACTTTTTTCTATGAACAGCAAATTTACCACACGTCTGTTTGCTCTCGCAGTGGCAGTTGTATGCTTTGCGGCCTCGGCCTCGGCACAACTCTCGGTGAGAGTGAGCAGAACAACCTTGAAAGAGGCTTTGGTGGAGGTGGAGAAGCAGAGTGGATACAGTTTCTTCTACAGCAGCGAACTGCCCAATATGGACAAGCTCGTGAGCGTTGAAGCAAGTGGTCAGAGCATCTCCCAAATCCTCGACAGCCTTTTTGAGGGTTTGGGGATTGACTACTCAATCTCGGCCGACAAGCAGGTAACCTTGTCGAAAAGGGCAGCAGGAACGAAGAAAATCGCCCCCAGCAAAACCTCTAACCAACTTACAATCAAGGGTGTAGTTACCGACTCGAGCGGCAACCCCATCATTGGTGCAAGTGTCTTTGTGGAGGGCACCACCATCGGTACCACCACCAACATTGACGGCTCCTACACGCTAAACGTCAAGAGCACCAACGACATTGTTACATTCTCCTACCTCGGTTGCGAGGACCAATCACTCCAAGTGGGCAATCGCACCGAGATTAACGTCGTGTTGAAGGAATCGACCAGCGTTATGGACGAGGTGGTTGTGGTCGCCTATGGCACCCAAAAGAAGGCCAACCTCTCCGGCTCGGTAGCCTCCGTGAACTTTGAGGAGGCAGGTGAGAAACGAGCCCTCACCAATCTCTCGGCGGGTTTGCAGGGCGTGTCGGCCGGTGTGCTGGCCACCCAATCCTCAGGCGAGCCCGGAGCCGATGCAGCAGCCGTAACCATTCGTGGTGTCGGCACGCTCAACAACTCCGCACCGTTGGTGGTGATTGACGGTATCATCGGCACTATGGACGATGTGAACACCAACGATGTGGCCACAATGTCTATCCTCAAAGACGCCGCCTCATCGGCCATATATGGTTCGAGGGCTGCAAATGGTGTCATTCTGATTACCACCAAAAGCGGCCAAAGCGGCAAGTCGAAAGTCAGCTACAACGGCCGAGCAGGCGTGCAGAAGGTGGCAGTACCCATTGACGTGGTGAGCGACTACGTTACCTATATGCAGACCATCAACGCCGCCTCGCTCAACGCAGGTAACGTGGCTCCGTTTACCACCTCCATCATCAAGGAGTGGGCCGAGAACTCCAAAACCGACCCAATCATCTACCCCAATACCGACTGGTTTGATGTAACCTTCAAGCCGGCAACCATTCAGGAGCACAACGTGCAGGCTTCGGGTGGCAATCAGGCTACCAACTACCTGCTTTCCATCGGCTACCTCGGCAACAACGGTACAATCCAAAAGACCAACTACGACCGTTACAGCCTCCGTGCAAACATATCCTCCAAAGTTACCGATTGGCTCAAGGTGAGTCTGATTATGAACGGTTTTCACGGAGTACAAACGGGTATTGACGTTTCGACCACGATGTCCTCGCTGGGTAACTCTTCACCCGGTACGCTGCCCGTGCACCCCGACGGTCGCTTCGGTGGTGAGTGGGCTCCGGGTGGTAATGTGCAGGCAGGCAACATCTTCGCCGCACTCGCATCCTACGACAAGACAACCAACACCACAAAAGCAAATGGCAAGTTGGGCTTCGAGATTGAGTTCGCCCCCTCGCTGAAACTCATTTCCAACTTTGCAGTGGCAGGCGGCTATTCCCACACGTTGCAAATGAACTACACCGACATCAACTACTGGGATTTCAAAAACGACGCCATCCTCGTACAAATCGGTACCACCTCCCACCAACTCTCGGAGACCTATGCTCGCAACCACTCGCTCATTGGCGAGAGCTACCTCCAGTGGGACATCCTGCCCGACAACGACACACACAACCTCTCGATGACGGCAGGCTACAACCAAGAGTACAACTACTCACACAATAGTTACATTCAGGCACTTGACGTGTTGAGTTCCGACACCCCCGTGCTCAACGCCGCCACAACCCCCTCCAAAATCACAGGTACCTCCACCGACAACGCTGTGATGTCGTTCTTCGGAAGGGTAAACTACGACTACAAGGGTCGCTACATCTTGGAGGCCAATATGCGTGCCGATGGCTCCTCAAGGTTTGCCAAAGGCAACCGTTGGGGCTACTTCCCCTCGTTCTCGGCAGCGTGGAGGCTCTCGGAGGAGAGTTTTATGGAGAATGCCGAGTGGGTGGACAACCTCAAAGTGAGGGCCTCGTGGGGCCAGTTGGGTAACAACGCCGTGGGCGACTATGCAACCCAGCTGCTCTATCAGCGCAAGCAATATGTCTTTGGCGACACCGCCGTAACCGGTGCGGGTATCTCCGCAATCGTGAACACCGACCTCAAGTGGGAAACCACCACTATGGCCAACCTCGGTGTGGATTTCGGACTCGCCCACAACCGTCTGAATGTGTCGGTGGACCTCTTCGACAAGCAGACCAACGACATCTTGGTACGTACCACCATCCCCTATGTGTTGGGCGATATGACAGCCCCCGTGCGTAACGTGGGTGCTGTGCGCAACCGAGGTGTGGAGGTGGAGGCCGCTTGGAGCGACAAAATCGGCGACCTGCGCTACTCTATCTCGGGCAACTACTCCTACATCACCAACAAGGTGCTCAAATACCAAGGCGATGTGGCTGCCTACTCGGGCCAAAAGATTTTGCTCGAAGGCTACAGCATTTGGAGCTACTATGTGAGGGAGGTTGAGTGCATCGCCACACAGGAGAAAATCGACCGTATGTTGGCCGATGGGTATGTATTCTACCCCTCCACTCCCCACCCCGGCGACTTCATCTACAAAGACCAACAGCAACCCGGCGAGAAGGGCTATAAAATCATCAACGACGATGACCGAGTAATCAAAGGCACCTCCACACCCAAACACTTCTTTGGTCTGAACTTGGCCTTTGAGTGGAAAGGCTTCGACTTCTCCACCCTCTTCAGCGGAGTGGCAGGTGTGAAGCAGTACCTCAACGGCACTTGGTACACCAACGTAATCCGCAACGGCTCGGCCATCAACACCAAATTCCTTGATGCGTGGAGCGTTACCAATCAGGACAGCACAATCCCCGCACTCACCACCGATGATGGCGGACGCAACACCGTCTCCAACGACTACTGGTTGCAGGACGGCTCCTACCTGAAGTTGCGCAACCTTACCATTGGTTACACCCTGCCCGAAAAGTGGCTCAAACCATTGGTATCCCGCGCACGACTCTATCTCACAGGCGAAAACCTCTTTACGCTGACTGCCTTCGAGGGCCTCGACCCGGAGACCGGCAGCACAAGCAACTATCCCAATATGAAACGCTTTATGGTTGGCGTGAGTATGACATTCTAAACCTATAAGATAGATAGAGAAAGGAGAAAAAACGATATGAAAACTATTAAGAAACTTATTCTGTTGTCGGGCATCGCTGCCGCGTGCTTTGCTTGCTCCGACTTTCTGGATACCTACCCCGTGGATGGCATTGGCTCCAACGGTATGTGGAAAACCGAGGAACACGTAGACCTCGGCGTTACGGCCACCTACAGCGCAATGACCAAGAAGGGTAGCTACTCGCGCAACGCCCTGACTGACGCCTACACCCAGTATGCCTTCCTTATGGCCTCCGGTTTTGACGAGTTGGGACAGCGTTACTTCTGCTACAACACCGCCACCACCGGTTATGCAGTCTTTTCAACCAAATGGCAGGCCGACTACCTTGGCGTTCAGTATGCCAACCTCGCAATCGCCAACATCCCCAACGTGGAGATGAACGAGAAGGTGAGGGATACCTACTTGGCCGAAGTTCGCTTCCTGAGGGCGTTCTACTACTTCGACCTGCTCACCTTCTACAGCGGACACAAAACCGACGACATCGGCATTCCTCTCTACGACAAAATGCCGGAGTATGACAACGCTTTCAAAGGGCGTTCAACCCCCGCAGATGTGCGTGCACTGATGATTGACGACCTCTCGTGGGCCGCCGAGCACCTGCCTTGGCGTTCCAGCGAAAAGGGACGTGCCAATCGCGCCGCAGCACTTGCAATGTTGGGCAAGGTCTACCTCTATGCCGACCAATATGATAAAGCCGTGGAGGTCTTTGAGCAGATGATGGAGGACAACGAAAACGCCGATGAGCCCTATGTTCTGCACGATGACTATGCAGAGATGTTTACCCTTGCAGGCGAGAACAACAGCGAGTATGTCTTTGTAATCAGCAGCCTCGACACCTATGGTTCGGGTAGCTACATCGACATCCTCTACAACAACCGCTCGGCAAACTGCTCCGGCACCAACACCTCCATTCCCACCATCTATCTGGCCGATGCATACCTCAACAAGGATGGTTCGACCTTCTCGTGGAATGCCTATCCCGGCTTCTCGTGGGGTAGCGAAAAGGCCGTAAACGACCTCTTCGCCAAGCGCGACCCTCGCCTGGAGGCGACCATCATCCGCCCGTGGGCACTGTTTGTGGGCAAGGACAACGTAACCTATCAGTTTCGCATCAGTTACGACACCAACACCACACCCTACCCCTGCCTGAGGGCCGACAACGGTTTCAACGACCACTATATGTGGCGTAAGTTCTGCAACACCGGCAACGAAACAGTCATTCGCCGCCACTCCCCCACCGATGTACCTCTCATCCGTTGGGCCGATGTGATGTTGCTCTACGCCGAGGCTCTCAACGAGTCTACCGGCCCCAGCAACAAGGTCTATGCACAACTTGACCAAATCAGAGCAAGGGTGGGTATGCCCGCCGTGAAGCGTGGCGGTCAGGAGGCTGTGCGTCAGCTCATCCGCAACGAGCGTGTCTATGAACTCGCGGGCGAAGGTTTCCTCTTTGCCGACCACCAGAGGTGGTATGCACACGACCCCTCGTATGACTACGAGAGTATGAACCACACCATCATCGGCTATCAGGGTAGCCCCATACAATCAAAAGCAGGTACACGTGCCTTCACACCCCGAAATTGGAGGTATGCAGTGCCACAAATCGAAATAGACCAAAACCCCTCCATCGTGCAGGCTCCCGGCTGGGAGAACTAACACTCCCACAGTGGGTAATAGACACAAGAAAGAGAAAAGTATTACAGACAGAGCAATATGAAAAAACTTTTAAGCATACTATTTTGTTTGGTCTTCACACTCCCCTTGTCGAGTTGTCAGGAGGACCGATTTGTACTCCCTGCCGAGAAGGATGAGCCGGGTATGAGTATCAACCCATATCTGGACAACCTTTGGGCTACGGTCAAAGCCAACGAGGCAGGATTGGACACTTGGAACATACTCCAGTTTCTGCTTGAGGCAAGCGACCTCGGATGGGACCAAAAGTATATTAAGGTGGGCCTGACCAACCTCGCAAACACGCAAGTGCGCACCGAAGGCGACCCCTACTATGGGCAAAACTCACGCTATGTGGCAGGCACCTACACCGACCGCAACAATGTGCAGTTCTCGCTCCAGCTGGCTTCGTTGCTGAAGATGCTCTATTGGGACACTCTCAACGAGGAAAACAAAGCCCTCTTGGACGAGTTCCTCGACTATGCCGTATATGCCTGTGTGGACTACACCGACATTGCAGTTACCTACAGCAACATCTATCTGATGAAAACTTGGAACCTGATTGCTCTCGGCGAGAATCTGCCCGCCGACCGCACTTGGGGTAAGAGCAAGAAGATGGAGCCCGCAGCACTGGCCGAGGAGGGCTACAAGATGTTCCGCACTTGGTGGGCCTACACCAAGGCTAATGGTATCCACGAGCACAACAGCCCCACCTACACCGGTGTACAGGCCGAGTGTTTGGGTTACATTGCCAAATATGTGAAGAACGAGGAGATTCACCACGAGGCTAACCTCGCTTTGGAGTATCTCTCGGCTATGATGTTCGCCAACTATTTCACCCCCGCAATGACCCTCGGCGGTGTGCAGTCGCGCTGCTACTACAAGGGTGCCAGCGGTGGTAAGATTGACAACATTATGGGTGGCCTCATCAAAGGTTGGGGTACCTATTTCTTCAACACCTTGGCCATCTGGGAGCCCACCGAGCAGGCTCGCACAATCAACGACACCTATCCCCGCACGGTGTGCTACAAGTGGGGCGAGGATGAGGATATGAACGCCATTGGCTACTACGACAAGAAGTTCAACATCAGCTCCACGGGCCGTCCCTACACGGGTAATGCCAACGAAAAGACGATGACCATCTTCCTGACCAGCGACAAGCGCAAGAGTATCATCAACGTGGTACACTACCTCGATGGCCGTCAGGACCCCTACGGCAAAGCCAAAATCGGTAGTGCCGGCGTGGCACGCCACCTGCAAAAGTATGCACTCGGCAGGGCTCAGAGGGACAACGAGTTCGTTGTGGTAATGTCGGGCGATGGTAGCGAGCGCAACGACACCAAGGTGTTGCAGTCGCACGTGCTGCTCCCCTCCAACTACATTGACGAGGTGTGGATGGGCAACACTCGCTATGAGGATTGGCTGAGCCTTGGTACCAAGGTGCTCCCCGCAGCTGAGAACTACACCTTCTTCATTCGTGTGGAGGATGTGGTGGTGTCGCTCCGCTATCTCTACACCCAAAACGTACAAGGTACCACTGCAGTGCCCAAACTCTGCATCGACACCGATGGTACGCAGGTATTCTCCACCTATGGCAATGCAATGCGCATCACCACCGACCTCTCCGCAGGTACCCCCACCAAGTGGCAGCGCGGCACGGTGGCTATGTGGTGGAGGGCCGATAGCGGCATCGACACCGACGAAGAGTTTGCCGCATTGCGTCAAACTGTTATTGACGCTCCCTGCACCGTGGTGGACGATGGCACAAACCTCAACGTGTGTGTAACCACCCCCGACGGCGACCTCGGTGTGGAGGGTAGGCTCATTCGCAAGAAATTCCCGCAGGCCGTTACGGCCAGCTCTCCCAGCACCAACAACACCGAGTTCTGGGGCTATGAGCAGACTCGCCTGATTGGTGGTACCGACCCCAAGGGTGTCCACTTCTCGGTTAATGGAGAGGTCATCTCGGGCCCTATTTTTGAAAAATCTAATCTCTAAACAGCCCACTTCTAAACGATGATGATGATGATGAAGATGA
>JAFVSY010000038.1 GCA_017503465.1 Tidjanibacter sp. | reverse complement strand
GACCGGCACACAGGCCGTGAGCTACACCACAGGTGCGCCCGCCGCACTCGGTGCTGCAATGTTTGCCAAGGGCCTCTGGGTGAAGCCCGGTGTGCACAACGTAGAGGAGTTCGACCCCGATCCATTCTTGGCCGAGCTCGGACCTCAGGGCCTGCCTTGGGTTGAGTTGCACGATGTGGACTTGGAACTTTAATAATCGAGAATTGAGAGTTGAGAATTGAGAATTGATTTTCAACTCTTAATTTTGAATTTTGCATTTTGAATTTTGAATTACTACAACACCGTTCCGTCGCCTTGCTATGTGTTGGAAGAGGCGGAGTTGATGAAAAATATGGCCGTGATTGACCGCGTGAGGCGCGAGGCCGAGGTGGAGATTATCGTGGCCCTCAAGGCGTGCGCAATGTGGAGCATTTTCCCCACCCTGCGACAGCACTCCGATGGTGCCACGGCAAGTTCGCTCGCCGAGGCAAGGCTCGTCTACGAGGAATATGGCCAGAGGGCGCACACCTACGCACCCGTCTACTCCGAGGTGGAGTGGGAGGAGATTATGGGTTACAGCGACTACATAACCTTTAACTCCCTCGGTCAGTGGAACCGCTTTGCCCCACAGGCAATGCTGCGGGGCATTTCGTGTGGTCTGCGCATCAACCACGAGTACTCCACCGTGGAGACCGACATCTACAACCCCGCATCGCCCACAAGCCGACTCGGTGTGAGGGCCGAGACACTCGCCACTCTCCCCAATGGGCTACCCGAGGGCATTGAGGGCTTGCACTTCCACTCGCTCTGCGAGAGCGATGCCGAGGACCTCGTGGCTACCCTTGAGGTGGTGGAGGCCAAGTTCGGGCACCTGCTCGACCGCATCAAGTGGCTCAATATGGGCGGTGGGCACCTGATGACCCGCAAGGGCTACAATGTGGACCTGCTCATCGGCACCCTCAAGGAGTTCAAACAACGCCACCCCAACCTGCGCATAATCCTTGAGCCGGGGAGTGCCTTCACTTGGCGCACGGGTACGCTTGTGGCCACCGTGGAGGACATCGTGGAGGGCGGTGGCGAGAAAACCGCTGTGATGAACGTCTCTTTTGCGTGCCATATGCCCGACTGCTTGGAGATGCCCTACAAGCCCGCAGTGGTGGGTGCCCACGACCCACAGGAGGGCGAAGAGAGGTGGCGCATCGGTGGGAACAGTTGCTTGGCCGGCGACTGGGTTGGCCATTGGGCCTTTGACAAGGCTCCGCAGGTGGGCGACCGACTGGTGTTTGAGGATATGATTCACTACACGATGGTCAAGACCACGATGTTCAACGGAGTGTCGCACCCCGCCATTGCCATTGCCCACGAGGACGGGCAGGTGGAGGTTGTGCGCCGCTTCGGATATGAGGACTACAAAAACCGTATGGGATAGCCGACAGCTGAACGCTGATAACTGATAATAACAGACGCCCCCGCCCTTCGGGCACCCCCTCTAACTTAGAGGGGGACAAACTAAACGCTGAACGCTGAGTGCTGACAGCTGAACGCTGAATGCTGAACGCTGAATGCTGAATGCTTATAACTATGAAAATCGCTGTACCAACAAGAGAAGGAAGAGTGGATGACCACTTTGGCCATTGCGACCACTACACCATTTTTGCCATTGAGGATGGAGCCATTGTCGGCTCCGAAACGCTCCCCTCGCCACAGGGTTGTGGGTGCAAGAGCGGCATCGCCTCGGTGTTGGCCGAGATGGGCGTGGAAGTTATGCTGGCAGGTAATATGGGCCAAGGTGCCAAGAATGTGCTGGAGCGCAACGGCATCAGGGTTGTGAGGGGCTGTGCGGGCAACGTGGAGGTGCTTGTGCAGACCTACCTGCGGGGCTTTGTGTTCGACAACGGCCAAGCGTGCGACCACCACGACTGCGGGCACCATTAGTTGCACCCAACAACCACACGACCACGACACCATTAGTTGCGACCAACCGCCACACCTTTGGCTACCGTGGGGGTGTGCAAAAGAACCAAAAACAAAAAAAATCACAAAAAGACTTGCAGAGAAGAAAAAAGTTCGTATATTTGCACTCGCAATTCGGCTCCGTAGCTTAATTGAATAGAGCATTTGACTACGGATCAAAAGGTTACAGGTTTGAGTCCTGTCGGAGTCACGAAGGGTTGGTAGCAATACCAACCCTTTTTGTTTTGTATCTCAACACCCTCTCTTCCCCACAAAAACAACAAAATTCGCCGCACTGCACTAAATTTTCAAAAATTACGTTACCTTTGTGGGATATATGGCCATCCCTATGGGATGGCGCACACACAACAAAACACCATACACCACACCGATGAAACACTTTAAGTCGCTCATAATTGCCCTCCTCGCAGCACTCACAATGACCGCCTGCGCCGAAGGTCCCGAAACACCCGATGTGTCGTTTGCCTACTCGACATACAGTTACACCGAAGGCTACGATGGTTGCTATGTGGCTGTCTACCAAATGGAAAGCCCCTACCAGTGGCCCGTGGAGGTAACCCTGCGTGGCGAGGTTATTGAGGGCAAGAGCAACACCGGAGCAGAGTTCGGTTGGGCCGACATCGTGGAGTTTGAGATTGACGAAGACCAGCCCGAGTACACCGTGCGCAACATCGACAACAAGACCTTTGAAATTTCGGGCGTGAAGGTTACCTACTCCGAGTACAACAAAAAAGTCTTCTTCAAGAGCAAACCCAACGATTTCTTGCAGAGCGAGACCATCCGCATCAAATTCACCATCACGGCAGTCAGTGGCTCCACTATCGGTAGCAGCAAGACCACAACCGTAACCATCGTGGATGACGAGAAGGCTCCGCTCATCAAGACCGGCTACTACAAGACCGACTACACCCCCTTGGCCGATGCAATCAAACCCGATGCAGACTCCTTCTACTTGCGACTCTACAAGACCGACAAGTATGAGTATGTGGCCACCGGTTGGTTTGGGCTCTCCCGCCCCCGACTCGTGGGCACCTTTGACCCCAAGGAGCAGACCCTCACCTTTGACGGCACCGACTACGACCACCTCCAGTGGTTCAGCAAAGACGAGGAGGCCGAAAATCGCATAAGCGCCTTTGAGAACGACACCCTCTGGGCCTACTCGGCAGAGAACAAGGTTATCAAGCAGGTGCTCAAGTTCTACGGTAGCGGTACCTCGGGCAAGGGCCCCATCGTGATAAAGACCGACAAGATTGAGGAGAACGCTTCGGGCTTCCTCGTGGAGATTACGGGCGAGTGCGGTTGGGACATTTGGAACTTCGATGCCGCAAGTGGCAAAGTAACATCCGCAGTGGGCACGTGGGATGGTATGGACCGCTCCACCAAGATGACTCACTCCTCCACCGACTATGAGGTGCAGACCCAAAGCCGTAGCGAGGCCTCCGGCTCCCCCACCCCGTTTGCACAGTGGACTCTCTCCGAAATTGTGGAGCAGTAGTTGGCGGTGGCGGCACACAAAAAGAGGAAGAAGAGAGAATCGTTAGAGAAAAACAAGCAACGCAAAGACGACAACACACTTATATGAAAAAGATTATCATATCGGCACTATTCATCCTGGCCGCCCTTTGCTCGGCCGAGGCACAAAGTGGTAAGAGCGCAAAAGAGATACGTCAGCAATACTTCGTGTGTGGCCCGCGCATCGGCCTTTCGAGCCCCTCGCAGCACGCACTTACCAACACCGCAGAGATTAACTCCCTGCTCAATGGAGTGAATGCAGGCGTGCAACTCGGTGGCTACCTGCGTGGTATGTTACCCATCAAGAAGTCAGGCGTGGTGCTCTATGCACAGTTGGATGCCGTGTGGGCAATGGATTGGTACATCGGTCAGAACTCCAACGCTTTGGCAGGTTGCTTCAACTTCCCGCTGATTGTGGGTGGTGGCTACAAGTTCTCCAACGGGCTCTACCTGCGTGGTGGTTGGGGCCCAACGTGGACGGGCAACATCTTCACCACCGCCAACCTCCCCTTCAAGGATACCGACAACGCCTACCAGAACGCCGTGGCCGATATGCTCGATAGGGACCCCTGGGGCCACGTAGCAGAGATTGGTGTGGACTGGAAGGAGTGGACCATCGACCTGCGTTACCACAACCAGTTCCGCTCCCTCGACTACACCCGTATCGCCGACGACGTGCGCTTCATCTCGTGGGGCATAGCAGTAGGCTACCGATTCTAATAGCAGGGGATAAACACGTTGTAATCACCTAATTTTACAGACAAATGAAGACTTCCATTCGCATTGCCGCATCTCTCGTTGCAGCACTCGTCGTTGTGGCCTGCAGCAACCCCGATAGCAACATTGTGGTAGGTTCGTTGGACAACATAACGTGCAACGACAACCAGATTTACTATACTTCAAAGAGTGGTGCCGCCATTCAGCTCCCCGCAACCCAAGGCTTCGGTAGTAACATTACCGGGAATACCTATCAAAACGGCATTGGTTGCATCACCTTTGATGGCAACATCACCACCCTGCCCGACTATGCTTTCAAAAACTGCACACAACTACTTGACATATCCCTACCCTCTACACTCTCATCCATTGGCAGGTGTGCGTTTCAAAACTGCTATATGCTCACTGAACTAACGCTCCCCAACAGCGTTACCGAGATTGACGAGTTGGCATTCCTCGGCTGCTATGGACTGACCTCGGTGGAGTTGGGGAATGGCCTGCTTTCGATTGGTAATGAGGCATTCAAGGCTTGCAGTGCACTTTCCACACTCTCGCTGCCCGAAAGTCTTGTTTACATCGGAGAAAACGCTTTCCCGGAAAATATTCGCTACGACATCCCCGAGGAGTTCTGCATTACATATCGCACCACCTCCAACGGCGATAAGATTAGTGAAGTGTACCCCGAAAGTTTCGGTGCAGACTATGTATTGAGCCACACCTACAAGAATAACACGGGACGGATTGTGCTAAATAGAAGGCCCACAAAAGTGTGGTTGCGTAGCGACCAAATCACCGAGGTAGTTCTGCCGGAGAGCGTCAAGGAGATAACAGGACAAGCTTTCTACAACAACTTCAATCTCACGAAGGTGAACTTCCCCAAAGGACTGACAGTCATTGGCCAAATGGCATTCCAAAACACCTCCATCACCGAGGCCTCCATTCCAAGTGGTGTCGCAGTTGTTGAAGACCACGCTTTTATGGGTTGCCTCGAGTTAAGTAAGGTTTCCATTGCCAACGGCGTTGAGAAAATAGAAGAATACGCATTTGAGGGGTGCGGCAAACTCTCGGAAATCACCATTCCGGAGAGTGTTACCTACATCGGCAGCTACGCCTTTCCCTCATCTACAACCGTTAGTCTGCCCGAGGACTTCTACATCGACTACACCGCCAGCCAACAAATATACGTGGACCCATCGAAAGTCGACGCAAATTACATAATCAGCCATAGTTTTCAAGTCTACAACGGGGTGGGACGTGTGGGATTCAACAAACCCATCACCCGCTTATACAATAGTTGCTTCCACGGTAAGACCACCCTCACGGGTATAACATTCCCCAAGAGCCTGACCGCTATTGGCCAAAGCGTCTTCTATGGTTGCACAAATCTCACAAACGTTGAACTTCCGGAGTGCCTCACCGACATCCCCTACAGAGCATTCTATGGTTGTTCCTCCCTCAGAAGCATCACCATTCCGAAGAATGTTACCCACATCGGGGAGTTTGCCTTTGCAGAGTGTAGGCAACTTTCCGAGGTATACCTTCTCCCCACCACACCCCCAACACTCAAAGACAGCAGAGTTTTTGAGAACATCGCCACGACACACAAGTTCTACGTTCCGGAAGCATCCTACACTGCCTATAAAGAGGCTGAATATTGGAGCTCCTACGCAGATTTCATCACTTGGTAGGGAGGACGGCCGGTAGTTGGTGACATTTTAACCTATAGCGGAGGCGAGGGTGTCTGTTTTCGGGTGTATGAACCCAGCAACACCGCCTATTTGGTTTCCACCAGAGAGACCTTCCGTAATTGGCAGAACACATACTATGGAGAAGGCAGTAACGTGTATGGACGTACATTCGATATGAGCAACGGCACTGTCGGCAAATCGCTCGACTATATGAACGAGTGTGTGCGTGCCGTGGTTTCATATCAATATTAGTACATCGTAAATAACAACAGCGAAGGAGTAAGAACTTGTTTACTCCTTCGCTGTTGTTGTTTTGCAGGTGTGGATTATCTACCACACTGCTTACTTTATCGCAGAGCCTTTGCCCTCTCCATTCGCTCCTTGGCGTAGGGCAGCGTGATGCGGAATTCGCTCACTCCTGTGGTGGGGAGTTCAAACATCGCATCGGTCATAATGGCCTCGCAAATGCTCCTCAAGCCCCTCGCACCAAGGCGGAACTCCTGTGCCTTGCTCACAATGTAGTCCAACACATCATCCTCAAAGACAATCTTCACGCCGTCCAACTCGAGGAGCCTCTCATACTGTTTGATGATGGAGTTCTTGGGCTCGGTGAGTATTTGGCGCAACGCCTCCTTGTCAAGCGGCTGGAGGTAGGTCAGCACAGGCATACGGCCCACCAACTCGGGGATGAGTCCAAACGAGCGGAGGTCCTGCGGAGTGATGTACTGCATCAGGTTCTTGCGGTCCACGTGGAGCGCAGCCCCCTGATTGAAGCCCACAACCCTTGTGTTGAGCCTTTGGGCAATCTTCTTGTCGATGCCATCAAAAGCACCACCGCACACAAAGAGGATATTGTTGGTATTAACCTGCACAAACTTCTGGTCGGGGTGTTTGCGGCCACCCTGAGGCGGCACATTGACCACCGTGCCCTCCAAAATCTTCAGCAGGGCCTGCTGTACACCCTCACCGCTCACGTCGCGAGTGATAGAGGGATTGTCGCTCTTGCGGGCAATCTTGTCCACCTCGTCGATGAAAACAATGCCCCTCTCGGCCTGCTCCACGTTGTAGTCGGCCACCTGCAACAAGCGTGAGAGAATACTCTCCACATCCTCGCCCACATAGCCCGCCTCGGTAAGCACCGTGGCATCCACAATCGCAAAGGGGACCTTCAGCAGGCGGGCAATGGTGCGGGCCAGCAGGGTCTTACCCGTACCCGTTTCGCCCACCATAATGATGTTGGACTTCTCAATCTCCACCTCATCGTTCACCACCTTGTCTACACCCTTTGAGAGGATACGTTTGTAGTGGTTGTAGACCGCCACCGCGAGTGTCTTTTTGGCAGCATCCTGACCAATCACATAGCGGTCCAGAAACTCCTTAATCTCGGTCGGCTTGGGTACATCCTCCCTACGCAGGGTGGGTGCATTCTTGGCCGACTTTTTCTTCTTGGCCTCCTGCTGCTCCTGCAACACATCGTAGCCCCTCTCCACGCACTCGTCGCAGATGGTCGCCCCATTCATACCCGAAAAGAGCATACCCACCTCCGAGGCACTGCGACCGCAGAAAGAGCAGCAATCGTAGCCGCCACGCTTGTGTCCGTTATTGTTATCTCCTTTTGCCATATCCTATCGTTTGATTTTCTCGCAGTTCTACCTAATCTTGCGGCTTACAATCACCTCGTCAATGAGTCCATACTCCTTGGCCTCGGCAGCCCTCATCCAATAGTCCCTGTCGGCATCGGCCTCGATGCGCTCAAAGGGCTGACCGGAGTGGTGAGCCAAAATCTCATAAAGTTCCTGCTTGTATTTGAGAATCTCCCTTGCGGTGATTTCGATGTCGGAGGCTTGTCCCTGCACACCACCCAAGGGCTGGTGTATCATCACCCTGCTGTGGGGCAGAGCCGAGCGTTTACCCTTCGCACCCGCCGTGAGCAACACGGCACCCATACTTGCAGCCATACCGGTGCAGATGGTCGCCACATCGGGAGCCACGAGTTGCATTGTGTCGTAGATACCGAGGCCGGCCGACACGCTACCTCCGGGGCTGTTGATGTAGATTTGGATGTCCCTCTCGGGGTCGGTGGTCTCAAGGAAGAGCAGTTGCGCCTCGATGATGTTGGCAACATCATCGTCTATGGGAGCCCCAAGGAAGATGATGCGGTCCATCATCAACCTCGAAAAGACATCCATCTGGGCCATATTCAACTTGCGCTCCTCAATAACCGTGGGCGACACGTAGGCATCGGTCAGCGACTGATACCTGTGCAGGTCGAGCGAAGAGATACCCTGCGAGAGGGCAAATTTCTGGAATTCGTTTTTCATACGTTATATGTGTGTTTTGTACTCTTTCAAATAGCAAACCTCGCACCAAGCGCAGGGTTTCATCTCCCAAAGGTACAAATTTTTGCGCTATTATGCAAAAAGGAAGTAGCCGAGGGCAAAAGGGAATTGAAAATGGAAAATTGAAAATGGAAAATGGAGAATTCGGCACGGGTATTAAAAAAGATACCCGTGAGTAGTAGAGGGTAGGTCCTGCGTGCCCCCCCCAAAAAAAAAGAAGCAAAATAAGAGAGGAATTTCAAGGCTTGCGAAGAAGGCGCAGCCGCAGGCTGTCTTGTGTAGATGGAACACCATCACAACGCCCATCCTCCCCAAGCCCCTCACCCTCTAAAAAGCAAAAGAGTCGAGGGATTTTTAGGCGCACAAGAAAGCGGGCCCGCAGTTTGCTAACGCAAATGAGGAGCCCGCTTATCGCAGTGCAACGACAAAATCACCGACTATTTCTGCTTTTTAGCGAGGATTTTGTTCAGCTCGGCAATAGTAACACTCTTGTTGGAAACTTTTACCAAAGGAGTAACAGCCTCGATGACCTTCTGCTCGTAAACCTTCTCGATGAGCTTGTTGGCCTCCTCCTTGTTGGAGAGAATCTGCTGTACGTAGTTCGACAACATCTCCTCGGCCACGTTCATCATACCATACTGGGCAAACTGGGCAGCAGCATAAGCCTTGGCCTCGGCCAACATATCCTCCTGCTTAACCTCAACGCCCAGAGTCTTGGCGAAGTGCTTCTGCACGGCACTCCACTTCATCATCTCGGCAAAGGGTGCAAAGTCTTTCTCAATCTCCTCCATTGTGAACTTACCCTCGTTGATTGCGAGCAACCAGCGTTTCAGGAAGCCCTCGGGCAGGGTGAGGTTGGCCTTCTCCACGAGGTACTCACGCAAGGTCTGCGAGAATACGTAGTCGCTCTCCTTCTTGAGCTCGGCAGCAATCTTCTCGTCGATGAACTTCTCAAACTGCTCCTCGGTGGTTACGTTACCCTCGGGGAAAGCCATCTTGAAGAACTCCTCGTTCATCTCGGGGTCGGCATATTTGCGAATCTTGGTGATGGTGAGGTTGAACTCGGGTTTGATGTCGGCGAGCTCGTTCTCCTTCACGCCCAACACCGAAGCCCTCTGCTGTGCGCTCTTGTAGAGCTCGTTCACATTGACAATCATCTGGTCGCCCACCTTCTTGCCAATGAAGGGCTTACGCTCCTCCTCGCTCATACTGATGAGGCCCACATAGGCATCCTCACTCTTGATGTCGCCATTGTCGAGGGTACACATCACAGCCTCGTCATTCTCCACAACGTCTACGTCCACCAAGCGGCCATAGGTGCGGAGGAATTGGCCACGGTAGCCACTGCGCATCTCCTCATCTACTTTGATTTTGTAGCGGGTAACTTTGTCCTTCTCGGTCAGTTCGAGTTCCACCTTGGGAGCCAAGCCCACCTCGAAGATGAACTCGTGCTCGGTGTTGTTGTCGAAGTCGAATGCGCCCTGCTCGTCGCTGGGAAGCACGTCGCCCATATAGTCGATACCCTCTTTCTCGATGTACTCAAAGCAGCTATCGGAAGCCATCTTGTAGGCAACCTCTGCCACCACGCCCTTGCGGTACATTTTGTTGATGATACCCATAGGCACCATACCGGGGCGGAAGCCGGGGATGTTGGCTTTGCGTTTGTATTCACGGAGTTTTTTGTCTACCTCGGCGGTGTAGTCAGCCTCGGCAACGGTGATTTTGATAATCGCAGTTTGGTCTTTGCGAGCCTCTTTAATGATATTCATAATCTCTATTTGTTTGTATTATTGATTTTCAATTCTTTATTCGGACCGCAAAGATACAAATATAATTGAAAATGGAAAATTGAAAATTGAAAATTATTGTTCTACGAAACCTCGTGCGACCATCAGAGGTACACGGCTCGGCTCGGCACCACGGAACTCCTTGTAGAGAGTCATACCGTCCTTTGTGCCACCCGATTCGAGCAACTTGCGGAAGCGCTGGGCCGTCTTGCGGTCAAAGAGGTTGCCCGTCTCCACAAAGGCCTGATAGGCATCCTTGTCGAGCACCTCGGCCCAAGTGTAGCTGTAGTAGCCTGCCGAGTAGCCGCCGTCGAAGATGTGCGAGAAGTAGGGGTAGCGGTAGCGGGGAGCAATCTCCTCAATCAGTCCGCGCCTCTCGTTGAGCACCTCACGCTCAAAGGCGTTCACGTCCAGAGGCTCTGTGGTGGTGCGAGTGTGGATGTCCATATCGCTCAGCGAGGCTGCCAACAACTCGGTGGTGATGAAGCCCTGATTGAATTTGTCGCTCTTTTGGAGCCTCTTGACGAGGTGGTTGGGAATAACCGCACCTGTCTGATAGTGAACAGCATAGGTTTTGAGTACCTCGGGTTCGGTGGCCCAATTCTCCATAATCTGGCTGGGGAGTTCCACAAAGTCGCGCTCCACACCAAGCAGGCCCTTGTAGGGCACCTGTGCAAAGAGCGAGTGGAGTGCGTGGCCAAACTCGTGGAAGAAGGTCTCGGTCTCGTCGATGGTCAGCAGTGCGGGAGTGCTACCCGAGGGGCGTGTGAAGTTGCACACAACCGTAACCACGGGGTTCACCCTCTTGCCGTACTTGATGGCCATATCCACATAGCTACCACACCAAGCACCAAACGACTTGCCCGGACGGGGGAAGAAGTCGAAGATTACCACACCGAGGGTGGAGCCATCGGCCTCCAACACCTGATAGGCGGTACACTCCTTGTTGTAGACGGGCACCTTCACGGGGCTGAAGGTGATGCCATAGAGGCGGTTGCAAAGTCCAAAGATACCGAGCCTTACGTTCTCCAACGAGAAGTAGGGACGCAGGGCCTGCTCATCGAGGTTGTAGCGCTGTTTGCGCACCTTCTCGGCGTAGTACCACCAATCCCACGAAGCAAATTCATCGGGGTTGAAGTCGCGACGAGCGAGCTCCTTCATCTCCTCCAACTCCTCCTTTGCGGTGTTGAGCGCAGGCTCCCAAATCTCGTCCAGGAGGGCGTAGACATTCTCGGGGGTTTTGGCCATCACGTTGTCCAACACGAAGTGGGCGTGGGAGGGGAAGCCGAGCAGGTTTGCCTTACGCGTGCGCAAGTTAATTATGGTATTGATGACCTCCTTGTTGTCGTTCTTATCATCGAGGTTACACTTGTTCAGGTAGCCCTCATAGAGCCTCTGGCGCAGTTCCCTATTCTTGGCATAGGTGAGGAACGGGAGCATACTCGGCTTGCTCAGATTGAAGAGGTACTTACCCTTGTGTCCGGCCTCCTCGGCAGCCTCTTTGGCGGCATTGCGCACCGACATCGGGAGCCCCTCAAGTTCTTCCTCCTTGTCGAGCACCATTTCAAACTCTGCGCTGGCAGCCAACAAGTTACGAGCAAACTCCACCGTGGCCAACGAGAGCTCGGAATTGATTTTTGCAAGTTCCTCTTTCTGCTCCTCGGAGAGGTTGGCACCCGAGCGCACAAAGTCCTTGTAGGTCTGCTCCGTGAGGCGCAACTGCAACTCGTCAAGGCCCGCTTTGTGGCGGCCCTCATAGACCTTTTTCACGCGCTGGAAGAGGGCATCGTTCATCATAATTTTGTCGGAGTGGGCCGACATCAGAGGGCTCACCTTTGCCTCCACCTTCTGCATCTGCTCATTGGTGTCGGCCGAGGCCACAAGGAAGAAGGTGTTGGCCACCTTGCCGAGCAGTTCGCCGGCATTGTCAAGGGCCAAAATGGTGTTCTCAAAGGTGGGCTCTTCGGGGTTGTTCACAATGGCCTCAATCTCCTCCTCGTGGATGGCCATTGCTGCCTTGAAAGCGGGCGCATAGTGGTCCACCTCAATCTGGTCAAATGGGGGCACTCCGAAGGGGGTGTTCCACTCCGCAAGGAGTGGGTTTTCGGCCACCACCACGGCCTCATTTTTACACGAAATCGTCATAAGCGCAAGTGCTGCTGTTGCTAAAACTAACGTCCTGGTTTTCATATTCTTATTCGGGTTATGATTTGTTACTTTACCACAATCTTTGCGACCAGTCCGGTGAGCACCCTTCCAGGGCCCAACTCCACAAACTCCTCGGCCCCGTCGGCCACCATTGCGAGCACGCTCTGGGTCCACCTCACGGGCGAGGTCAACTGGGCTATGAGGTTGGTCTTAATCTCCTCGGGCGAGGTGTGCGGGCGGGCGTCTACGTTTTGGTAGACAGGGCAGCAGGGAGCACTGAATTCGGTCTGCTCGATGGCCCTCTGCAACTCCTCCTTGGCGGAGGCCATACAGGGCGAGTGGAAACCGCCACCAACGGCCAGCGGAAGTGCCCTCTTGGCACCCGCCTCCTTGGCCTTCACACAGGCCTCCTGCACTGCCTCACGTGTACCCGAGATGACCACCTGACCGGGGCAGTTGTAGTTGGCTGCAACCACTCCCTCAATGCCCTCGCAAACACTCTCCACAGCCTCATCGGGCAGGCCCAACACGGCCGCCATAGTGGAGGGAACAGCCTCGCACGCCTTCTGCATAGCCAGCGCACGTGCATAGACCAATCGCAGGCCGGCCTCAAAGTCAAGCACCCCTGCGGCCACAAGTGCGCTCAACTCGCCGAGCGAGTGTCCGGCCACCATATCGGGCCTGAACTCCTCACCGAGAGCCACCGCGGCGGCCACCGAGTGGAGGAACACTGCGGGTTGTGTAACTTTGGTCTGGCGCAGCTCCTCATCGGAGCCCTCAAACATAATTTTGCTTATCTCAAAACCGAGTATCTCGTCGGCCTTATCAAACAACTTTCGTGCAGCCGGGCTGCTCTCGTAGAGCTCCTTACCCATACCGCTGAATTGCGCCCCTTGTCCGGGGAAAACAAATGCTTTCATAGTCTACTTTAGATGGTTAATCGGAGGACAAATATACACAAAAAGTTGGGAGTTGGTAATTGTTAATAACTTTCCCTATTAAAAATAGGTAAAACCGAAAAAAGTTCGTAAAATTGCAGGTTAAAATATAGTTTGGCGCAAAATGCCCTGCAACCCCAGAGGACTTTGAGAGTTTAGGGAGTTTAGGGAGTTTGGGGAGGGAAAGAATAAAAACAACAAATAACAGCTAACGGCTAACGGATTAAGAAAAAAACAGCTAATGGCGAACGGCTAATGGCGAACGGCTAATGGCTAACAGCTTAAAGAAAATGAGAATACTTGTAACGATAATTTTTCTGCTCTTCATTGTGGTGTGGGCGACACTCTCCGTTGTGGTGATGTGTCTGACCACGCTCATCGACCTCTGCACCAACAAGGAGCGCAGGCTCACCCTGCAACTCTCCTACCCCGTGGCACGTATGGTCTATTGGGCCTGCCCAATGTGGAGAGTTAAGGTTGAGGGCAAAGAGAACCTGCCCAAAGAGGGTGTCTATGTGATTACGGCCAACCACCAATCCTTCTTCGACATTCCGCTGATGTTCTTCCTGCCCCGCAGGCGAGGATTCAAGTTTGTGTCGAAGATTGAGGTGAGGAAGATTCCCGCCATAGGGTGGATACTCGGGCTGAGGGACGACATTGTCATCCGCCGTGGTACAGCAAGTGCAGCAACCTGCGTGATGGAGGAGGGCACAGAGCACCTGCAAAGGGGTACCAGCGTGGTTATCTTCCCCGAGGGTACCCGCAGCAAAGACAACAAGGTCCACCTCTTCAAGGATGGAGCCTTCAAGTTGGCCCAGACCAACGGAGTGGGCATTGTACCCTGCGCCATTGTGGGCACCCGTGGGTTGCTCTCAAAGAGGGGGGCCGCCACCCGCACCCTGCACCTGCGCATTATGCCCCCGATTGAGGCCGACAAGGTGAAGGAGTTTGCCACCGCAAGGGACCTTGCCAAGCACGTGCAAGCACTCACCTCGGAGGAGTTTGAGAAAATGAAGAACCAAAAATAGGAACAACCACATTTGACGTTTGACACTACCGTGTAAGGCGCATCTGCCGAACCACACCAGACGTTAGACGTTAGACGTTAGACAAAAAATAATGACAAGCGAAAAAAATACAACAACGGTACAGTACACCGAAAAGGACATCAAGACACTCTCCACAAGGGACCAGATGCGTCTGCGCCCCGGTATGTGGATTGGTAAACTCGGCGATGGCACACAGCCCGATGATGGTATCTACACCCTCATCAAGGAGGTTGTGGACAACTCAGTAGACGAGTTTACTATGGGCTTCGGCAACCTCATTGAGATAACCATTGAGGACAAGTGGGTAACCATCAAGGACCACGGTAGGGGTATTCCTCTGGAGATACTTGACGCCTGTGTGGGAGTGATTAACACGAGTGGCAAGTATGAGGGTGCCGGCTACAAGAAGACTGTGGGTCTGAATGGTGTCGGTTTGAAGGCTGTGAATATGCTCTCGGCCCACTTTGAGGCAAGAAGTGTGAGGGATGGCAAAGCCCGCACGGTAGTATTCAAGCAGGGCCTTGCTGCCGGCGACCGCTGGGAAGAGGGCGTGAGCGAGAAGAATGGCACCACGGTGCGCTACCTTGTGGACGAGGAGGTCTTTGGCATCTACGACTACAACGAGGAGTATGTGGAGCAGAGGGTGAAGAACTACACCTACCTCAACACCGGCCTCGCCTTCCGCCTCAATGGCAAACGCTACGAGTCGAAGCACGGTCTGTTGGACCTGCTGGGCGAGAACTTGGGCGAGGAGCCGCTCTATCAGCCCATCCACCTCAAAGGTAAGGACATTGAGATTGCCTTCACCCACGGCACGGGCTATGGAGAGACCTACTTCTCGTTTGTGAACTCGCAGCACACCACCCAAGGCGGTACCCACCAAGCGGCCTTCAAAGAGGCGGTGGCAAAGACCATCAAGGAGTTCTTCAAGAAGGACTACGACCCTGCCGATGTGAGGGGCAGTATCATTGCCGCCATCAGTGTGAGTGTGGAGGAGCCCGAGTTTGAGAGCCAGACCAAAATCAAACTCTCCTCAAAGAATATGGGCCCCGGTCAGCTCTCGGTGCGCCAGTTCATCGGCGACTTTGTGAAGCAGGAACTTGATGACTACCTGCATATGCACTCCGAGACGGCACAGGCGATGAACAAAAAAATTGCCGACAACGAGAAGGAGCGTAAGGCCATCAGCACCGTGCAGAAGAAGGCCCGTGAGATTGCCAAAAAGGTGAGCCTCAACAACCGCAAACTGAGGGATTGCAAGATTCACTACTCCGACGTGAAGAACCCCCGCAAGGAGGAGTCTATGATTTTCATTACTGAGGGTCTTTCGGCGAGTGGTTCGATTACCGCATCGAGGGATGTGCAGACACAGGCGGTGTTCTCGCTCAGGGGTAAGCCACTGAACTGCTATGGGGAGAACAAAACCTTTGTCTACAAGAACGAGGAGTTCAACCTCCTGCAGGCCGCCCTCAACATTGAGGAGAGCATCGACGACCTGAGGTACAACAAGATTATCATCGCAACCGATGCCGATGTGGACGGTATGCACATTAGGCTGCTGATGATGACCTTCTTCTTGCAGTTCTTCCCCGAGGTCATCAGGCAAAACCACCTCTTTGTGTTGCAGACACCTCTGTTCAGGGTGCGCAACAAAAAGGAGACCATCTACTGCTACAACGAGGAGGAGAAGCAGAGGGCTATGGCCAAACTCGCCAAGCCGGAGATTACCCGATTCAAAGGTTTGGGTGAGATTTCTTCGGACGAGTTCAAGGAGTTCATCGGCCCGAATATGAGGCTTGAGCCTGTGAAGATTTCGCAGGAGGAGCCCATCCACGCAATGTTGGAGTTCTATATGGGTAAGAACACCCCCGAGAGGCAGGGTTTCATTGTGGACAACCTGCGCATCGAGGCCGACTACGTGGACGAACTGAATTGATAATAGACAAAAAGATATATGACAGAAGAAACTTTGCAACACAACGAGGAGATGGGTGTGCAGCCGGCCGCTGCGGTAGAAACATCGGAGGGTGCCGAGATAGTGGAGCCCGCCGAGCAGGGAGCCGAAGTAGCGGAGGGTGCCGAGGCCACCGAGGAGGTGCCCGCAGCCAAAGAGGTCAATGCACGCCGCCTCTCCGACAAGTATGCCAAACTTATGGGCGAGGGCGGCAAGTCGCGCACCAAACTCACGGGCCTATACAGGGAGTGGTTCTTGGACTACGCCTCCTATGTGATTTTGGAGCGTGCGGTGCCCTACATCGACGACGGACTCAAGCCCGTGCAGAGGCGCATACTCCACTCTATGAAGAGGATGGACGATGGGGCCTACACCAAGGTTGCCAACATCATTGGCCACACTATGCAGTTCCACCCCCACGGCGATGCATCCATTGGCGATGCGTTGGTGCAGTTGGGACAGAAAAACCTGTTGGTGGATTGCCAAGGTAACTGGGGTAACATCCTCACCGGTGATGGTGCGGCCGCTCCGCGTTACATTGAGGCAAGGCTCTCGAAGTTCGCCCTGGATGTGGTGTTCAACCCCAAGATTACCGAGTGGATGCTCTCCTATGATGGTCGCAACAACGAGCCCGTGAGCCTGCCCGTGAAGTTCCCCTTGCTGCTGGCACAGGGTGTGGAGGGTATTGCTGTGGGCTTGGCCTCGAAGATTTTGCCCCACAACTTCAACGAGTTGCTGGACGCTTGTGTGGCCCACCTCAAGGGCGAGGATTTTGTGCTCTACCCCGACTTCCCCACCGGAGGTCTGGTGGATGTGAGCCGCTACAACGACGGTCTGAGGGGCGGTGCCGTAAAAATCAGGGCTCGCATCAACAAGATTGACAAGCGCACCATCGCCATCACCGAGATTCCCTTTGGTACCACCAGCGAGAGCGTGAAGGAGTCCATCGTGAAGGCCAGCGAGAATGGCAAGATTAAGATTAAGAGCGTGGATGACAACACGGCAGCCACCGTGGAGCTGATTGTTACCGTGGCAGCAGGCGAGAGCGTGGACAAGACCATTGACGCCCTCTATGCCTTCACCGCTTGCGAGAACTCCATTTCGCCCAACTCGTGTGTCATCAGGGACGACAAGCCCTGCTTCCTCGGCGTGAGCCAAATCCTCCGACACAATGCCGAGCACACCAAACGGCTGCTCGGTCAGGAGTTGCAAATCAGGCTTGATGAGCTTGCCGACGAGTGGCACGCCGCATCGTTAGAGAAAATTTTTATTGAGAACAAGATATACCAGGTACTTGAGAAGTGCAAGTCGAGGGAGGAGGCCTACGAGGCTGTGGATAGCGCACTGGAGCCCTTCAAGAAACTCCTGCGACAGGAGGTTACAAGGGAGGATGTGGTGAGGCTTACCGAACTCAAATTTATCCGCATCACCCGCTTCGACTCCGAGAAGGCCGACAACCAGATTAAGGCCATCGAGAAGGAGACCAAGCAGGTTAAGCACGACTTGGCACACCTCACCGAGTATGCCATTGCCTACTTTGAGCGCATCAAGGAAAAATATGGCAAGGGCCGCGAGCGCAAGACCGAAATCAGGGAGTTCGACACCATCGCACAGGCCAAAGTGGCTGTGGCCAACTCCAAACTCTATGTGGATAGGGAGGGTGGCTTCTTCGGTATTGGCAACACTATGAGGCAAAACGAGTATGTGTGCGACTGCTCCGACTTGGACGATGTGATTGTCTTTGCCGAGGACGGTAGGTACATCATCACCAAGGTGAGCGACAAGGCCTTCTTCGCTCCGGGCATTACCTATATAGGCGTGTTCCGCAGAGGCGACGAGAGGACCATCTACAACGTGCTCTACCGCGACGGCGACAAGGGCCCCAATATGATGAAACGCTGTGCCATTAGTGCCATCACAAGGGACAAGGAGTACAACATCACCAAGGGTAACCCCAAGAGCCGCATCCTCTATATGAGTGTGAACCCCAATGGCGAGGCCGAGGTGCTGAAGGTTATCTTCCGCCAGAGGGCCAAACTCAAGAGGGCCATTGTGGACCTCGACTTCAGCACGCTGGCAATCAAGGGCCGCGCCTCGCAGGGTAACATCTTCTCGCGCTACCCCATCCACAAGATACTGCTCAAGTCGAAGGGTGCTTCCACCCTGGCAGGTCAGCAGATTTGGTACGACGAGGATGTACAGAGGCTCAACGACAGCGACCACGGCAGGTTGCTGGGCGAGTTTGAGGGCGATGACAAGATTATCGTGTTCACCGCCAAAGACCAATTCTACACCACCGGCTACGATGTGGGCCACCACTTCCCCGAAGACACCGTGAGGGTGGAGAAATATGACTCCTCGAAGGTCTACACCGTTGCCTACTGGGATGATACGGTGAAGAAATACTACCTCAAGAGGTTTATGGCCGAGTCCACCGACAAACTCCTCTCGTTTGTGGACGAGGAGAACCCCAAGAGCCACTCGCTCTGCATCAGCGACGAGATTAGGCCCGCGCTGGAGGTTATCTATGGTGGCGTACACTCCACCAAACCGAGCGACCTCATTGACGCTGTGGAGTTTATCGGCGTGAAGGGCTACAAGGCCAAGGGTAAACGCATCAGCACCTTTGAGATTGAGAAGGTGAGATTTGTGCCCCAGCACTTTGCCCCCACCCCCGATGAGGAGAGCGAAGAGCCAACCGAACAACCCGCCGCCGAGCAGGAGGAGCAGCCCACTCCCACCATTGACCTGATTGTGCCCGAGGAGGAGCCCGCCGAGGTGGAGGAGCCCGCCGAGGAGCCTGCGGTTGAGATGGAGGAGGTTGCACCTGCGGAGCCCATCGTGCAGGAGGTTGTGGTGCTCGACAGCGAGGGCGAAGAGGTTGAGCGTGTGCAGGAAGTTGTGGTACCATCGACTCCTGTGGAGTTGGAGATAATCATCCCCGCAGAGGAGGAGTCCGAAAGCAAGGAGCCACAGATAACGCAACTGGACCTGTTCTAAATGCAAAATTGACAAAACGTTGTTTTGTCTAAAATGCTCCCGCTCGGCAGAGTCTGCAAGCAGCCTTTGCGCTCGCTTACTCGCATTTGCCAAAATTCAAAATTATTTAGAGAGGATAGTTGCGTAGCGTAACGCAGCAGTCGGCCACGAGATGCGCTCGCCAACAAGTGATAAGCCACAAAGGTCAAGAGCGCACTATCGTGAGGCGAATGCAAGGCTTGCGAAGACGACCGACACCGCAGTTTACCGAGCGTAAATGAGGATGTCGGGCGGCAAGCGTAACGCAGCAGTCGGCCACGAGAGGCGCTCGCCAATAAGCAACAAAGACAATGAGCAACATCTATTTGGTAGGGTTTATGGGGTGCGGGAAGAGCACCATCGGACGCAGGCTCGCCGCAGCGGGAGGCTACAACTTCGTGGACCTCGACCAAAGGGTGTGCGACCTGGCCGGAATGACCATACCGGAGATATTTGCCTCACAAGGCGAAGAAGCCTTCCGAGAGTGGGAACGCAAAGCACTTGAGGAGGTGGCCCAGATGGAACGAGTGGTAGTGGCCACAGGAGGTGGCGCTCCCTGCTTTGGGGACAATATGGATGTCCTGCTCCGCCACGGCAAGGCTGTCTACCTCAAAATGACACCCCGAGCACTCCAACAGCGACTGCTCCACGCACGAGCCGTGAGGCCCAAGATTGTGGGCAAGGGACCCGAGGAGTTGCTCGCCTACATCGAGGAGTTGCTCACCGAAAGGGAACCCTATTACGGCAAGGCCAGCGTGGTGGTGAACTGCGATAACGTGAGCCCGGGAGTGGTTGTGGGGCGACTTAAATACCTTCTGAAAAAGAGTAAAGAGTAATTAGTAAATATTTTGACTAACGGCTGGCAGATTACAAACAATTATGAACAATAGACCTATTGGTGTGTTTGACTCCGGAATGGGAGGTTTGAGCGTGTGGAAGGAGCTGCGCAAAGCCCTGCCGCACGAGTCGCTCGTATACCTCGCCGATGGCAAGAACTGTCCCTACGGCAACAAGCCCACCGAGGAGGTCATTGAGTATGTGCATAGGGCCATTGAGGAGCTGATGCGCCACAACGTGAAGTTGGTGGTGATGGCCTGCAACACAGCAACAGCCGTGGCCATAGAGAGTTTGCGCAGTCGCTATGCGGAGATTCCCTTCGTGGGTATGGAGCCCGCAGTGAAGCCCGCAGCACTCACCTCCGAGAGTGGCACCATAGGCATACTCGCCACACGCTCGTCGCTCCAAGGCGACCTCTTCCGCAACACCTGCGCCAAGTATGACGACAAGGTGAGAATTCTCACCTCCGTGGGCGAAGGCTTTGTGGAGTGTGTGGAGGATGGCAACGACTCCAGCGAAGAGATTGCCCTGCCGCTTGTGCGCAAGGCTGTGGAGCCACTACTTGCCGAGGGAGCCGACAAAATTGTGCTCGGCTGCACCCACTATCCCTTCCTCGCCAAGCACATCGAGCGCGTGATTGGCGGGCGCAAGGTGGAGGTCATCAACCCCGCTCCGGCGGTGGCAAGGCGTGCCGAATGGTTGCTAGACCACCACAACATCAGGGCCTCCAAGGGGCACAAGGCCGAGTACCGATTTATCACCTTTGCCGATGACGGCTATCTTGCCCGCATCACCGACAAGGCAATGCAGTTGGCCGAAGAGGAGTAAGGAAGAGAGAGGTGCCGATTTTCAGCCAAAGGCTACCTCAACATTAGACGTTAGACGTTGGACTTTAGACTTTAGACAAAAAAATATGGCAAAGAGCAAGACCAAAGCCACCCCTGCAAAGAGCAAAAAGAGGTGGCAACCAAACGACAACCAGCGATGGGTGGTGTGTTTCACACTGCTCTTTCTGTCGTTGTTTGTGCTGGTATCCATAATATCCTACTATTTCACTTGGCGCACCGACCAGATGGGTAGCGTGGTGGCCAACAATGGTGGTTCCATCGGCTACAAGATTGCCAACCTGCTGGTGGGTGATTGGTTTGGTGTGTGCGCTCTGGGGGTACCCATCGTGGTTATCATCCTCTCGGTGCGCATAATGCTCGGCAAGGCGACCTTTATGGAACGCGCGGTGCGCATCACCACCCTCATAATGATACTCGGTGCGGTAACTCTCGGAGCCGTATTCGGCACCAACGGAAGCGTGTTTGGCTCCGGCCTGGGTGGCAAGATGGGTATCGACGTGGCGACGTGGTTGCAGAGTTACATCGGCAAGATGGGCTTGGCGTTGCTGCTATTCCTGTCGTGGATACTCCTGGCGGTCTACATCAACAGCAGTTCCACAATCAGGGCCGTCAATAGCGTTACCCGCAGGGCCGTATCACTCCTTGCCCACAAGCACAAAGAGGACGAGGAGGAGGAGAGTGGCAACGAAGAGTACTTCGGGGCCGACCGCAGCGAGGAGGTCGAAAACAATGGTAACGACCCCACCGAGGGCGAGCCCACAGGCCAAGAGCCACAGGAGGAGCACAACGAGGTGGAGTTTGAGATTGTCGGCGGAGATGATGACTTTGTGACACCAGCCACCCACGAAGAGTCCAACAGAGAGATAGAAGAGGTGTATGTGGAAGAGCCATTCCACACCACCAATGAGGACGATGACTTTGAGGTCATTGAGAAATACCCAAGTGGACAAGACCAAATGCCCACAAGGATGCCACAAACTCCTACAAGGCCGGACAGCACAACGGAAGATGATGACTTTGTGGTCATTGAGAGTAATGCCGTAGGAATGGATGGTCTGCCCGCCAACAGCCAGCAAAGCACCACGGCAGCCCCTGCGGGGTTGGCTGCCGATGCGGTAATTCTCACCGGCGGCGTGGTGGAAGCAACCGAGGATGGCGACATCCAAATCATCCGTATCGAACACGAGGAGAAGCAGGCCGGCAAGATTGGCACCCTCTATGACCCCACCAAAGAGCTCTCGCGCTACCAGCGTCCGCCGGTGGAGATACTCGAAAAACACGGCGAGGAGGGCGTGCAGTTCTCGGGCGAAGAGATTAACGACAACAAGGATATGATTCAGAAAACCCTTGAGTCGTTTGGTATCACCATCAAGAAAATTACCGCCACCATTGGCCCCACCGTAACCCTCTATGAGATTGAGCCCGCAATGGGTATGAAGGTGTCGCGTATCAAAAACCTCGAGGACGACATCGCCATATCGCTCAAGGCGTTGAGCAAACGTCTGATTGTGCCTATGCCTGGTAGGGGCACCATCGGTATTGAGATTCCCAACCGCACGCGCAGGACGGTGTCGATGCACTCGGTGGTGCGCTCGGCCAAGTTCCAAGAGAGCAAGTATGAACTCCCCGTGGTGCTCGGTAAGACCATTCAGAACGAAACATTTGTGATTGACCTCGCCAAGATGCCCCACCTTCTGGTGGCAGGTGCTACGGGTCAGGGTAAGTCGGTGGGCCTCAACGTGATTATCAACTCGCTGCTCTACAAGAAGCACCCCGCCGAGTTGAAGTTCGTGATGGTGGACCCCAAGAAGGTGGAACTCTCGCTCTACGCCAAGCTCGAAAAGCACTACTTGGCCAAGATGGAGAGCGAGGAGGATGCCATTCTGACCGACACGCAGAAGGTGGTCTACACCCTCAACTCGCTCTGCAACGAGATGCAGGCACGCTACGACCTGCTCCAAAAGGCCGAGGTGAGGAAGATTAGCGAGTACAACCAAAAATTCCTCGCACGCAAACTCAACCCCAACAAAGGGCACCGCTATCTGCCCTACATTGTGGTGGTGATTGACGAGTTTGCCGATATGATTATGACCGCAGGCAAGGAGGTGGAGACCCCCATCATGCGCCTCGGACAGTTGGCTCGTGCCATCGGTATCCATATGATTATCGCCACCCAGAGGCCCGATGCAAAGGTTATCACGGGTCTGATTAGTGCCAACTGCCCCGCACGTATCGCCTTCAAGGTTACTAACCGTATCAACTCGCAGATTATCCTCGGAGGTACGGGTGCCGAAAAACTTATCGGTAATGGCGATATGCTCATCCAAATCAACGGCGTGGAGACACGTCTGCAGTGTGCATTCCTCGACACCCCCGAGATTGAGCGCATAACCAGCTTTGTGGCCAAACAGCAGGGCTTCTCGTCGGCCTACTTGTTGCCCGACTATGTGCCCGAGGGGGTTGAAGATGGCGGCAATGGCAAAGAGGATATGGGCGACCTGGACGATATGTTTGAGGAAATTGCAAGGTTTGTGGTGGGCAACCAGCAGGGCTCCACTTCGTTCATTCAGCGCAGGTTTAAGATTGGCTACAACCGCGCAGGTCGCATTATGGACCAACTCGAGCAGGCAGGCATTGTGGGCCGTAGCGAGGGCAGCAAACCTCGTGAAGTGCTCATCTCCGACACCGCATCGCTGGAGCGCATCCTCAACGACATCTACATCGACAACTTGTAGGACACCCACAACCCCAATAATAGCAAACAGATACACAAAGAGAGAACGATGAAACGACTCCTTACCATAGTGCTGCTCTGGGCCTCCCTCTGCGCCACCGCTACCGCACAACCGAGTGGTGGTGAGGTGTTGCAACAAATGAGCGCAAAGTTGGCCGCAATGGGCTCCTATCGCATAGATTACGCCCTTGAAATGCCCACGGCCGAGCAAGCCTCGGTGGGATACCTGATTGTCTCCGATGGAGGTCGTTTTGTGATTGATATAGACGGACTTAAACAGGGCTCCGACGGGGAGGTTGTGTGGGTGGTCAATCCGCTCAATAAGGAGATTTCGCTCGACACCCCACTCCCCGAAAGTCGCAACCTTTTCGACAACCCCACAAAGGCGTTTGACTTTGCCGCCGACCTCTTTGAGGTGGAGTACACCGAAGCCACTGCCGAGGACAATTGGCGCATTGTGTTGCTCCCCAAAGAGGGAGTGCTGGAGGGCGTTGAGAGGGTGGTTGTGGAGATTGACCGCAAGACTCTTTTGCCCACCCGCCTCGGCTACGATATGGCAGGCGTGGGCCTTTGGATAACAATCAAGTCCATCGAGCCCTACACCCCTGCGGCACACGACTTTGAGGCGCCCACACAGCAGCGGTTTCCCGACTACGAGATGATTGATTTCCGATAGAAGAAGGGACAAACACCATTGGTGTCTTGGGTGGCTTCTTTTTAATTCCAGGGAGGTTAGGGAATTTAGGGAGTGTAGGGAGTTTAAGGAGTTTAGGGGTTCTGCCCTTTCTGCCCTTTCTGCCCTTTCTGCCCTTTCTGCCCTTTCTGCCCTTTCTGCCCTTTCTGTTCTCGGGTATCTTTTTTAATACCCGGAATAAAAATGCG
>JAFVSY010000037.1 GCA_017503465.1 Tidjanibacter sp. | reverse complement strand
GTGCCCGAAGGGCGGGGGCGTCTGTGATTGAATTGAAAAAGTTGCGAGTAAGCGAGGGCAGAGGGTGCTTGTTGGCATCCAAAGGCTCGAAATAGTGCAGACCCAACATCTACACAAAACAGGCAACGCCTGCAATTTTCCATTTGAACAGAACTATGTTTGATGCAAAACAGATACGAAGCGAGTTTCCGCTGCTGAGCAGGGAGGTCTATGGTAAGCCGCTTGTCTACCTCGACAATGCCGCCACAGCGCAGAAACCACAGGTGGTGATTGACACCATCGCAAGGCTCTACCGCGAGGAGAACGCCAACATTCACCGTGGTGTGCATCTCCTCTCGGAGCGTTGTACCGAACTCTATGAGGATGCACGCAGGGTGGTGGCCGAGGCTCTCGGCACATACGACACCGGCGAGGTGGTCTTCACGGCAGGTGCCACGGCGAGTATCAACACCGTGGCGTGGGCGTGGGGCGAGAAGTTTGTGGCCGATGGCGACAACGTGGTCGTGAGCGAGATGGAGCACCACTCCAACATTGTGCCCTGGCAGATGCTTTGTGAGCGCAAGGGTGCCGAGTTGAGGGTGCTACCCTTTGACGATGAGGGCAACTTGCGTGTGGAGATGCTGGATTCGCTGCTGGATGGGCGCACCCGTATGGTGGCCATCACACAGGCGAGCAACACCCTTGGCACCATACCCGACCTCAGGCCCATTGTGGCGAAGGCCCACGCTGTGGGTGCGCTGGTGCTGATTGACGGCTGTCAGGGCTTTGTCCACTCGGAGGTGAACGTGAAGGAGTTGGGGTGTGATTTCTACGCCTTCTCGAGTCACAAACTATATGGACCCAACGGTGTGGGAGTGCTCTATGGTCGCAGGGAGTTGCTGGAGGCTATGCCCCCATTTTTGGGCGGTGGCGATATGGTTAGGAAGGTCAGTTTTGAGCGCACCACCTATGCCGACCTGCCGCTGAAGTTTGAGGCGGGCACGGCAAACTATATTGATGCTATCGGTTTGGCCGAGGCCATCAAATTCCTGCGCGGACTTGACCGAGAGGGCGTTATGGCCCACGAGAGGGCTCTGCTGGAGTATGCCACCGAGGAGTTGCGCAAGATTGAGGGCCTGCGCATCTACGGCTCGGCTGCGGCAAAGTGTAGCATTGTGAGTTTCAACGTGGAGGGGGTGCACAACTTCGACCTCGGTGCGGTGCTCGACCGCAGTGGTGTGGCCATCCGCACGGGAGCCCACTGTGCCGACCCCGTGATGGCCCACTATGGGGTGCCGGGTATGGCGAGGGCTTCGTTTGCGCTCTACAACACGGCCGAGGAGGTGGATGCACTTGTGGCCGGTGTGCGCAAAGCAGTGAGAATGTTAAAGTAGAAAAAAGAAAAATATGTTCATAGTGCTTGAGGGCTTGGATGGGGCCGGAAAATCCACCCAGATAAAGTTGCTGCGCCAGATGGTGGAGCAGGCAGGATGGGAGTGTGAGTACTTGCACTTCCCGAGGTTTGATGCACCGGTGTATGGCGACCTAATTGCACGCTTCCTGCGTGGCGAGTTTGGCTCGGTGGAGCAGGTGAACCCCTACCTTGTGGCTCTGCTCTATGCGGGCGACAGGGCCGATGCGGCTGCGCTCATCAATGGGTGGATGGCCGAGGGCAAGTGTGTCATCTGCGACCGCTACGTCTACTCCAACATCGGCTACCAATGCGCCAAGGTGGACGACAAGCAGAAGAGGACCGAACTGATGGAGTGGATTTTGCGCACCGAGTTTGAGGAGTTTGCCATTCCTCGCCCAATGCTCTCGCTCTTCCTCGACGTGCCCTTTGCGTTCACGGAGGCCAAACTCACCGCTGCACGTGAGGGTGCCGATAGGGACTACCTCGGTGGGGCGCAGGACATCCACGAACAGTCGCTCGACCTGCAACGCAGAGTGAGGGAGGTCTACTTGGAGGCTGCACGCAGGGACGAAAACTTCGGCGTGGTGGATTGCTCCTCGGCCGAGGGAGGTATGGCCTCGCCCGAGGTGATTTTCGAGCGAGTGAGCAGGCTTGTGAGGCCACTGCTGAAAAAATAGAAAAATAGACGTAAACTATGAGAGGGAACACACAATCGGAACACTCTGCACGGAGGGGCAACAACTCCTGCGCTCTGCTCCACACGGTGGCCGTGGTGCTGCGTGTGGCTGTGGGCGTGGTATTTGTGTTTTCGGGCGTGGTGAAGGGTGTGGACCCCTATGGTACGGTGCTGAAGATTGGCGAGTATCTCCACGCCTTGGGCATTGAGTGGCTTGGACCGTTGGCGGGGGCTATGAGTGTGGCGCTGGTGTCGGTAGAGGTGGCCCTGGGTGTGGCTCTTGTGGTGGGTGCGTGGCCGAGAGTGGTGGGGGGCACTGTTGTTGCCTTCAACCTCTTCTACACGGTGCTAACGTTGTGGTTGGCGGTGGCCAACCCCATCAGCGACTGTGGCTGCTTTGGCGATGCCGTGGTGCTGACCAATTGGCAAACCTTCTGGAAAAACGTGGCCCTACTGACAGCCTCGGCTGTGGCGTGGGCTGTGGTGCGTAACGACGAGGGCAAGCGGTGGAGCGGAGTGGTTAGCGTGGTGGCTCTGGTGGCCACTGCCGCCTTTGCGCTCTACGGACTGCTGTGGCTCCCCGTGGTGGAGAAGTTCCCCTTTGGTGAGGGAGTCGATTTGAGGGCACTCGTGCTGGGCGACCAGGAGGAGCAAACGAGCGAAGAGAGTAGCCGTGTGGTGTGCCGCAACGTGGCCACGGGCGAGGTGGAGAGCTTCGACGTGGGCGACCCCACGTGGTGGGACGAGAGCGTGTGGGAGTTTGTGACTATGGAGGGTGCCGAGGGAGGTACCCACGACAATAGGGTGGCTGTTGAGGGGCGCGACTTTGTGCTCACCGATGGGCAGGGCGACCTCACGGCCGACGTGTTGGAGTTTGAGGGCACCACGAGGCTCGTGTGTGTCCAGCTTGTGGAGCGAGCCACGGAGAGGGCGATGGAGCGTGTGGCGGAGCAGATTGAGCAGGGCCGAGTGGCCGGCGAGCGTGTGGTGGTTGTTACCGCCTCGGAGCTTGAGTCGGCCACGAGTGCGCTGGCACGTGCGGGTGTGGACGTGGTAGACGTGGAGGTGTGCAACCTCGACATCACCACCTTGCAGGTGCTTGTGCGAGCCCCGATG
>JAFVSY010000036.1 GCA_017503465.1 Tidjanibacter sp. | reverse complement strand
CACCATTGCTGCCCCCGTGAAACTTATGCTCGACTCGCTCAAAGAGTTCTCCGAGCAGCCCCTCACCATTGAGGCTGACGAGAACACTTGGGAGATTACCGTGAGCTGGAAGAGCGGCTCGCTCAAGATTCCCGGCACATCCGGCTTGGGCTACCCCGCACTGCCCGAACTCGCCGACGACAAGTCGGAGGTTGATATGGATGTGGATATGATGATTGGCGGTATCAACAAGACCATCTTCGCAACCGCCGATGACCACCTCCGTCCCATTATGAACGGTATCTATGTGAACATCGCCGAGGGCGAGGTTACCTTCGTGGCTACCGATGCGCACAAACTCGTCAAGTACAACGCACAGGCCGAGGTGCCCGCAGCGTCATCCTTCATCCTGCCCAAGAAGCCTTCGAGCTTGCTGCGCAGCATACTCCTCAAGGAGGAGAACGCCGTGAAGGTGGCCTTTGACAAGAAAAACGTGGTATTCAACCTCTCGGGTAGCACCCTTGTGTGCCGTCTGATTGAGGGTGTTTACCCCAACTACAACGCCGTGATTCCTGCCACCAACCCCAACAAGGTTATCGTGGACAGGGCCGAGTTGCTCAACGCCATCAAGCGTGTGGCTGTGTGCTCCAACCAAGCAACCAACCTCGTGGAGTTCAACATCGCTGCCAACAGCATCAACCTCGCCACCAAGGACCTCGACTTCTCCTACTCGGCACAGGAGACCGTAATGTGCGCCTACGAGGGCTCGCCCATCACCATCGGTTTCAAATCGACCTTCCTGGTGGACATCCTCTCCAACATCGAGACCCCCAGCGTGGTTATCGAGTTGGCCGACTCCACCAGAGCAGGCGTGTTCAAACCCCTCTACGATGAGCCCCAGAGCGCAACAACACTGATGTTGTTGATGCCTATGATGATTAACGCATAGGGCACAGGCAGATGGAACTCAATCTGAAAAACCCAATCATATTCTTCGACCTTGAAACCACGGGCGTGGACGTGGTGAAGGACCGCATTGTGGAAATTTCGCTGGTGAAGGTGTCGCCCGGCAGCAGCGAGCCCGAGGTGAAAACAAGGCGCATCAGGCCCACCGACGACAACGGGCAGACTATGCACATTCCGGAGGAGGCCTCCGCTGTGCACGGTATCTACGACAAGGATGTGGCCAGCGAGCCCTCCTTCCGACAGATTGCCAAGTCGCTTGCCGAGTACATCAAGGGGTGCGACCTCGGTGGCTTCAACTCCAACCGCTTTGACGTGCCTATGTTGGCCGAGGAGTTTCTCCGTGCGGGCGTGGACATCGACCTGAAGAAGAGGAAGTTTGTGGACGTGCAGACCATCTTCCACAAGAAGGAGCAGCGCACGCTATCGGCAGCCTATATGTTCTACTGCGGCAAGCCCCTTGAGGGTGCCCACTCGGCCGAGGCCGACACGCTGGCCACCTACGAGGTGCTCAAAGCACAGCTTGACCGTTATGAGGCCGATGGCGACCTGCCCAACGACATTGCTGCCCTTGCCGAATACAGCAGCCACAGCCGCACGGCCGACTTCGCAGGGCGCATTGTCTACGACGACCAAGACCGCGAGGTATTCTCCTTCGGTAAGCACAAGGGGCGTTTGGTGGAGGAGGTTTTCCGCAAGGAGCCGAGTTACTACGATTGGATGATGGACGGCGACTTCCCGCTCTACACCAAGCAGGTCATCAGTCGCATCAAAACACGAATGAAATAGAGCAACTTTTTGGGGTATGGCCATTCGCAGCAGAGTGATATTTTTGTTGGTAGCCTTGGTGGGTTGTGCTAACATCGCAGGTGCACAAAACCCTGCGGTGCGCTCCGAGGTGGTGATTTCCATTGACGGGCGCAACTTCTTCATACACACCACACAAGAGGGACAAAGCGTGGGCGACATCGCCACACTCTACTCGCTCGATGAGGGCGAGGTGAGGCAGGAAAACAGCCTCACTCAAAACGACACCCTCGCTGTGGGGCGTGTGTTGAGAGTGCCCTGCTACGAGCGCATCAGCCGCCTGGCCCCCAAGCGTGGCGACAGCCGCTACGATCGCATCGCAACCAAGAACGGCAGCAGCCTCTTCGAGGTGGCTATGGACTACGCAATTTCGCTCGACACACTCATTGCCGACAACCCCGGAGTGGACCCCACCGACTTGGGTAGCAAAGGTACGCTCAACATCCGCAAGAGCGCAACAAGGCGCACGCAGTTGCCCGAAATTGAACTTGCAGGGCGTAGGTATGCCGAGATGTGCGATGCGCTCTCAAGAAGGTACACCTACTTTGTGGTGGAGAGTGGTGGCACGCTCTACTCGCTGGCCGCAGCCCACGAGGTGGGCGTAGATGAACTGCTCAACTGCAACGGCAACCCACAGATGGTCTACGTGGGTATGCCCCTGAAAGCACCCCGCAGGCACACGCCCGCACCTATGGAGTATTTTGCTCCAGAGGTTGGAGCACAAGCCGACAGCGTGGAAATTGCTCTTGATACGCTCCGCTTGGCCACCTTTGATGACGAGGTGCTCACCGTGTCGCTGCTCCTGCCGATGACCTCCAAAGGGGGTAAGGTGAGGGGTAACTTCGTGGAGTTCTATCAGGGCGCAATGCTCGCCGCTGAAGATCTCAAAGCCGAGGGCCACAACATCTCGCTCCGCCTACACGATGTGGCCCACAACCCACAGCAAGTCAGCGAGATAGTAACGACCGACACCGAAACAGACCTCTTCATCGGCCCCATCTACGAGGATGACATACACCCCTTGGCAGGCATTGACCGCCCTGTGGTGTTGCCCCTCACAAGCAGGCTCGACAGTATCCGTGGGCGCAACCTCTACCGCCTCGTGCCCACCGACTCCACCCGCAACGACAAACTTACCGGTATGGTCGGCCCCGAAACCAACGTGATTATGGTCCACACCGCATCCATCGACGAGCAGATGGAGAGCGATATGTTGGCACTGCTGGGCGACCACCCCTACGGTAAGGTCATCTTCAACGAGGAGTTCGTTGTGGACTCGCTCAACAGCCGCCCCATTGAGGAGCTGATGGTGGAGGATGACAACCTCTTTATGGTGTTGGCCGACAACGAGATAGACACCGACCGCACGCTGGCCATAATCAGTTCCATAATGAACAGCCGACAGCCCAAATATGGCACTCGCAGGGTACCCGTGAGGGTCATTGGCCACGGCGATTGGGCCAAGTACAAAAATATGGACCGCAACCTGCTCTTCAAGCTCGACGTGAGCTACCTTGCCACCTACCACGCCGACCGTGGCAACAAGCGCATCAAGGATTTCGACCGCAGGTTTATTGAGGCCTTTGGCCGCCAGCCCTCAATGTTTGCCTACAGAGCCTACGATGCCGTGAAACTGTTTGGCAGTGCAATGTTTGAGGGAGGCGACCTCACCGCTGCTCTCAACGGCTCCGTAACCCCCTTGCTCCAAGTACCTTATAGTTTCACGGAGGAAAACGGCATTATGGTTAATGACGCTTGGCCGCTGGTGAACTACCGCCCCGGCTACTCCATCGAGGTGAAATAGGAAGGCGGGGAATTCAAAATTCAAAATTGACAAAACGTTGTTTTGTCTAAAATGCTCCCACTCGGCACAGGCGTTGCCTGTTTTGTGTAGATGTTGGGGTTGCACTCTTTCAAGCCTTTGGATGCCAGCAAGCAGCCTATGCGCTCGCTTACTCGCATTTGCCAAAATTCAAAATTATTTAGAAGGGGAGATTAGGGAAATTAGGGAAGTTAGGGAGGTTAGGGATTGAACTCCCTACACGCCCTACACGCCCTAAAGGCCCTAAAGGCCCTTCCCCCTTTCTGCCCTTTCTGCCCTTTCTGCCCTTTCTGCTCTTTCTGCTCTTCCTTGCTCTTTTTCTGCGCCAAAGGCGCTGATTGCAATTTCGACCACCCCTCCCAACCTCCCCTATCGTAGGGGAGGGATACTTGGTGGTGCTACCAAATGCTATTAGGCCCTACACTCCTTAAACTCCCTACACTCCCTAAAAAAAGACGTTGGACGTTAGACCAAAAAAATGCACAGAGCGGAGAAAATTGAAAATGGAAAATGGAAAATTTAGGTGTGCCTTTGGCACGGGTATTAAAAAAGATACCCAAGAAGCAATCAGCGGCTCCGCCGCAGAAAAGAGCGGTAGATGCCAACCGCCTGCCTCACGGCAGTCGTGGCAAGACGGGGCCATAGGCCGTTTTGTGTTTTTTAGCGGTGGTTCTATCTGACGTTTGAAAGCGCAAAAAAATGCGCAGAGCGGAGGAAATTTTGTGCCAAGCAAGAAGGCGAGTCCGCAGTTTGCTCTCGCAAATGAGGAACTCGCCTATCGCAGTGCGGTGCAAAATTTGCCCGCTATTGTGCATTTTTTATCGGATGCGATTCAAAGAACGCACCAACATCTCATCCTTCCAAATGGCTCGAATGGCCATCACCACCCACAAAATACAAATGAGAGGGAATATCACAGGAGTGCAAAGATAACCCACGCCAACCTCACCGGCTGCCTGGGCCACATTCTTGAAACCAATGGCATACCACAACGCAAAACCTTGTGCTCCAAGCAGTAGCACCACATCGGCCACCAGCAGGCGTATCTGTGCCAAGCGGTTTTTGAAGAGGAAGATGCTCACAAAAGGCACCAAGGCCGCAAGGGCTACAAGGCCCCCAAACCACCAATAGTCGAAAGCCACAAAAGCACCCTCGTTGCCGTCCACCATATAGCGAGCCAGAGGGGTGAAACACATCGCTGTCATAAAGGCCACAACGGCCAGCATATAGATTGTCTGTTTACGTTGCCACATAAGAGGGAATAGGTAATTATATTTTTACAAAGGTATTGTCTATTTGAGTTCTTCGTCGATGAAGTAGTGGTTTCTTTCGGGGGCGTTGCGGTTGATAAGCTCGCCCAAGAAACCTGCCAAAAAGAGCATAACACCCAGCACGATGGCCACAAGGCTCATATAGAAGAGCGGTTGGTTAGTGAGTGGCAGTCCGAGTGCGAACTTCTCCACCACAATCCACACGATGGCCACAAAGCCCAGTAGGAACATCAGCGTGCCTGCACCACCAAAGAAGTACATCGGCGAACGGCCATAACGCGATACGAACATCACCGTGATGAGGTCCAGGTAGCCCTTGAGCATTCGCTCCCAGCCATACTTACTGTGGCCGAACTTGCGGGCATAGTGGGTTACCTCCTTCTCTCCAATGTTGCCAAAGCCCGCCTTCTTGGCCAGAATGGGGATGTAGCGGTGCATCTCGCCATAGACCTCAATGCTCTTGACCACCTTGTTGCGGTAGGCCTTGAGTCCGCAGTTGAAGTCGTGGAGTTTGATGCCCGACACTCGGCGGCAGGTGGCGTTGAAGAACTTGCTCGGCAGAGTTTTGGCCTTGGGGTCGTGGCGTGTGCGTTTCCAGCCCGACACCATATCGTAGCCCTCCTCGGTAATCATACGGTAGAGGGCGGGTATCTCATCAGGCGAGTCTTGCAGGTCGGCGTCCATAGTGATAACCACATCGCCCAGGGCACGCTCGAAGCCACAGTAGAGGGCTGCGCTCTTACCGTAGTTAGTGCGAAAGCGCACCGCCTTGACGTGGCTATCCTTGGCCGCCAACGCCTCTATAATGCTCCACGAGTTGTCCTTGCTGCCGTCGTCAATGAAGATGGCCTCCCACGAGAAGCCCTCCTTATTCATCACTCGCTCAATCCAAGCGTGGAGTTCGCCGAGCGACTCGCTCTCGTTGAGCAGGGGTATTACAATAGAAATATCCATAGGGGTATCGGTACGGAGTGGGTTACTGCTGAATGTTGGTACTATCGCTCTCGTTGTTCCTCACGTCGGCAAAAATGTCGGGGCGGCGGCGAGTGAGCAAGCCCACCAGCAGGCCCACAATCACACCCGTGAAGCAGTTGCTGATGACCGAGGAGATGGTGAGGTAGATGGGATTAACCACCGCCTTCTGCATTGTGGAGTAGAGCGAGTCGAACTGGTCGGCCGAGTAGAGGTCCTGCATCTGAGCCATCACGGCATCCACCGACTGCAAAATCTCCTCTTTGATGAAGAAGTTGGCCATCACGGCACTATAGATACCGCTGATGACACCCGCAAACAACATCATCGACACCACAAAGCCCACAGCCCTGCCAACCGAAAAGCCCTCCTCGAGGGAGTGTTGGGCCGCAAACCTGCGGGTGTAGCCAAAGAGCAACACCACGGTCAGAAAGACCGACACGAAGTTGATTGCCTTAACCAAGAATGATGGTTCGGCTGCATCCTGCGAGTTGCCACCCAGGAGTTGCAACACGATGGAAAAGGCCACCGAAACCAGGCCCACGATGGTACCACCCACCAGAGCCTCATACCAATATTGTTTTTTTGTCATCACTATTTTTTTAGTTTTCCGTTTTCCGTTTTCCGTTTACTTCAGTTCTCCACCGCCTTCGCGCAACACCTCGGGCTCGTCGCCCGTGAGGTCCACAAGGGTTGTGGGGACAAGGGTGCCATAGCCACCGTCGATAACGAGGTCTACATCCTCATCGTAGCGTTCGGCGATGAGTTCGGGGTCGGTGGTGTACTCCACCACCTCGTCGTGGTCCTTCACCGAGGCGGTAGCCATCGGGAAGCCCAAACGCTCCACAATGGCCAGCGGAATGGAGTTGTCGGGGATGCGCACACCCACCATCTTCCTGCCACCGAGGGCCTTGTCGGGCACTTTGGTGGAGGCCTCTAATATGAACGTGAAAGGGCCCGGAAGATTGCGTCGCAGGGTCTTAAATTGCGAATTATCTATGCGTGCAAACTTGTCGGCCATAGAGATGTCGGAGCAGACTATGGAGAGGTCCTTGTCGCTCTTGCCACGCAGTGTGGCGAGCCTTTCGAGCGCCTTGGGGCTACGCAGCGAGCAGCCGAAGGCGTAGACACCGTCGGTGGGATAGATGATAAGGCCACCCTCTTCGAGCACCTTCACCACGCGTTCAATCTCTCTTTCCGAAGGGTTTTGTGGATAGATTTTCACGAATTTTGCCATAGGTCCAAGCGGCTTTTAGAATTGGTGTCATTGAGTTATTTTGATTGGTTTGGCAACCCCCAAAGCACAATCAGAACAGGGTTATTTTGATTGGTTTGGCGAAGATTTTTGAGGATTTTTTGCGAGGCTTCCGAGGGAGCATAGCGGGACTATGTGACCGAGGAAACTCACAAAAAAGACCAAAAAGAACGCCAAAACAACAAAATAAAAAAAGGGTAAGCTACTCATATCGCACCGCTACAACCACCTACCCTTGCTCTCTTCCAAGCCTGGGGGATTCAGCAGGAGCTGGTCGTATAAGACTTACCCGATGCAAATGTACAATTTTTTCTTATTTTTGCAAAAAATTTCTTCTTATTCTATGGCAAAGAGAAAATCATACGGCCTCGGAGCACTCATTTTGGTGGTGCTGGTGGGCATTGTGGGGGTGGTGGCACTGGGTAGTGCCACAAAGTCGTGCATCAACAGCGACACCGAGTTCAACCTCCCCAGCGGCTCCTCCTACGAGGCTCTGACCGACACCCTCCGGGCTCACGGTGTGGAGCGTATGGGGGTGGTTAATTTGGTGGCAAGGCTCAAGAAGTTGGACCAGAGTATCAAGGGTGGCCACTATGAGTTCCGCCACGGCACCTCGCCAATGTCGCTCGTGAACGCCCTCAGGGCCGGAGCACAAAAGCCCGTGAGGCTCACCTTCAACAACATCCGCACCCTCGACCAACTTGCCGGTAGGCTCGCCGAGCAGATTGAGGCCGACTCGCTCACGCTCCTTGCCCACCTCACAGCACCCGCCACGGCACAAAAATATGGCTTCACACGCGAGGAGTTCATCGGTATGTTCATCCCCAACACCTACCAGGTGTGGTGGAACCTCTCGCCCGAGGCACTCACCGACCGTATGGCCAAGGAGTACGACAAGTTTTGGACCTCGGAGCGCACCGCCGCACTTGCCCGCACAAGGCTCTCCAAGAAGGAGGTAATCAACCTTGCATCAATAGTTTACGAAGAAACCAAGGTAGTGAGCGAGATGCCCAAAATTGCGGGTGTCTACATCAATCGCCTGCGCCGAGGTATGCCCCTACAGGCCTGCCCCACCGCCAAGTATGCCGTGGGGGACTTCACCCTCAAGCGCATCCTCTACAAGCACACCCAGGTGGAGTCGCCCTACAACACCTACAAGCACCGTGGTCTGCCACCGGGCCCCATCTGTATGCCCTCCATTGCGGCCATTGATGCGGTGCTGGGCTATGCCGACCACAAGTGGCTCTACTTCTGCGCCAAGGAGGACCTTTCGGGTAGGCACAACTTCGCCTCCACCCTCGCCGAGCACAACCGTAACTCAAGGCGTTACAATGAAGCGTTGAAGAGAAATAGTAAATAGTAAATAGTAAATATATTTTTGCATTTGATTTTTTGTATTAGCATATCGAATAGAAGCATTGAAGGGTGTCTGCGCCAAATGGAGGGTGCCGAGATGGTCGAACTGCGTGCCGACCTTGCGGGCTTTGGGCCTGAGCAGGTGGCTGCGGTGGTGGCCAAGCACCCCAATGTGATGCTCACGTGGCACACCACACCGGAGAGTGAGCCCACAGCCGAGGCTGCCATTGAGGCTGCCCTGGGTGCGGGTGCAAGGTGGGTGGACGTGGAAATCCACGCCTCCGAGGGCTACCGCAAGCGTATCATTGAGAAGGCCCACAGGGCGGGCGCGAAGGTGGTCATCTCCTTCCACGACTACTCCGCCACCCCCACAGCCGACCAACTCATCGCCACCACCGAGGAGTGTTTCGCCCTCGGTGCCGACGTGGCCAAGGTGATAACCACCGCCCACAGCACCGCCGAGGGAGCCACCACCCTGGCTCTCTACGACCACTTCGAGCCCCAACGACTTATTGCCTTTGCGATGGGTGCCGAGGGGGCCTTCACACGCCGATTGTCGTTGCTGCTGGGTGCTCCGTGGACCTATGTAGCCCCAAGAGAGGAGCACGCCACCGCACCCGGGCAACTGACCGCCCAGAGGTTGGGCGATATGCTCCGTGGGGGCGAAGAGTTTACGCCCACGGGGTTACCCCACAGGGTATCGGTCCCCGCCACCAAGAGTGCCGCACAAAGGGCTGTGGTGTGTGCGATGCTGGCCGAGGGAGAGAGCGTGGTGGAGAACTTCGCCGTGTGTGGCGACTCGTTGGCTGCCCTGCGTGTGGCCGAGGAGATGGGGTGCGAGGTGGTACAGAGTGGCGACACATTGCAAATCAAAGGCGTTGGCGCAGAGGCTATTAGGCGCATACTCAACAACCATAGCGACACTTCCATCCCCACCATACACACCGGCGAAAGCGGTCTGCTCACAAGGCTCCTGCTACCCCTCGTAGCGGCCCTGGCGACCACCCCCGTGCGTATCGGTGGCCACGGCACGCTCACCAGGCGCAACCTCGGCGAGAGCATCGAGGCCCTGCGCAGGGCCGAGGTGGCCGAGGTGGAGGGCAGTGGCGAAGGTGGGCTCTTTGTACCCATCGAGGTGTGTGGGCCCATTGGTGCCGAGCACATCGTGATTGACGGTAGTCGCTCCTCGCAGGTGGCCTCGGGCCTGATGATTGCCCTACCACTCCTGCCCAACGGAGCCACTCTCACCATAGAAAATCCCACAAGCCTACCCTATCTACATCTCACCGAGCAAGTTATGGCCGCCTTTGGGTGCCCCCTGGTGCGCACCGAGGGCTGCGACCACATCACATACCAAGCCCCCACGAAGGGCGTTGATTGTCCCATAAAGGGCCTCAATAGTTCCACCAGCGGAGGCTACTCCCCCACCTCCATTCGCCTTGAAGCCGATTGGAGTTCGGCAGCCTACTTCGCCGCAGCCTTTGCCGTGGCACAGAGTGGCACAGCAGGCGGCAGGTGGCAGCGAGAGGAGGGTTATCTGTTGGAGGGTATGGCCACCCACACCGCACAAGCCGATGAGCTCATCGTGGAGGTCCTGCGCCATTGCGGTGCCCACGTCGTGGAGGAGCCGAGCGGGGCTCTGCGCTTTATGCCCTCCTCACCACTGCGTCCCCTGGAGGTGGATGCGAGCAACTCGCCCGACCTCATCCCCACCCTCGCCGTGGTGGCACTCTTTGCCGAGGGCACAAGCCGCATCGGTGGGCTCCACCGATTGGCCACCAAGGAGAGTAACCGCACCGAGGCGGTGCTAGGCGAACTCAAAGCCCTGGGCGCAAAGATAGGCATTGAGGGCGACCAATTTGTAGTTGCAGGCAGTTGTGGCACAGGCGGTTATGCCCTGCACGCACCCATTGGCGGTGCGCCCCTGCACTCCCACGCAGACCACCGTATGGTGATGTCGCTCGCCATTGTGAGCCTCTTTGCCGAGGCACACCTCACCATCGACTCCACGGCAGCCGTGGGCAAGTCGTTCCCATCATTTTTCAGCAAATTCCAAACACCAGACACGATATGAACTCCTTTGGACGTAACTTCCGACTGACCATCTTTGGCGAATCGCACGGCCCCGTGATTGGGGTGGTAATTGACGGAGTGCCCGCAGGTATTCCGCTCTGCATCAGCGACTTCGAGGGCGACCTCGCACGCAGGCGCAGCGGAGCCGCAGGTACCACACCACGCACCGAAAGCGACACCCCCGAGATTGTCAGCGGTCTGCTCGATGGGCACACCACAGGTGCCCCGCTGGCCATACTGTTCCGCAACGAAAACACCCGTAGCAGCGACTACTCGCAGTTCCGCACCCAACCACGCCCCGGACACGCCGACCGTGTGGCCGAGGTTAAGTTTGGCGGACACAACGACCTGCGCGGTGGTGGGCACTTCTCCGGTAGGCTCACCCTCGCGCTCGTGGCAGCGGGCGTGGTGGCCAAGAAGGTCATCGCCCCCAACGAGGGGTGCGGCCCCCATCCCAAGGCCACAATCGTGGAGTTGGGAGGTAGCACCGTGAGCGCAGAGTGGCCCGCAATCATCGCCACCGCCACTGCCGAGGGCGACTCGGTGGGTGGCATCATCGAGTGCCGCACCGAGGGTGTGCCCACAGGCATAGGAGAGCCCTTCTTCGACTCGCTGGAGAGCATCATTGCCCACCTCGCCTTTGCCATCCCCGGAGTGAGGGGCGTGGAGTTTGGCGACGGTTTCGGCTCGGCACGTATGCGTGGCTCGGAGCACAACGACCTCATAATCAACGCCGAAGGCACCACAGCAACCAATGGGGCCGGAGGTATCAATGGGGGCATATCCAATGGCAACCCGCTGGTGTTCCGACTGGCCGTTAAGCCCACGTCAAGCATCGCACGTGAGCAACAAACCTACAACTTCGCCACCGGGCAGGTGGAGTCCCTACACATCGGTGGGCGACACGACGTGTGCATAGCCCTGCGAGCAGCAGTGGTGGTGGAGGCCATCACCGCCATCGCCCTGGCCGAACTGATGGGAGAAAGGTGAGAGAATTCAAAATT
>JAFVSY010000035.1 GCA_017503465.1 Tidjanibacter sp. | reverse complement strand
AATTACACCCAATTTTTCATATATCAAAATGCACACTATGAGTTTCAATAAATTTAACAATTTTATAAACGCTTAATTTACAATGAATTGAAATTTTATGATTTTCTATGATTCCATAAGTTCTGGAGCCTCCCTCTCCGCAAGGGACAAGAAGCCGAAACCTCTGCATTTGCAGAGGTTTTTTGTATAAAGGGGGTGGTCGGGGAGTTTTACTCACTGGACCACCCCCTTTATACAAAATAGCACCTTGCCTATGGCAGGTGCGGCTTCTTGTCCCTTGCAAGGGCCCCCGCGGCGAGCGCAGGGGATCACGGAGCGCAGCGACGTAATCCCCCAAGAGCGAGGGGACAAAAAAAGGATATACTACGTAGTAGTGCTTGACCTGCCGACTTTGTGCTTGCAAGGGCCCCCATGGGTGCCCACGGGCACTCCGAGTGTAGACTTTGCTCTGCTGGAGTTTTGCGCAGGGGATGGGCAAGCGTAGCAGCGCAGCCAATCCCCCAAAAGTGAGGGAACAAAAAATCACGGGTATCGAAAAAGATACCCGTGATTTGTATGTGGCGATGTGGGTTTGGCGGGAGAGTCCGATTGGGTGTAATTTTTTTTGAGGGCGATAAGAGCCCCTCTGCCTAAAACACAAAATTAACCACCTGAACGGTGAGGTAGACGGCGGCAACCAACTTCATACCCGTACCGCAAATGAAGGCCGCAAAGGAGCCAAAGGCAACCTTGAACGCACGTGCGCTATCGGAGCCATTGTTGGTGAGTTCGCCAATGAGCGCACCAAAGAAGGGGCCAAGGATAAGCCCCAGGGGGCCGGCAAAGAAGCCCACGATGATACCAATCATTGAGCCTCGGGTGGCAGCCTTGGAGCCTCCAAATCGCTTGGTCATCCACACCGGTAGGAAGTTGTCAATCAGAGTAACCACCACAGCAATGACTGCCCACACAATGAGGTCCTGGGTGGCAAAGCCTGCCCCTGCCCATTGGCACAGGAGGATGGCAACATAGCAGATGGGGGTGCCGGGAAGGATGGGGGCAATGCAACCAACCACGCCCACCACTGCGCACACAAGTGCCAAGATGCCGAGAAGAGAGATGTCCATAATCAAAAAAAGTTTTGGGGTTATTGTTCCCACAAATATACCGTTTTATTTGCGTGTGTGCAATGTTTTGGGCTGATTTTTTGAACAACAAAGGGGTGGGGCGGGAAAAAGAAAATGCAACTTTGTGGTGATTTCTCGAGGAAAATTTGTAGCTTTGGCGTGTGGTTGGGCATCGGAGCGAACGCCAATGCCCACAACCCACCCCACAGGGCCACAGAGGGGTATTTGGCTCCCAGCCGCTACAGTTGTGTTCGGTTGGTGGCGTAGCAAAACCTCACAAAGGAGAGAACATTATGGGTAAAACAAATTCGCATAAGAAAGCCGAAAAGCACGAAGCCGTTTTTGACCTTGTCAAACTGATGAGCAAGGCCGAAAAGCGCAACTTCAAACTCTACGCCACAAGGCTTGATGGCAACGAAGACGCCAAATTCCTCAAACTCTTCAACTGCCTCGACTCGCTTGAGCAGTACGACGAGGCGAAGGTGTTGGCGCAGTGCCCCGAAATCAGCAAACAGCAACTCCCCAACCTCAAGGCACACCTCTACAAGCAACTCCTCACCTCCTTGAGGTTGCTCAATGTGCAGCACTCCACCACACTCCAGATACGTGAGCAGATTGACTTTGTGAAGATTCTCTTCGACAAGGGCCTCTACACCGAGGCGCAGAAGGTGTTGGAGAAGGTGGAGGCCAAGGCGAAGGCCACCGAGCAGTGGTCGGCGGTGCTCGACATCGTGGACCTGCAACGACAACTGAAGGTGTTGAGCTACTCAAGCGAGATGAGCTACGTGGCCGACAAAACCGCAAGGGCCTCGGGGGTGGTTTCCACAATGGTGAACAACATCGCTTCGCTGTCGCTCCTGTCGGTGCAGTGCTATGCCCTGCACCAAAACATTGGCTTTGCCCGCTCGCAGAAGGACCTCGACAGGCTCAACAACTACTTCAAGCCCAAGATTGATGCCTACGAGGGCAAGGCGATGACCTTCACCGAGACCTTCTATTTCTACCAGGTCAAGGCGTGGTTCTACTACATCAGCCACCACACAACCCTCTCCTACCGCTATGCACTCAAGTGGGTGGACCACTTCAACACCCACCCCGAGATGAAGGAGGTGATGTATGATGGTTATATGCGTGGCTATGCCCACGTGTTGGATGGTATGTATCTGATGCACAAGTACAAAGCCTTTGTGCGCACACTCGAAGAGTTTGAGCGTGAGACCAAGAGCATCAGCACCCTGAACGACAACGCTGCGATGATTTCGCAGCAAATCCTCTTCACGGGCCAACTCAACAAGTGTATTATGGCAGGCACCTACAAGGAGGGCCTCTGGCTGGTGAAGAACATCGACTCCTACCTCAAAAAGTATGGCGACCGCCTGACCATCCACGAGAAAATGCCCCTCTACTACAAGGTGGCAACTCTCTACTTTGGCGACGGCAACTACCACAAGTGCATCGAATATCTCTCCTACATCATCTCCGTGAAGGACCACAACATCAGGCGCGACCTGCAATGCTACGCCCGAATGTTGAACCTTATGGCCCTCTACGATGCGCAGTTGGATTTCAACATCGACTACCAGATTCGCTCGGTCTACTCGTTCATCGTGAAGATGAGGGATATGACCGAGATGAAGGATGTGTTGCTGTCGTTCTTCAAGAGCTTCGGCAACATCAACGCCATAGACCTCAAAAAGGAACTCAAGATACTCTACGAAAGGCTCAAACCCTACGAAAAGCACCGCTACGAAAGGCGTACCTTCTATTATATAGACATCCTCTCGTGGCTGGAGAGTAAGATTTCGGGCAAGAGTATGGGCCAGATTGTGAGGGAGAAATTTGAGGCCTCGGAACAGCAAGAACAAAACAGAAAGGATAAAAAATGGTTCAATCGAATATTCGGAATATAGAAAGCGATGTGGATTTTGAGAACAAAATCCGCCCGCAAGAGTTGGAGAGTTTCCACGGTCAGGACAAGATTGTGGACAACCTTCGTGTCTTCATTAAGGCCGCTCTGATGAGGGGCGAATCGCTCGACCACGTGCTCTTCCACGGCCCTCCGGGCTTGGGCAAGACCACGCTGGCGAACATTGTTGCCAACGAGATGGGCACCACGCTGAAGGTTACCAGCGGCCCTGTGTTGGATAAGCCCGGCGACTTGGCCGGCCTGCTGACCAACCTCTCGGAGGGCGACGTGCTTTTCATCGACGAGATTCACCGCCTGAGCCCCATTGTGGAGGAGTACCTCTACTCGGCAATGGAGGACTACAAGATTGACATCGTGCTCGACAAGGGCCCCTCGGCTCGCAGCATACAGATTGAGTTGGCACCCTTCACACTGATTGGAGCCACCACCCGTAGTGGCCTGCTTACCTCTCCGCTGAGGGCGAGGTTTGGCATCACCTGCCACTTGGAGTACTACGACACCTCGGTGTTGAGCGGCATTGTGAAACGCTCGGCACACATTTTGGGCATAGACATCGACGACCAGGCTGCCCACGAAGTGGCGCTGCGCAGTAGGGGCACGCCACGTATTGCCAACTCGCTCTTGCGCAGGGTGAGGGACTTTGCTATGGTTATGGGCGATGGTAAGGTCGATTTGGCCATCACCCGCCACGCTTTGGGGGCTCTGAACATCGACTCGCGCGGACTTGACCAGATGGACAACAAGATTTTGCTGGCCATAATCGAGAAGTTCGGCGGTGGCCCTGTGGGTCTTAACACCATCGCTACGGCTGTGAGCGAGGAGGCCGGCACCATTGAGGAGGTCTATGAGCCCTTCCTCATCAAGGAGGGTTTCCTCAAGCGCACTCCGCGCGGTAGGGAGGCCACAGAGTTGGCCTACTCGCACCTCGGGTTGCAAAAAAATCCGGAGAGTGGCGTATTATTTTAGCATTGTTGAGAGCGAGGTTGCAAAAAAAATAGTACCTTCGCAGGACTAACCCAATGTAATGAGCCCCACCGAGGAGGGCCAAAAAGGAGATAAACCAATATTAACCAAATAATTAAAACACTATGAATCAGAAAAAACAAAATTCGAGCGTACCGGCAATCATTGTCTGCATCTTGCTGTTCGGTATGATTTCGTTTGTCACCAACTTGGCTTCGCCTATGGGTGATGTGCTGAAAAACCAATTCTCCGTGCCCAACTGGATGGGTACTCTTGGTGTGTTCGCCAACTTCATTGCCTATGCTTGTATGGGTATCCCTGCGGGTAATATGCTTCAGAAGAAGGGCTACAAGTTTACCGCATTGGCAGCCGTTGCAGTGGGCTTTGTGGGTGTTGGTATTCAGACCCTGTCGGGCGTTGCCGAGAGTTTTGCCATCTATCTGCTCGGTGCATTCGTTGCAGGTTTCTCGATGTGTATGCTGAACGTTGTTGTTAATCCTCTGCTGAACAAACTCGGTGGTGGTGGCAACAAGGGCAACCAGCTTGTACAGGTTGGTGGTTCGTTCAACTCGTTGATGGGTACCGCTGTGATTTTCCTTTCGGGTATCTTCGTTCCCAACATTGTTGAGGCAAAAATCAGCCAGGTATTCCCCTTGATGGCTATCGCATTGGCAATCTTTGCAGTGGCATTTGTGGTTATCGCACTGACCAAAATCCCCGAGAACAAACCCGAGGCGGCTGCCAAGGCAGAGAAGTCGAAATATGGTCCTATGTCGTTCCGTCACTTCATCTTGGGCTCGGTTGCCATCTTTGTGTACGTAGGTATCGAGGTTGGTATCCCCAACGTGCTGCAGAAATGGTTGCAGAATGGTGGTCTGAGTGTGGAGAGTGGCGCAGAGGCTATCGCAAGTACCGTGGCTGCCACCTATTGGCTGCTGATGTTGGTTGGCCGTTTGGTTGGTGCTGCCATCGGTAGCAAAGTGTCGGCTAAGGCTATGCTTTCGACCGTATCCACCGTGGGCCTTGTTTTGGTGCTGTGTGCAATCTTCCTCAACCCTGCCAACACTGTGAACCTTCCCGTGTTTATGGGTACCGCAGGCTTTGGTATTGCAGAGGTACCTGTGAATGCTGCACTGCTTGTAATTTGCGGTCTTTGCACTTCGGTTATGTGGGGTGGCATCTTCAACCTGGCTGTTGAGGGCCTTGGCAAGTACACCGAGAAGGCTTCGGGTATCTTTATGGCGCTCGTTTGCGGTGGTGGTATTCTGCCCTTGTTGCAGAACGCTGTTGTGGACGCAGCCGGCAGCTACCTCGTAAGCTACTGGGTAATCATTGCTGCTCTGGCCTACCTGCTCTACTACGCGCTGGTTGGTTGCAAGAATGTGAACAAAGACATTCCTACCGAGTAGGGAATTGTAAAAACCAATATGACGTACAAAGGGCTGTCCCGTGGAGGACAGCCCTTTGTGTTTGTTGTGGCGGCGAGGCCACAATCTTATGCGAGAGGGGAGGGTGGGGTTATTTCTCCTCCCCTTTGCTCTTCTTCTTACCCCAGAGTTTGGTCATATCTTCGAGGGTTTTGCCCTTGGTTTCGGGCACGAGCTTCCACACAAACAGGGCCGCCACGATGCACATCACACCATAGAGTCCGTAGGTGAAGGCGTGGCCGAAGTTGGAGCCCATCTCGCCGAGGCTCATATTGTACATCGGCAGGAAGGTGGACGACACGATGAAGTTGAAAATCCATTGGAACGCCACAGCCACGGCCACGGCGGCACCCCTGATGGTGTTGGGGAAAATCTCGCTGATGAGCACCCAACAAATTGGGCCCCAGCTGAACATAAACGATGCGCTGTAGACCATAATGCTCACCACTGCCACAATCGGGGGCAGGGCCGAGGAGACACTCGTTACGGCCACACCGGCTGCACCTATGGCCATACCAATCGAGCCCCAAATGAGCAACGGCTTGCGACCGATTTTCTCCACGGTGAAGATGGCCAGCAGGGTGAACGAGATGTTCACAATGCCCATAAGCACCGTCTGTACCATCGGGTTGCCCATACCGAGCGACTCAAAGATGCGGGGTGCAAAGTAGAGCACGGCGTTGATGCCCACAATCTGCTGGAACACGCTCAACATCACGCCCACGAAAATCACCAACCAACCATAGGTGAAGAGCCTCTCGGTCTTGGTGGTAACTGTGGCCTTGATTTCGGCCAGGATGGTTTGTGCCTTGGTCGAGCCGTTGATGCGTGTGAGCACTCCGAGGGCTTCGCTCTCCTTGCCGGTCATAGCCAGGTAGCGGGGTGTTTCGGGCACAAGAAGCAACAAGAGTGTGAAGAGTGCGGCGGGCACAGCCTCGCTCACAAACATCAACCTCCAACCCTCCTCGATGCTCCAAGCAGCCTCGGCAGGGTTTACCACCGCATAGAGTCCGCTCGCCACCTTCTCCACCACGGGCACAATGTGGTCGCCGAGGATGAGGAAGTTTACGAAATAGACCACCAACTGACCAAAGATGATGGCAAATTGGTTCCACGACACGAGCTTACCCCTCATATGGCTGGGAGCCACCTCCGCAATGTACATCGGGCAGATGGCCGAAGCAAGGCCCACGCCAATGCCACCCAACACTCGGTAGAGGTTGAAGGCAACCAACAGCGAGAAGGAGGGCTCTCCTTTGGTGAAGAAGAAGAACTCGGGACAGTAGGAGCCCAGGGCCGAGAGGAAGAAGAGCACTCCGGCGAGTATGAGCGAGCGTTTGCGCCCATAGCGGGAGGCCAACACGCCCGACACGGCGGCACCCAACACACAGCCGATGAGTGCGCTGGAGGAGGTGATACCGTGGAGGAAGTCGGTGTAGACGAAGTCTTTGGCTCCGAGGAAGAATGCCTGAAGGCCCTTCTCGGCACCCGAAATCACAGCCGTGTCGTAGCCAAACAGCAGGCCACCGATTACGGCCACAAGCACAATGGATAACAGGTAGCCAAGACTACCCTTGTCCTGATTTTTTGTTGCAACCATAGCTTTTTGTGTTTCTGTGTGGCAGTGCCCCCACGCGAGGAGTGGGGGCACGCGCCGGTTTAGCAATACATATTCACAATAGCCTCGTAGAGCTCCTGCTTGCCGCTGGTCTGCTTGGGCTCGCCAACACTCTTACCATAGGCATAGACCTGCTCGAGGGTGAGCTCACCCTGCTCAAACTTCTTACCCTCGCCCTCGTCGAACGATGCGTAGCGGTCGGCCACCATCTGCCGGATGGGCGACTCCTCAAGGAGGGCTGCTGCACTCTCCAGGGCCCTTGCCATAGCGTCCATAGCGGCAATGTGGGCGATGAAGATATCCTCCAGGTCGGTGGAGTTGCGACGGGTCTTGGCATCGAAGTTGGTGCCACCGTTGCCGAAACCACCGTTGCGGATGATTTGCATCATAGCCTGGGTGAGGTCGAAGGAGTCGATGGGGAATTGGTCGGTGTCCCAGCCGTTCTGGTAGTCGCCACGGTTGGCGTCAATCGAGCCGAGCATACCTGCATCCACGGCGCACGCCAATTCGTGCTCGAAGGTGTGGCCTGCGAGGGTGGCGTGGTTCACCTCAATGTTCACCTTGAAGTCTTTGTCCAGACCGTGGGCACGGAGGAAGCCGATAACGGTCTCGGTGTCCACGTCGTATTGGTGCTTGGTGGGCTCCATAGGTTTGGGCTCAATGAGGAAGGTGCCCGTGAAGCCCTTGCTGCGGGCGTAGTCGCGTGCCAGGCGGAGCATCATTGCGAGGTGCTCCTTCTCGCGCTTCATATCGGTGTTGAGCAACGACATATAGCCCTCACGACCGCCCCAGAACACGTAGTTGGTACCACCCAACTCGATGGTTGCGTCAATGGCGTTCTTAATCTGCACAGCCGCACGTGCCACCACATCGTAGTCGGGGTTGGTGGCTGCACCATTCATATAACGCTTGTGGCCAAAGACGTTGGCAGTGCCCCAGAGGAGTTTGATACCCGTCTGTGCCTGCTTCTCTTTGAGGTAGGCCACAATCTCCTTGAGGTTGGCTTCGTACTCCTCCACGGTGGCAGCCTCGGCCACGAGGTCCACATCGTGGAAGCAGTAGTACTCAATGCCACACTTGGTCATAAACTCAAAGCCTGCATCCACCTTGTCTTTGGCCGCCTGCAGTGGGTCGGCAGCCTCATTCCAGGGGAAGGTTTTGGTGCCACCGCCAAATTGGTCGGCTCCCTCGGCGCAGAGGGTGTGCCACCAGGCCATCGAGAATTTGAGCCACTCGCTCATCTTCTTGCCCAAAACAACTTTGTTTGCATCGTAGTAGCGGAAAGCCAATGGGTTTCTGCTCTCCTTGCCCTCAAACCGGATTTTTCCCACGCCGGGGAAGAACTCTTTTTGTGCCATAATGTTTCTTGTTTTTTATGTGTTTTGTATGATTTGTTTGCTTCTTTTCCAAGCAGACGACACCCTCTCCCTACTTGCCGATTTTCTTCTCCAGCAGGGTGCGCCACCTCTGGTAACTCTCCTCAAGGAGGGCCCCATTGGTGCCGTCGGGCTCCACCACACCAAGTCGCTCCAACCCCTCGAATGCCTCACTGCGAGAGGCGTAGAGACCTGCTCCGAGAGCAGCACCACGAGCAGCACCCAGGGCTCCGTCGGTGTTGAAGAGTTCTATGCGTGCCCCCGTGAGGTTGGCCAGAGTGGTGCGGAACAGGGGCGAGAGGAACATATTGGCCATACCGGCACGAATAACCTTCGGCTCCAACCCCACCTCCTTCATTATGTCGATACCGTAGCGGAACGAGTAGGCGATGCCCTCCTGGGCAGCACGCAGGATGTGGGCCGCGGTGTGGCGGTTGAGGTCGAGCCCCTCAATGGATGCACCCACCTCTTTGTTCTGCAACACCCTCTCGGCTCCGTTGCCAAAGGGGAACACCAACAAACCATCGGCCCCCGCGGGTGCGGTGGCTGCAAGGTCGTTCATCTGGCCGTAACTTAATCCGTTGGCGATGTTCTTGCGCAACCACGAGTTGAGAATACCCGTGCCATTGATGCAGAGCAACACCCCATAGCGGGGTTTGGTGACACTGTGTCCCACGTGCAAAAAGGTGTTCACGCGAGAGAGTGGGTCGGCCTTGGGGGTCTCCGTAACCCCATAGACCACTCCGCTGGTACCTGCCGTGGCGGCAATCTCACCCGCCTCCATCACTCCGAGCGAGAAGGCATTGTTGGGCTGGTCGCCCGCACGGTAGGCTATGGGAGTGCCTTGTGGTATGCCGAGCAACTCCTCAGTGTGGGCCGAGGTGTGGGCTTGTATGCCGAGCGAGGTGTGGGTGTCGGGGATGAGGGCGGTGGGGATACCATAGTGGTCGGCCACAAAGTGTGCGGGCTCGTTGTGGGCAAAGTCCCACAAGATACCCTCCGAGAGGCCACCTTCGGTGGTCTGCACCTCCCCACTCAAACGGTAGGCGATGTAGTCGCCGGGGAGCATAAAGTGGGCCGTGCGAGCAAACACTTCGGGCTCGTTCTGCCTCACCCACGCCAACTTGGAGGCGGTGAAGTTGCCGGGCGAGTTGAGCAGTGTGGCAAGGCAACGCTCCCTGCCGAGGGCCTCCAGAGCCTCGGCACCAATGCCCACGGCACGTGAGTCACACCAAATGATGGAATCTCGCAACGGCTCGCCCTGCTCGTCGACCACCACCAGGCCGTGCATCTGGTAGCTGATGCCGATGGCGGCAATCTCACTCATCGGGCAACTCTTGGCGAGGCTCCCGATACCCTCCACCACATAGTCCCACCACATCGTGGGCGACTGTTCGGCCCATCCGCTGTGGGGTGCCGCAATGGGCATCTCCACCGAGGGGGTTGTAACCGAGGCGACACACTTGCCGCTGTCAACGTCGAGTATTGAGATTTTCACCGAGGAGGACCCAAGGTCTATTCCGAGAGTTTTTTTGCTCATAGGGGTGTGTGTTTTAGGTTGTGGTTCATCCACAAAGATAGGCATAAACTCACGCAGGTGATGCAAAAAATCACCAAAATATGACCACAATAATTCAAAACAGCCCCCTCACATAGCCCTCGGGAGCCCTGTGCGACACCCTTGGGCGGTGTGTATTTCGCACACCAGAGTGTGTTTTGTGGCCGATTTCGCCCATTTTTTGTCCCAAAGCCAAGTGTTGTAAAAGTAGGACAAAATGATAAAAAATCGATATATACAGTTCTTTATGAGCAAGATTGTTGGTCGGGTCAAAAATTATTTATACATTTGTTCACGTACACAGCGTTTGTTTTGTGTGTGGGGCCCGAAAAGGCCAAGAAGTTTGAAGCGAACATAGATTTATTATAAACCAAAAACACAACGTACAATTATGAAAAACTTATTCAGTGTAGAAGGTAAGGTGGTTGTGATGACCGGTGCCTGTGGCATTCTCGGCTCGACCATCGTGAAACACTTTGCAGAGCAGGGCGCCAAGGTGGTTATGCTCGACCTGGAGCGCACAAGGGAGATTGCCGATGGACTCATCGCCGAGATTAAGGCCGAGGGTGGCGAGGCCTGCTTCTTTGCAACCAACGTGCTTGACAAGGCTATCCTTGAGGAGAACTACAAAGCCATTATGGAGAAATATGGCACCATCGACGTGCTGCTGAACGCCGCAGGTGGCAATATGCCCAAAGCAACCGTGCAGCCCGACCAGACCATCTTCGACCTCGATGTGGATGCCGTGAAGTTCTGCACCGAGCTCAACCTCTACGGCACCATCCTTCCCACTATGGTGTTCACCAAGGCTATGGTTGAGAAGAAGGAGGGTTCGATTATCAACTTCGCCAGCGAGAGCGCACTGCGCCCCCTCACCCGCGTTGCCGGCTATGGCGTTGCCAAGGCAGCCGTTGTGAACTGGACCAAGTACCTGTGCGCCGAGTTGGCCACCAAGTTTGGTAGCGGCCTGAGGGTTAATGCCATTGCCCCCGGCTTCCTGCTGACCAACCAAAACCGCACTCTGCTGACCAACCCCGATGGTAGCCTCACTCCCCGCTCACACACCATTTTGGGCCACACTCCCTTTGGTCGTTTCTTGGAGCCCGAGGAGTTGGTGGGTACCCTTCAGTGGCTTGCTTCGGATGCTTCGAAGGCTGTTACCGGCACCGTGGCCGTTGTTGATGGTGGCTTCGATGCATTCTCAATCTAATTTGTCTAACCTCAAAAACCGATACGACTATGTATAATATGAAACAATCGTGGCGTTGGTATGGTCCCAATGACCCCGTGAGCCTCGCCGACATTTGCCAGGCAGGTGCCACCGACATCGTACACGCACTGCACCACGTACCCAATGGCGAGGTGTGGACTGTGGAGGAGATTAGCAAACGCCAGCAGATTATCTCGGCTGCGGGCCTCACTTGGAGCGTCGTTGAGAGCGTGCCCGTTCACGAGCACATCAAAACCCAGACCGGCGACTTCCAGAAGTATATCGACAACTACAAACAGAGCATCCGCAACTTGGCCGAGTGTGGTATCCACTGCATCACCTACAACTTTATGCCCGTGCTCGACTGGACCCGCACCAACCTCTTCTATGAACTGCCCGATGGTAGCCGCGCATTGAGGTTTGAGAAGGCCGCATTTATGGCCTTCGACCTCTTCATCTTGTGTCGCGAGGGGGCCGAGGCCGACTACACCGAGGAGGAGATTGCACGCGCCAAGGCTCGCTACGAGGAGATGACCGAGGCCGACAAGGAACTCCTTGTACGCAATATGATTGCAGGCCTCCCCGGCTCGGAGGAGAGCTTTACTCTGGAGCAATTCCGCGCCGAGCTCAATCGCTATGCCGACATTGATGCCGAGAAGCTGCGTTCCAACTTGGTTTACTTCCTGAGCGAGGTTTGCCCCGTGTGCGACGAGGTTGGCAGCCAGATGGTTATCCACCCCGATGACCCCCCATACTCGATTCTTGGCCTGCCCCGCATCCTCTCGACCGCCGAGGACTTCCGCAAGCTGATTGCTGCTGTGCCCAATATGTCGAATGGTTTGTGCTTGTGCACCGGCTCGTTTGGTGTGCGTGGCGACAACGACTGCCCTGCAATGATGAGGGAGTTTGGCGAGAGGGTTGGCTTTGTCCACCTGCGCAGCACCCAGCGCAACGAGTTGGGCGACTTCTATGAGGCCAACCACTTGGAGGGCAACGTGCCTATGTATGAGATGATGAAGGCTCTGCTTGAGATTGAGCAGAAGTACGAGCGTAGCATTCCTGTGCGTCCCGACCACGGCCACCAGATGTGCGACGACTTGAACAAGAAATCGAACCCCGGCTACTCGCTCTATGGTCGCCTTCGTGGCTTGGCCGAGCTGCGAGGCTTGGAGTGGGGTATCGCCCACACCCTCTATCCGGAGAAATAGGATAAGGGGATTGTAAGAGTAATGAGGGTAATGGAGGCAAGCCTCTATTACCCTTGTTGCTTTTGTGTGCTTGGGCAAAAAGGAGTGCGGAGGGGTATGTTATTGTTGCATTTGGGCTTCTTCTTCGGGAACTTCCTCACTCTCCTCCACTTTCGGCATTGGGCGGGCGAGCAACTCGGCGCGAGGTATCTCCGCCATCACAATGAAGGCCTTGGGAAAGTGTACCCTCACACTGCGAAGTAGTATCATCGCCTCCTCCTGCGAGAGGCAATTACCCACAGTAACAAGGAAATAGGGGTTGTCGTAGACAAAGTAGGCAGGCACAGCGTAGTTCTCCTCAAAGAGTGCTTTGGCGGCTTCGGCTTCGGCACGCGCCAGCTGGTGGTTGCCACTGTAGATGCGGATGCGGTAGCCCTGCAATGTGGCCGCAGGGGTTGTTTGTGCATCGAACTTCGACACCGCCTCCGCTGCGCTCCCAAACTCCACACACTCCACCTTCGCACCCGATAGGCTGTCGGCCACGGCAAGTGTGTTCTTGAACTGCGCAATGGTCTGACCTTGTGCCCCAAATAGGGTGCAAAGCATTGCAAATGTGGTGGTTACGAAAAATCTTCTCATAGTGTTTTCCCCGACAAATAGTTGGCAGGTGCGCCAAAGATATTGATAAATTTGGAAATCGGCACGTTTTCGCGCACAATTTTTTTGCTGAACCACAGCACTTTACCCTCGCCATAGCCCGAAATAGTAACCTTATCGGGCTCTTTCGTGAGGGTGTTGAGTGCTCGCAGGGCCGCCATAGGCGAGGAGAAGCGCAGGCCGAGTTTGAGCCGCACGGTGGTGGTTTTGCGTCCGGGGAGCACCACCGGTTCCTGCACAAAGACCTCCCCAATGTGGGTGTCGCCATCGTAGGCCGCCAGCAGCCCATCCACGAGGGTTATCTTGAAGAGCGACTTGTTGCGGATGGTCATCTCCACCTCCGCACCACTCATATCAAACCTCACAACCTCGGCACTCTTCAGTTCAAAATCCCGCAACGAAATCACCTTGCAAGATGTTGCCGAAAGCATTACGACAACCAACAGTGTTGTTATTTTCAGAAACCTTTTCACTAATTCTCAATTTTCAATTAACCCACCTTTGGTGGCTTTTAGTTGCTCTCGCTCGGCAGGCGTTGCCTGTTTTGTGTAGATGTTAGGTCTGTACTCTTTTGAGCCTTTGGATGCCAGCAAGCACCCTCTGCCCTCGCTTACTCGCAACTTTTTCAATTTTCAATTTTCAATTTGAAATTTCGCTACTGAAATTTCAAAGTTTGGTCTGGTTTTATGCGGGCAACCACCGCCACGGGTATCGACAAGAGCAGCACAAGCACCATTGGGGTGAGCACATTCAGGCCGAGCCACCAGCTCCAGCCCCACTCCACGGGCACAGCCGAGAGTAGGTAGGCCTCGGGGTCCAAGCGCACAAGGCCCGTGAGCCCCTGCACCAATACGATGGCAATGCCCACCACATTACCCCACGCCATACCCTTCAAAATCACCGCCAGCGAGCGCCACAAAAAGACCCTCTGGATGGCCCCATTGCGCATTCCGAGTGTCTTGAGCGTGCCAATCATACGGATGCGCTCGAAGATGATAATCAGCAGTGCCGTAATCATATTGAGCAGCGCAACAGCCAGCATTATCACAATGATAACCACCGCATTAACATCGTGGGTGGCAAGCCAGTTGAATATCTGCGGGTAGGCTTGAATGAGGTCGTAGGTGCGCCACAGTTCGTTGCCACCCGTGTGCAGGGCCTCCACACGCACCTCTCCGCCAAGGGCCTCCATATTGCCGATGTGGTCGGCCGACACGTGGTAGCCGCTAATCTCGTTCTCCGCCCATCCGTTGAGCCTCTGAACGTTGCGCAGGTCGGTGATGGCGAGTTGTTGCTCCAGGCTCTCCATACCCGTGGAGTAGATGCCGCACACCTTGTAGGCGTCCCTGCGCACGGCCACCTCGCCGCCCATAAAGACAACCTCCACCTTGTCGCCCACGCCCACCTCCAACAGGTCGGCCAAGCTCTGCGACAGCAACACATCCTTGCGCCTCTGCTCCCCACCAATGCGTGGGAGGACTCCCGCGGTGAGCGAGCGTTTGAAGAAGAGCGAGTCGTAGCCCTCCTCCTCGCCACGCAACATCACGCCCTGCATCGCCGTGCGGCTCTTCAGCACACCCACCTTGCCGGCCCACGCCGAGATGGAGCCAAAGTGGTCCATCTGGCTCACCTTGGCCTCAAACTCCGCATTGCGGGTGAGGGGTTGTGGGGTGGAGGTACCTCCGGTGGCCATACGCTCAATGGTAAGGTGGCCGGTCAGCCCCGCCATCTTATCCATCAGTGCACTCTCAAAGCCACCCACCACAGCCAGGGCCACAATCATCACGGCCATACTCACAGCCACAGCCACCGTGGCCACGCTCGGCATTGCGCTACCCTTGTGTCGGCCCTGTGTGTTGGCCCCCTCATTCTCCTTCGGGGCTCCCAAGCGGCGGGCTAAAAATATCTCCACACTGCGTTTTGGCATACAAATTCTGCTTATTCGGCTCAAATGTACAAAAAAAATGGTACTTTTACACTCGGAAACACAAACTCACATACGATAGACTATGAAAAAGACCGTTCTTATCACAGGAGCAACCTCCGGTATTGGCGAAGCAACCGCACGTGCCTATGCCGCGGCGGGCGACAACCTCATCATCACAGGCCGTAGGGGCGACCGTTTGCAGGCGCTCAAGGCCGAGCTTAAGGCTACCTATGGGGTGGAGGTCTGCGTGGCCGCCTTCGACATCAGGGAGCAGGCTATGTGCGAGGCCGCCATTGAGGCTCTGCCGGAGAAGTTCCGCAAGATTGACGTGCTGGTCAATAACGCAGGCCTGGCCGCAGGGCTGGAGCACCTCAATGAGGGCGACCCGTCCGATTGGAACGCAATGATAGACACCAACATCAAGGGCCTTCTCTACATCTCCCGCGCGGTGGTAAACCTTATGGTGCAGGAGGGCGTGCGTGGCCACGTGGTCAATATCGGCTCCATCGCCGGCACGCAGGTCTACGAGAACAGCAACGTCTACTGTACCACCAAACACGCCGTGCACGCCTTGAGACAGGATATGCGTATCGACTTCCTGCGCAGTGGCATAAGGGTTACGGAGATACGCCCCGGAATGGTGGAGACGGAGTTTTCGATTGTGCGCTTCCACGGCGACAAGGAGCGTGCCGACGGGGTCTACCGCGGTCTGCAACCACTCACAGGTGCGGACATTGCCGAGGCTGTGGTGTGGGCCACATCCCAACCTGCCCACGTGCACATCAACGAGATTGTGCTCACCTCCACCGCTCAAGCCGACTCCTTCTACAACGTGAGAGGATAGGACAAAGCACACTCGCCCAAACTTGTTTGAAGGCGATGTGTGGTTTGGGCTTTCAACTCATCCGTAAGGATGCACAACTCTCTGGGAAAAAGGAGCCCATCCCAACGATACAAAGCACCGTGAGGATGGAATTACACTAAAAGTTTTT
>JAFVSY010000034.1 GCA_017503465.1 Tidjanibacter sp. | reverse complement strand
GGAGGAGTGGTTGGATGGCATCGCAAGGTTGGGAAGCGTGCCGACCTGCCAACTGCACAAAACAGGCTGTGCCTGCAATTTTCCATTTTCCATTTTCAATTCTCAATTATATCCGTATCTTTGTAGGCTGAACGAAATAGTGTAAGTAACACAAAGATATAGAGAGATATGTTTGAGAACCTGTCCGAAAAACTTGAAAGGTCATTCAAGATACTCAAGGGTGAGGGTAAGATTACCGAGATTAACGTGGCCGAAACTCTCAAAGAGATTCGCCGTGCGCTGATTGATGCCGATGTGAACTACAAGGTCGCCAAGACCTTTACCGATGAGGTTAAACAGAAGGCTCTCGGCGCCAATGTGCTCACCGCCGTGAAGCCCGGTCAGATGATGACCAAGATTGTGCGCGACGAGCTGGCTGCACTTATGGGCGGCACCGCCACCGACATCAACCTCACAGGCCACCCCGCCGTCATTCTGATTGCAGGTTTGCAGGGCTCCGGTAAGACCACCTTCTCGGGTAAACTCGCCCTCCAACTCAAGAGCAAAAAGAGTCGCAGCGTGTTGCTCGTAGCAGGCGATGTCTACCGTCCGGCCGCCATCGACCAACTCAAAATCTTGGGTGAGCAGGTGGGCGTGGAGGTCTACACCGAGGAGGGTAATATGAACCCCGTGGAGATTGCCGAGAACGCCATCAAATATGCCCGCAGCAAGAACATCAACACGGTGATTGTCGATACCGCCGGTCGCCTTGCTGTGGACGAGCAGATGATGCAGGAGATTGAGGCTGTGAAGAGGGCTGTGAAACCCTCCGAAACCCTCTTTGTGGTGGACTCTATGACGGGTCAGGATGCCGTGAACACCGCCCGTGAGTTTGACCAGCGACTGGACTTCGATGGCGTGGTACTGACCAAGCTGGATGGCGACACCCGTGGTGGTGCGGCCATTTCCATCCGCTCGGTTGTCAATAAGCCCTTGAAGTTCATCTCCTCGGGCGAGAAGATGGATGCCTTGCAGGTGTTCCACCCCGAGCGTATGGCCGACCGTATCCTCGGTATGGGCGACGTGGTGTCGCTTGTGGAGAGGGCACAGGAGCAGTACAGCGAAGAGGAGGAGCGCAGGCTCAAGAAGAAAATCTACAAAAACGAGTTCAACTTCAACGACTTTGTGGAGCAGATTGGCCAGATTAAGAAGATGGGCTCGGTGAAGGACCTGATGGGTATGATTCCCGGGATGGACAAGATGATGCGTAACGTGGACATCTCGGACGACATCTTCAAGCAGACCGAGGTTATCATCGGCTCAATGACTCCTGCCGAGAGGGAGCACCCCGAGATTATCAACCCCTCGCGTAAGGCTCGTATTGCCGCAGGTAGTGGCACCACATTGCAGGATGTAAACCGCCTGCTGAAGCAGTTTGAGGATATGCGCAAGGTGATGAAGATGGCCGCCGGTGGTGGCAACAAGCGTATGCCTATGAGGGGTATGCCTATGATGCCCCGCAGGAGGCGTTAGGCCCTTATTCCTTGTCGGATAACAAAAGACTCTCGGGTATCTTTTTTGATACCCGAGAGTTTTTTTTGTTGCAGCCCTTTAGGGGGCAGTGTGTCAGAAACTCTTGATGTCGGTTGGCTCGTCAATCTCGCCAATCACACGTTTGAACTTACCGAAGCGGATGTAGGCCGAGATGTTCACCGAGCGACCGAGCCTCTCGTTGGCGTTGTGGCGGATGAAGGTGCCCGAGCGGATGGTATTCTCCACGTAGTTGTGGCCGTGGAGAATGTCGCCAACCTTGATGTCGAAGCCCGCCTTCCACTTGGGAATGTAGGCACTGAACGACACCCCGAGGTTGTGGTAGTAGCCGAAGTCCACCACCTGGGCCATTCGTGCGGTGGGCGAGGCCGAATAGGAGGCCGAGAGCCGTGCATTGTTCAGCCACTTGCCTTTGGGAAAACGGTAGCCACCGCCCACATCCCACGTGAAGGAGCGGATGGTGTTGGTGTAGTCCTCTGCGATGTGGTATGTCCTAATTGAATATGAACCGTTAAATTCGAGGTGCGTATTCTTTGTGGGATACATCAGGATGTTTGAAACAATGCGGTGTCCGATTTCGCTACCATAGTTTTTGTAGGTGCTCACCGTAACGCCATCGGACCTCATTTCGGTGATGGGGTTGATGGAGTTGGCAATGTAACTGCCAAAATAGTGTAAACTTGGCGAGCGCAACCACTTGGGTAGTAGTTTGTCGGGAAGGGACCACGCAAGGCTGCCGCGGTAATTCATTTCGGGGCGCAGGTTGGGGTTACCATAGCGCAGGTGCATCGGGTTGCTGTCGTCCACGTAGGGATTCAGCAGGTCGAGACCCGGACGTTTGGGTTCGGCCGAGAGCATAATGTTGGGAACCAACCAATGGGTACGGATGAAAATTCGTGCGTTCACGGCCCAAGATAGTTGGTTGTAGTCGAGCGGGGTATTACCCGTGTGACGGAACACACCCGTTGTGTGGTCGTTGGAGAGATTTGCCGACAGACCCAACGAAAACTTGCGTGAGGGGGAGTAGGAGTAGTTAAAGCCTCCGCTAATAATGTCCTGCTTGTAGGTCAAACCCGCATCGGGGATGGTTGCAAACTCCTCCTCTCCTCGGTTGAGGGTTTCGTAGAACGAAGAGTTGTCGTAGCGACGGGAGGTGTAACCAATGGAGGGGTAAAGGTTGTGTTTGCCTTCTTTGCCTGCTCTCTTGCGAAGGCCCAAGGAGATGCTGAAAGCGTCCTGCTCGGTTTGGCTACTGCGACGGCTCTCATAGGATGTCTTGTCTTCGCCGTAGTGGGTGAGAGTGGATTCACTCTTGGAGTGTGTCAATGTGGAGTTGAGGTTCACGACGTGCTTGGCTCCCACCTGATGGGCCAAGGTAACACGTCCATTGATATCCTCGGGCGAGGATGTGGTACTGCTTGCATTGCTCTGTTGCTCTTGGAAGCGCACGCCGCCTACCTCCTCTCGCCACGAGTCGGAGCGGGAGAGTCGATTGGTCTCTGTTGAGGTGCCGTTCAGCGTGGCGAGAATGTAGCCCTTGCGCTTGTTTATCTCGCCCTTGTAACTGATGGCCAGACGGTGCGAATGGCCACGGGTGCTGTCGGCATCGTTGTCGTGAAGGGTGTAGAGGGGAGTGTCGCCACCCTCGGTGCCCAGGTACTCCGAGGTTGAACGCTTGTGCAACGTGGGCGAGTGGGTTAGCGCATAGGCATACTTGGTGGCAAAGGTGGTGCGCCCAACCTTGCTCACCACATCCACATCGGCGCCATACTTACCATTAGGCACGGCCGCATCGCCACCCAACTCGCTGGCAAACCCCACGGGTAGGGGCTGATTAGTCTTGATGTTGAGGATTATTTGGTCGTTGTTGTACTCGGGCGAGCCGGGCATAATGACCTCAATCTCATCCATCAGTGCGGCACCAATGAACTCCATTGTGTATTGACGGCCACCGGAGATGAGCACCTCTTCCTTGCCGTTGATTAGGATTTTCGATATGGGCAAGTTGTTGTACTGGAACTTACCACGACTACCCGATTGGTCCAATCCGGGCACTTTGTCCACAATGGTGGCCATCTTGCGATACCGGGCCTCGGGGTCGGCCTTCACGTTGTAGACCAAGCGGTCGGCCTTCTCCATCACGAGTGGTTTGACGGTGATACCCTCAATCTCCACACCTGCTTGCAGGGCCACCTTGCCGAGGTCGGTCTGCTCGTCCGCGTTGCCAAGTGTGATTTTCCTATCCACCGAGGCATAGCCCACGGAGGAGAAGGTCAGCGTGTAGGAGCCCTCCTTGTTGTAGCGCAGGGCGAAATTGCCCTCTTTGTCGGCCGCCACTGCCGACACACCTTTGCCCTCGGCATCGGAGAGGACCACGGTGGCATAGCCCACACCACTGCCCGAGGCACTATCAATCACACGCCCTTGCAGGATGTGTTCGGCAGCAATGGAACACAATGGCGTGGAGCACAGCAAAACGAGAATTAGAACGATGCGTTTCATAGTTTTGCGGATTTTTGTGGTATTCATTTTCGCAAATATAACATTTTAATGTGTAAGAACAAAGCACAAGTCAAAAAATACAGGGGGTATTTTCTGCTTTTGTGGAGCGATTTGTAAAAATTGAACTGCAAAAGTGGACAATGACAACAAAATGTGTTATATTTGCAAAGGTGGGAAGTGGGGCCACACGTTGGGCCCGATACATACCACAGAAAACCCCACCAGCAGTGATATGAAAAAACTCCTAACCGCCACCCTCATCGCCCTGTGTACCCTCCTTGTCGCAAACCCGCTCGGAGCACAAACCAAAAAAGCAAAACCCGTCTATCTCGATAGGGACATCCCCGCCACAGACCACTTCCACAGCACCTCCTCGTTGAACTTTGCCGTGGATGAGATTATGCTCGGCGGTGTGGTTTTCACCAACGCCTTCAAGATTGGTTTCCACTCAACCCTTGTAACGAAAGAGTTTGGATACAGGGAGTTCGACCTCGGTGGTAAGTACAAAACCCTCACCTTCATTGTGGGTATTCCCCGCTACCAGCCCGCCAACCGCAAGGGTATTATGGTGGTGGAGGCCGATGGGCGAAAACTCATAGACCGCATAATCTCCTCCAACGAGGGCAACACCCGTGTGAGCCTCGATGTGGAGGGTGTACACAAACTTCGCTTCACCTTGGCTGCGGTCGGGGTGGAGTATGGCATTGCCGAGGCCATCGTGTGGCGTGCCGACCAGACACCCTACGAGGTGAGGCCACACACGCTGGCCAAGCCACAGCCCACAATGCTTTGTAGGGACCTTATGCCGTGGCGCACCGAACACCATTGCTTCACCACCAACCCGAAGTTCCGCAACGACAGGAGATTGGACGAAATTGAGGGTGAACAAGGCCAAATCAAACTCAGTGGTAACACCTACGACAACGGCTTGTGGATGGGTGCAGGTATGGCCCTGATTGGCAACAACGAGAATGTTACCACCTTCAACGTGGGTGGCCACTTCGACAAGATGACCTTCATTGCAGGTGCCATCGACACCGATGACGGCACCATCGGCCGAGGGTGGCTCTCCATTGAGGCCGATGGCAAACTTGTCTACGAGAAGGAGATTATTGAGGGCGAGTTGGCCCAAGAGGTAACCATCAACATCAACGGTGCGGAGTCGTTGCTATTCAGGTCGGAGAATTCCGAGGCCTCGCTCGACATCGGTGTGGCCAACATTATGCTCTACCCCACGGGCTATGTGGCCGCAGATGCCCCCATTGTGGAGGGGCAAGAGAGCGTGGCCGCAGCACCTGCCTACCTCAAAGATTTGCCCGACCAATGCAAACTTGTGTCGAAAATTCCACCCTTTGCTGTGGGTGGCGGTATGTCGCGCGAAAAGGCCGTCTTTTCGGACGTTTCGCAGCACATCACCTTCTCTATGGGAGGTGTCAAGTTCAGCGAGGGCATCGTGATGCAATCCAGCACCAACTTCTTCTACTCCAACACCGGTGCCCACGTGTTGTTCAACCTCGGTGGCGAGTTTGACTACGTGAGTTTCACCACCGGCTGGGTTGGCAAGTGCGGTGTGCTGAAAAACGACTGGTTGAGAGTATATGCCGATGACGAACTTGTGTTGCAGGTGGAACTGATTGCCACCGACCCCAACAAGCAATACCTCGTGCCGATTAACAAATGTAGGGTGCTGAAGTTTGAAAAACTCGGTATGTCAAGTATGGAGCACCCCGCCTTTGGTCTGGCCGATATGGTTGTCTACCGCGGAGAGCCCAAACTCGACCACGGACTCTTCACTCACCCCACGCCCGACTTCCCCAATGAGATTGACCTCATAGACCTCAACCCGCCCTACATTCTCCACTCCATCAACGAGAACTGTTTTCTTGACGGCAGCAGCAAGAGGGAATACTTCTCAATGCCCGGTGGCGAGCGTATCTACAAGGGTTTCCTGCTCAAAACAAGCGTACACTTCGACATCGAAATGGGCCCCACGGCCGACCCCTCGGCTGCCATTATGAGCCCTATGTTTGGTGCCTCGATGATGATTGGCTCGGTGGGTGGTGCCACCGTGTCAATGGTGTCGCCCTTTGGTGCGCTGTTGGCTTTGGCGGCGGGAGGTACGGCCCACGAATCTTCGTGTGCGACCTTCAACATTTGGGGCGAGTATGACACCCTGACCTTCACCGTGGCCTGCCGCCAGCCCCACAACACCATCGACACCATAGACGTCAAACAAGACCCGATGGAAAACCTCCAGATTGGTGTGGATGGCGAGGTGGTGGCCGAGTTCCAAATTCACGACAAGATGCAGCCCACCACCTACACGGTGCCCATCACGGGTGGTCATCAGTTGATGTTCTGGCTGGAGTGTGGCGGTTGGAGTTCGGGCCAGTTCGTCTTCTACGACCTGAAGGTGAGCAAGGGTGGTGCAGGCTACGCAAGGGCCATCCCCAACATTGACGACAGGGATGTCAAGCCCGCCATCTTGGGCGACTCGGAGCCCTATGAGGTGAACGCAGCCAATGGTGCCCCGAGGCTGATTGAGTGGGACTACCCATCCTATGGCGGCTCGAGCAGCATCAACGACTACAGGGATATGTACAAGGAGAATATGCAGCAGTTCGACAAGATTATCGAAAACATCCTCTCCGACAACTACACCACCGTCTGCCGCAGGGTGGTGTCGGACAATGGCGAGGAGTGGCGCTCGTTCCGCATCCAATCGCCACGTGGGGATAAGTACAGCTACCTTGCCCTGCTGGAGCGCAACAAGCAGATGATTAAGATTGTCAATAGCACCAAGTTCAACTTTGCCACCCTCAAAGTGTCGGGTGCGGCCGCTATGACAGGACTCCTCGAACTCGACCCCCGCAACATCAACGAAACGCGCATATTGCTCAAAAAGATGAGCGGCTGGCTCAAAGAGTATGAGCAGATGTTCAAGGAGTATGTGAAGGCCAAAGAGGCGGAGAACAAGGTTATTGGCCGACTGATTGAGGCTGCCCACACGGTAGACGGAGTGGAGTCCACCGAGTTGGAGATTTTTGTGAAATAAATCCTTCCACAAAGCGTAAGTGTTTTACAGCCCGTTGCGCATACAATAAAGAAACCCACGCACAAATGGCCATAAGACTCACACCCACCGCCCCCACCGCTCCCAACGACAACCTCACCGGCAGGAGCCATTGGTGGGGCTTCCCCGACCTGCCCGAAGGAGTGGGTTGGCCTTGCCGCAGGGGCGAGGAGCCAAACAACAACGTGGGCGATGGACCGAATGGTGGCGTGGTTGAGGAGCCAAATAGTGGCGCAGCAGAAAGACCGAATTGTGGCAGCGAGGAGGGCGAAGAGTTGCTCACCTTTGTCTGCCAAGTGGACCTTGCAGAGGTGGCTCCTTTGGACAAGGAGGGGCTGTTGCCACGCGAGGGTATGCTGTGGTTTTTTGCCGACCTGGACTACTTTTTGGGCGACACCGAGGCTCCGTGTGAGGGCACTGGCGAGTGGCCACAGGATAGTTTTAGGGTGATTTACAGCCCCAATAGCACCTCCCTGCACACCCACGAAGCCTATTGGGCCGATGGCACCCCCGCCACTCTGCCCGCCGAGGCCATTGTGTTTGCCCCCGCCGAGGAGAGCGACTTTGGGCACAAATTGCTCGGACGGCCCGCAATGACCGAGGGCTACGAGGAAGAGGACGACAGCCGGCAGGTGTCGTTGCTCCAGGTGGATGAGGAAGAACGCTGGGGGTTGCGCTTTTTCGATTGCGGGCTGATTAACTTTGTGATAGAGCGCAACGACCTGCGGTCGCTACACTTCGAGAGGGTGCGCCTCTGTCTGCACACACTCTAACCATCCGCTGCTGTGGCTCGTGCCGACGTTGGCCTGGCCGATGTGCTCGGAAGTAATATGGTCCTAAAACAACGATTTACAAAAGGAAGAGAAAAATCTCTTCCTTTTTTTGAACTCTTTCCGAGGATTGACTGCGCTACGCTTGTCTTTCCTCTCCTGCTGCCGCAGGGGCGCCATCTCAAACGAGGATTGACTGCGCTGCGCTTGTCTTTCCTCTTGCGCCGCCGCGGGTGCCATCCCAAACGAGGATTGACTGCGCTGCGCTTGTCTTTCCTCTCCTGCTGCCGCAGGGGCGCTTTCAAAGCAAACAATGATGAAGGGGTGCCGCAAGCGTGGCACCCCTTGTTTTGTTATTTAAGCCAACTTCTTATGCGTGCAAGCACTCAACGCAGTTGGCTCAAATAACAAACGACACCCATTGGGTGTCGTTCATCATTGTTTGCTTTGAGCTGTTTCCGAGGATTGAACTCGGGACCTCTTCCTTACCAAGGAAGTGCTCTACCACTGAGCTAAAACAGCATTTACTTCCTAAAAGCGGGACAAAAGTACAACGTTTTTTTTTACTATGCAACTTTTTGTAAACTTTTTTCACTTTTTTTGCTCCACACCCACCCCTGCCAATCAACCAGGACTCCCCAACGCCAACTCACAAAACCACTACTCGGCACCCACCCTCCCACTCTCCACAAAAAATATTTCGCACACAGGCCACCAACTTTCAACTCTTTTTTGTACTTTTGGAGTGTTGTAATTTGCACAGGACTATATGTACGACTACAAATCTCTTGAACGAGTGATTGTTACACTCGGCATTGCATTCGCCGCCGTGTTGGCAGTGTTGCTCTTTTCGTGCCGACCGCTGGGTGGGTTTGCCCTAATCTCCGCCCTCTTTATGGTCGTCATCGCCCTCTACCTCATCCTCATTCCGCGCAAACTAATCGGCGAAATGAAGGATATGGAGCAAACCATCGAGAACTACAAAAAGCAACTGCAAAAGCAGAAATAGCCCCAAGAAAAAAACCTTAAAACCACTCACCATATCAAACAATCCAACCCCTATGAAACGAATTCTCATCGCCGGTGCAGGCGGACAAATAGGAACGGAACTCACCACTCACTTGCGTAAAATCTACGGCCCCGAGAACGTCATCGCTGCCGACCTGCGCGATTGCCCCACACTGGCCTACGATGGTCCCTTTGAGATACTCAACGTGCTCGACCGTGAGGCCTATGCTGCCCTCGTGAGGGGCTACAATGTGGACACCATATTCAACCTTGTGGCGGTGCTCTCCGCCACGGGCGAAAAGAACCCACAGGGGGCGTGGAACATCAATATGGGTGCCCTGATGAACTCGTTGGAGATTGCCCGCGAATATGGGTGTGCGCTCTTCACCCCGAGCAGCATCGGAGCCTTTGGTGGCGACTTCCCCAGGGACAACACCCCCCAGGACGTGGTGATGCAGCCCGACACAATCTATGGTGTGTGCAAGGTCACGGGCGAGCTGCTCGGCAACTACTACCACAGCCGCTTTGGGGTGGACACCCGCAGTGTGCGCTTCCCCGGTATCATCTCCAACGTAACGATGCCCGGAGGTGGCACCACCGACTATGCCGTGGAGATTTTCTACGAGGCTGTGAGCAAGGGCCACTACACCTGCCCTGTGCCTGCAGATGTCTATATGGATATGATGTATATGCCCGATGCGCTGAAAGCCATCGTGGACCTGATGGAGGCCGACCCGCAGAGGTTGCGCCACCGCAATAGTTTCAACGTCACGGCAATGAGTTTCACGCCGGAGATTATTGCTGCCGAGATTCGCAAGCACATCCCCGAGTTCACGATGGACTATGCCGTGGACCCCGTGAAGGAGCAGATTTCGCGCAGTTGGCCCAACAAGTTAGACGACACCTGCGCCCGTGAGGAGTGGGGCTGGAGCCCCGATTGGGACCTCGCCTCAATGGTGGAGGATATGCTCCGCGCGGTGAGGGCCAAACTCGGCAAAGACCAATAGGACAAGGTGTTCGGAATTGACGGCAGACGGTAGTAGACCGTTCTACATAAGTAGTAACAAGGTATGACCCCACTTGCAGAGAGATTAAGGCCCCAGAGCCTCGATGAGTACATCGGCCAGCAACACCTGGTCGGTGCGGGTGGTGTCATCCGCAGGTTCATCGAGGGTGGCAACATCCCGTCGTTCATCCTGTGGGGCCCTCCCGGGGTGGGCAAGACCACTTTGGCCAAGTTGGTGGCCCTGGCTTTGGGCCGCCAGATGTTCACCCTCTCGGCCATTGCGAGTGGTGTGAAGGAGGTGAGGGAGGTGATTGAGGCCGCCAAGAAGAGCCGCTTCTTCTCCTCGGCTGCGCCCATACTCTTCATCGACGAGATACACCGCTTCAACAAGGCACAGCAAGACTCGCTGCTGGGCGCGGTGGAGCAGGGTGTGGTTACGCTGGTGGGAGCCACCACGGAGAACCCCTCCTTTGAGGTCATCTCGCCACTGCTGTCGCGCTGTCAGGTCTATGTGCTCAAGGCGATGAACGAGGGCGAGTTGCAAACCCTGTTGGATAGGGCCATAACGAAGGATAAGTACCTCGTGGAGAGGGGTGTGAAGGTGGAGCAGACGGCCGCATTGTTTGAGTTTTCGGGTGGCGATGCGAGGAAGTTGCTCAACATCATCGACATTATGGCGGGTGCGAGCGAGGGCGAGATTGTCATCAACGACCAGAGGGTGATTGACTGCCTGCAGCAGAACATTGCTCTCTACGACAAGAATGGCGAACAGCACTACGACGTCATTAGTGCCTTCATCAAGAGCGTGCGTGGCAGCGATGCCGATGCAGCCATCTACTACTTGGCCCGAATGTTGGCCGGTGGTGAGGATGTGAAGTTCATTGCCCGCAGGCTTGTGATTTTGGCTGCGGAGGACATTGGCCTTGCCAACCCCAATGCGCTTCTGCTGGCTAATGCCTGCTTCGATGCGGTGCACAAGTTGGGTATGCCGGAGGCACGCATACCGCTTGCGGAGGCGACCATCTACCTGGCCAACAGCCCCAAGAGCAACTCGGCCTACCTGGCCATCAACGAGGCGATGTCGGTGGTTGAGCACGACACCACCAACCGTCCTGTGCCACTCCACCTGCGCAATGCGCCCACCAAGTTGATGGACAAGTTGGGCTACGGGCAGGGCTACAAGTATGCCCACGACTACGAGGGCCACTGGGTGGAGCAGGAGTTTATGCCTGCCGGAATGGAGGGCCGCAAGTTCTACACCCCACAGAACAAGCGCGAAAGCGACGCCACCGCTTGGAAGGAGGCACTGCGGGCCAAAAAATAAATAGTAATTAGTAAAGAGTAATTAGTAAATATTTTTCTTCCCTAAACTCCCTAAATTCCCTAAACTCCCACCAACCCCTATCAAAAGAAGTACAGCAACCGAGCGAGAAATCCTCTCGCTCGGTTGTTTGTTCCCCTCTCTCACTTCCCCACGAAGTTGCTCACACGGAAGGTGGAGCCGAGGATGCGCTTTTTGATGGTGTGGTTGCACTCGGCCTCGATGATACCCGTGAGCACATCGGGTGCATCGTGCCAGCGGTTGGAGCGGAAGCGGCGGTTGTAGTTCACCAGGTGGACCGCCAACTCGGGCCATCGCTCACGCCAATCTTTCGGCCAGCGCAGGGTGCGCAACACCGTGGAGGCGTTGGAGAGTATGCGCGACTCCTTGTTGGCGCTCTGATGGAACCACCCCACCGTAACCTTCGGGGCCAAGCGTTGGATGTTGCGTGCAAAGCCTCGGCCACCGTTGTTGCTCTCAATGAGTGCCTCGCGGGTGCCGTTGCGCACGAGCATCTCGGCCACCTGTGGCTCGGTCTGCTCCATATGCTCGCGCGAGTAGACCACATCCTCCACATAGACCAGCCCGTCGTTGCCCACCGCATAGCAGACCGAGCAGAGGTAGTCGTCGCCCGTGTCGGCAGTGTCTGTGTAGTTGGCCTTGCGCACCACCTCGGTGGGGAGGGTGTCGTAGGTCTGCCACCCATCGCCATAGAGCAGTCCGGCAGCATCGGAGGGGCGGCCCTGATACATAGCCTCAAACTGGAGTGCATCGAGCCTGCGCTTCTCAATGAGCAACTCGGCCGAGTGTCGCTCGGGCCAAAGTGCTTCGCCAATCTCACGCGGGTCAAACTCGGTGGGCGGAGTGGTTTTGAGTGCCTCGAGGTTGAGCAGGAGCCAATCGTTGGGTGCGAGGGTGTTGAGTTGGTCCCACCTTTCGAGTTCCACCACCCTCTCCTTCTCCATTATGCGCCCCACGAGGTCCTCCTTGTGCCAGCGGGTGAAGACGATGAGTTCCTGCGAGAGGTTATGCTCGCGGGTGCGCACCACCGAGGTGTACCACTCCCAGCAGTTCTCCCTGATGGTGGGCGAGTTAGCCTCCATTGCGTCTTTGTAGAGGTCGTCGATGATGAATACATCCACGGGGTTGCCCGTGAGCGAGCCCTCACGCCCCACCGCCACGAGGTCGCCACCGGTGCCCACAATCTCCGTGAGCTCGGAGGTGCGCTGATAGCCCCCACTGCGCCCTGCGGCCTTGATGGTGGTGTCGGGAAAGAGGGCCGCATAGGCGGCCGAGTCTATGAGTCGCTGTATGCGCTTGTTGAACTTTTGGGCCAGCGAGGCACTGTAGGAGGCTATGGCCACGTGCAACGAGGGGTTGAGCCCGAGCAGGTAGGAGGGCAGCAACACACTCGAGCCGAGCGACTTACCGTGCTGTGGTGGCACAGTGATTATGAGCCGTCGCACCCTCCCCTGAGCAAAGGCCTCAAGGAGTGTGTAGTATCGTGTGTGGAAGGGGGTTGCGCTGAACGAAGGCAACACCGCCCTTGCAAAATCAATCAAAGACATTGTGGGAATTGAAAATGGAAAATG
>JAFVSY010000033.1 GCA_017503465.1 Tidjanibacter sp. | reverse complement strand
TGAATTTTGAATTCCCTCTCCTAGTTCATTGCTGCGGCGATGGCCTCGGCCATTTGGTCCACTGCGCCCTGCAACTTCTTGCCTATGAGCATCTTCATCATCATATTGAGCTCGGCGTGGACCACAATGCGCATACGTGTGTCGTAGGGGGCAACCTCCTTGAGTTGGAGCCAAAACGAAAAGTCCACGGGTGAGCCGTCATCACCCTGAATCTTGATGGTCTTGCCCGGCTCGCGGTCCACGATGCGCAGACGTGTGGTCATACCTTTGAGTTTGAACGAACAGGTGTCCTCATCGGCACTCCACTCCTCCACCTTGTCGGCGAGCATTGGGGTGAAGTTGCTGAACGAGGAGAGTGCAGTGTAGATTTGGTCGGCCGAGCGACGTATTTGTTGCTGTTTGCTTTCGTATTTTTCCATTTGTTAATTTGTATTTATGGCCTAAATTTAGTTATTTTGTGGGAGTTATGCTACTATTTTTCGAAAATAAATTTTTCCGCTTCGTTGCCGAGGAGCCCCAAGGGGCCGCTTTGGAGGAGTCGGTGGTGCTGCACGTTGGTGAAAATGAGTGTCTTACGCCCGAGAGGTTGCTCGGTGCTGTGGGTCCGTGCAGGTTGCTCTATGTGGTGAGCCCTGCTCCGCAATCCACGCTGGACGCCTTTTGTGCCGCACTACCCGTGGTGAGGGCCGCGGGAGGAGTTGTGGAGAACGAGGCGGGCGAGGTGCTGATGATACGCCGCAAGGGGTGGCCCGACCTGCCCAAAGGACACATCGACGAGGGCGAAACATCCGAGCAGGCCGCACTGCGTGAGGTGCAGGAGGAGACGGGACTTGCCGAGGTGGAGATTGTATGCCCGCTCTGCACCACCCGCCACTTCCACCGTGCCTATGGGCGCTGGGAGGTGAAGCAGACCGAGTGGTACCTGATGTACGCACCGGGCACTGCGCCTGTGCTCCAACCCGAAGAGGGCGAGCAGATTACGGCCGCCGAGTGGTTGCGTGCCCGCAGGCTGTGGCAAGCGGTGGAGGGCAGCTACTCAACCATCAAGGTGGTTTTTGAAAAATTTTTGGAATACAAAATCAAAAATTAAATATTTTTACTAACCCGCAATGAAATTAGCAAAATTATTAAAAACGTCGGTGGCGGCTCTGCTCCTCGCAGGGTGCAGCACCACACCGCAACTCGAAACAATGGAATTTACCAACAACCTCACCCCCGAAGAGATTAGCGCAGCCAAGTTCACCCCCGAGGTGATGTGGAAGATGGGGCGCATCGGTGGGCAGACTCTCTCGCCCGATGGTAGTCGAGTGGCCTTCACCATCACCTACTACGATATGTCCACCAACAAGGGCACAACATCCATCTACCTGGTGGCTCCCACAGGTGGCGATGTGGTGAGGCTTGTGGAGGGTGCATCGGCTCCCTCGTGGAGTGGCGACGGCAGCAGGCTCTACTATGTGGACTCCGCCGACGGACAGGTGTGGAGCATCGCTCCCGATGGCTCCGACAAGGTGCAAATCACCGATGTTGAGGGCCTTGAGAGTTATGGCGTGGCCCCCGCAGGCAATGCGCTCTACTACACCAAGAGGGTACACGTGGTGGACATCAACTCCGCAGCCGTATATGGCGATGCAGCCGAGTCGAAGGCACGCATCTACGACGACCTTATGGTGCGCCACTGGGACTATTGGGATGAGGGCGACTACTCCCACATCTTTGTTGCCTCGCTTGGCGAGGGCCTCGTGAGGGAGGGTAAGGATATTATGGAGGGCGAGCCCTGGGATGCTCCTATGGCCCCCTATTTCGATAGCGAGGAGATTGCTTGGAACCACGCAGGTACCGCCTTGGCCTACACTTGCAAGCACCTCACAGGTGCCGACTATGCCGTATCGACCGACTCCGACATCTTCATCTACGACCTCGCTACCGGCACCACCCGTAACATCTGCAAGGAGTGGGGCGAGATGCCGGGCTATGACAAATATCCTGTGTGGAGCCCCAACGACAAGATGATTGCCCTGCGTAGTATGCGCCGTGCGGGCAACGAGAGCGACAAGGAGAGGCTCTTTGTGTGGAACTCCGAGGACGGCACGATGAGGGACCTCACACCCCGCTTCGACTACAACGCCACAAATGTGGTGTGGGAGGGTAACGACACCCTCTACTTCATCGCCCCCATCACCGCCACCCACCAGATTTGCCGCGTGGGCCTGAATGGGACCGAGGTGGAGGTGCTCACAGCGGGCGACCACGACATCAACGCCTTCACCAAGGCGGGCAGCACCATTGTGGCCCATATGAACACCATAATGAAGGCCCCCGAACTCTATGCCGTGGGTGCCGATTGGGCCCTCAATCAGATTACTTTTGTGAACAAGCAAATCTACGACAACATCCCTATGGGCGAGTGCACCAAACGATGGGTGCGCACCACCGATGGTAAGCAGATGCTCACCTGGGTAATTCTGCCGCCCGACTTTGACGAGAGCAAGAAGTACCCCACACTGCTCTACTGCCAGGGTGGTCCACAGAGCGTGGTGAGCCAATTCTGGAGTTACCGTTGGAACTTCCAACTGATGGCTGCACAGGGCTACGTGGTGGTTGCTCCCAACCGTAGGGGCCTTCCCTCCTTCGGTCAGGAGTGGCTCGACCAAATCTCGGGCGACTACAGTGGTCAGAACATCCGTGACTACCTCGCCGCCATCGACGACGTGGCAGCCGAGCCGTGGAGCGACGAGGCCCGCCTGGGTGCCGTGGGCGCAAGTTATGGTGGCTACTCGGTCTACTACCTCGCCGGCCACCACGAGGGCCGCTTCAAGGCTCTCATCTCCCACTGCGGAATATTTAACTTTGAGAGTATGTATGGCCACACCGAGGAGATGTGGTTCGTGAACAACGACTACGGCGGTGCCTACTGGGACAAGCACAACCGCACCGCGCAGCGCAGCTATCGCAACTCGCCCCACAAGGCCGTGGGTGAGTGGGATACCCCAATCCTCATCTTCACGGGCCTGAAGGACTACCGCATCCCCTACACCCAGAGTCTGGAGGCCTTCACGGCAGCCAAGTTGAGGGGTGTGCCCGCACGATTGGTGGCCTTCGAGAACGAGGCACACCAGGTGTTCAAACCGCAGAACTCGCTCGTGTGGAACAGAGAGTTCTTCGGCTGGCTCGACAAGTACCTCAAGTAGAATTGCGGCCATAGGCCGTTTTGTGTAGTGGGTAGGTCAATATACTTCCCAACCTTGCTATGCCATCCGACTACGTCCCCCTCTAAGTTAGAGGGGGTGCCCGAAGGGCGGGGGCGTCTGTAATATAATTCAAAATTCAAAATTCAAAATTCAAACTTGCAGGCGTTGCCTGTTTGGGAATTGAGAATTGAGGTGTGCCTTCGGCACGGGTATTAAAAAAGATACCCGAGAGCAGGAAGGGCAGAAAGGGCAAGAAGGGCAGGAAGAACAGAAAGGTCACAGAAGTACCTAACCTCCTTAACCTCCCTAAATTCCCTAACCTC
>JAFVSY010000032.1 GCA_017503465.1 Tidjanibacter sp. | reverse complement strand
TGAATTTTGAATTTTGAATTTCAATTCCCCTACACCGTGACGAACACGCATCGTGTGGAGGGAGCCAAGGGGTTGTAATCGACCACCTGCTCCAGGCGGCACAGCACGGGCTCACCATCGAGGCATAGGCGGTAGAGGGCTCTGAAGTCCCTACCCGAGGAGTTGGGGAAGGCTATGGACTCCACCTCGTCGGGCGAGAGGCACACGTGAAGTGTGATGCGCTTGGAGTGGTTGAGTGCATCCACCTTGCTACGCCAAAATCGCTCGCCAAGTCCCACCACTCCATTGCGGTCCTCCAGGAGTAGCGACAGCGGCTCGTCGGCCACATCGTTGAAGAACTCCACCAGGGGCACCTCGCCATAGTGTCCCACCGGCCACTCCCAACTCTCGCCCTCGGCAAGAGGTTGGAGGGTGCGGAAGGAGATGATTTTGGTGTCGAAGGCCGAGTGCAACACCCTGCTGTCGTCGGGTTGCTCCTTGTTGCCCACCGCCACAAGGCTCACCGAGGGTGCGGCCGCCACACTCCCCACCACCGACACCGAGGGAGCAAACAGAGGGTTTTCGTTGCGGTCGGTACCCTGCGAGGCAAAGAGGTTGTCGATATGGGCACTCCACTCGCCATAGGGCACTCCCTCCTGCTCGGCCAGCACAGCGGCTGCTCGGTCGGTGGGGCGGTAGGCCACAGTGAGGAGCGAGTGGCTGTCGGCGCCGAGCTCCTCCACCACCACGCCACGCCCCACGTCAATCTTCGCGCTCCAATCGACCACCACCTCAGGGTTGCAGAATTGGCCCACGGGCTCGATGTAGACACGCCTTGTGGAGGTATCGGTGTAGATTTGCAGGTCGAAGAGGTTTTTCACTGCCGAGAGCAGTTCCATCTGCGAGAAACTGCAATCGGCCACATCGGCCCACTCCACGCTCTCGCCCTCGATGGGTGTGGGGGCAAACAAAGGCCTCATCCAAGTGCCCTCATAGAGTTGCATTGTCATACCCTCATCGGCACCGCCGAAGTAGAACATATCGAAGTACTGCACCTCCCCTGCGGCCAGCCTGTGCGGAGCCGAGCGCACCGTAACCTCCACCTCACGGCTGCCACGCTCCTCCACATAGCCGTCATAGAGGGCCCAATCCTCGGTGGCATCCACCATCAGGGCCCCACTCATCTTGCGGAGTCGCAGGTTGGAGAGCGCACCCATATCGTAGCTCACCTTCGTGAAGGCCTCGGTGGTGGTGGCGAGAGTTATGGTAGCCCCTGAGCTATTGGTGGCCTCCAAGGTGTAGGTGGTGTCGGCAGTTGCACCGAAGATGGCCAGCGTGTAGAGTCTGCCCGACACAAAGGGCTCCCCACGGCGGTCGGTGAGGGTGTTCTTCAGCGGACAGAGGATGGAGTCGCCAATGGCGGGCCTAATCTCATCGTAGCCCACAAGCCTTGTGCGAGAGACGATGCGGGTGTCGGTACGATAGCGCAGGTGGAACTCAAAACCCACCGACACAGCACTCGTAGCAGTGAAGCAGATGCGCCCCGTGTGGTCGGGCCCAAAGGCACCCAGAGCCGAGGGATAGGCACCCGACACCGAGGTGGAGTCCACAAGGTTACCCACGGTGTGGTAGTTGGCCAAGTGGTCGGCATAGACGCGACCGAAGTAGTTACTATCCACCACCGCACTCGCTGCCGTGCGTACCGCCTTGAAGTCCATATCCGCAGCCGCCTGTTCTACCCCGCCACGCTCCTTCCACGCTCCGCTGATGTAGAGCGACCCAAAGAACTCCGAGTCCATAAACGAGGAGCAAACCTCATAGCCCGACTGTGCGAAGATGGCCTCCACGAGGCTTCGGAGGTGGAGGAATGGGTGGTAGTCATCGGAGCAGATGCGGCGCACATAATCCTCTGCATCCCCTTCCACCGTGCGCCCACGCTCCACAGGTAGGTACCTCACCACCGCACCCTCGGATGTCCAACTCTTCATCACCGACTCGGCACCAAACTCCTCGGCATACCCCATCGGCAGGCTGCGCAACGAGGCCGAGGCCGCCCTCACCCACTCCTTGGCGGGGCCAATGATGTTGAAACGGTAGTAACCCTCGGGACCCTGCTCGCAGGCAGTGAGCATCACGGAGCCCTCAATAATCACACTGCCACCACACTCCACCCTTGCGGTGTGGAGCCCACTATTGAAGAGTGGTGCGGTGTGTGGTTGCTCACAGTCGCCCATCAGCGCACGGTTGGTTGGGGTTAGCGGAATTATGAGGCTCTTGGAGTAGGAGGCACGCCCCCACTGTGTGGAGCTCAACGAGGCTATGGAGAGCGACACCGAGATGTCGGTACGCTGGTCTATGTCGGCCACTTGGCCATCAATGTAGAGAACAATCATTGTGGGAATTGGGAATTGAGAATTGAGAATGGAGAATGGAGAATTGAGAATGGAAAATGGAAAATTGAATGGCGGCGCTCTACCAATAGACCACCTTCTTTGCGGGCCTGATTGTGAGCGAGAGCGACCTGCCGGAGCCACCGGAGAGGGTTAGGTGGGAGCCAAGGAGCACCACGGGTACCGCCTGCCCGCCGACAATCTGCCACACCTTCGGCGAGGTTACAATGCCGGCGATGTGGTCCATCACCTGCTCCGACACCACCCCACTCTCAAGCCTTGTCTGGGTCCACCCACTCTTGGCCACCACCTCCGTGCCCGAGGGGAGTTCCACCTCCGAGGTGTCGGTCGCCACACTGCTCTCTATGGCGCGTGGGAAGTTGTGGTAGCAAATCTCGCCCGAGGGGGCCAGCCAAGCCATTCTCACGTGGTTGGGGTTGGGTGGCACAACGGTGTAGGTTGCCCTCATCACGCGGGTGGCTTCGACCACAATCTCCACCTTGAACCACTCCACATCCTCAGGTCGGCCCGAGCGAGCAATCATCTCATCGGCACACACCACCCACGCCCAAAGGCCATCCCGCAGGCTTGTCTTGGCATAGGCATTGACCCTTTCGCCCGTGGAGAGTTCCCACTTGGCGCAGATGTTCTTCTCTCGCCCCACCACAAACAGCAGTTCATCGTGTTCCCCGGGGGAGATGTTGCGATACTGCACCTCTGGTCCTATGGGGTCGCACTCGGCGTGGCCGATGTTGGCTACGGTGAAGGTCATCTTGGGGCTCTCTTGCCCCTCGCCCCAATGGGCTGTGAGCCTCACATTGCGTCCCTCGGCCTCGGTGAAGGCACTTTGCGGGAGCAACAGTGGCTGTGGATTGAGCCTGCGACGGATGTAGTTACCCAGCGAGCAAGCCACCTCCTCGGAGCCCACGAAACGCTTTGTGCCGAGCAGACCGCACACATCATCTTCCACACTCACCTCAAATGGCACCTGTGGGTCAATCGGGCCGAAACGACAAACATTGTCGGCAAAGACCGAAGAGAATCGGTCGGGATAGGAAATCAGTTTCATAACGCCTATTTGTTCAATATTTTAACTTCTTACGACTACATACCACAGAACAACTCCACGCGCATCACAGTGCTCATTGCCACGTCGCCTGCGTGGGTGAGAGCGCCCGCCACGGGAGCCACCTCACGCAACACCACGCTGCACACTTCGGGGGCTTCGGCCACGAGAGTTGCCACCTGCACGATGTCATCCTCAATGAGGGCAAACAACGGAGCGCACTTGTCGGCACTACTAACCCTCTGCATCAACAACTTAACCCCAATGTCATAGGCTCTTACGGTGTCTCCCGACACACTCCCTGCGACCAATTTTGGCTCTTCGACAAGGGCTATGGGGAAACCTTCGTGCGCCACGAAGGAAGCCAACTCCGCTGGGGCACACACGCTGTAACTACGCTCCTCAAGTTGCTTCTTAATGAGGGCAAACAGACTCTCTCTTGTGTTCATAGATTTTGAAGTTTTGATTTGCTTTCGTTCAATTTTTGAACAAAGGTAGTGTAAAAAATAGGGCCTGTCAATACCCAAAGTGTGTAAAAATTGAACTTTTTTGCGCACACCGTCCCTTACCGCTTGTAAATTAAGCGGTTGGGGGGAGAG
>JAFVSY010000031.1 GCA_017503465.1 Tidjanibacter sp. | reverse complement strand
TGAATTTTGAATTTTGAATTTTCAATTTTCAATTGCCTTTACTCCTTGGGGTAGCGGGCGAGGTAAAAATCCTCTTTTTGGCGCATTTGGGCGGCCTCTTGGTCGCTCTTATCCTTGTAGCCACATAGGTGCAACACGCCGTGAATAATCACCCTAAGCTGCTCTTCCGCAGGGTTGGTGCCGAGTTGTTGGGCATTGTCGGCCACCGTTTCGTGGTCGATGAAGATGTCCCCACTGACCACTCCCCTACCCTCTAAGTCGCTGTAATCAAAGGTAATAACATCGGTGTAGTAGTCGTGTCCGACATATTGGCGATTCATCTCGATGTGGTTGGCCGAGGAGCAGAAGATGTAGCAGATTTCGCCCGCCTTGTAGCCCTCGTTGTGGATGGTTTCCCTCACCCACTTGCCAATCTTCATCCTACCCTTGGGCAGGTAGTCGGAGTCCTGATTGTAGAAGTGTACAGCCATCGGCTTATTGTGTTTTTGTGTTGCTATATTGTTGTTTTACAACCCCTTTCATCCCTTGCACTCCCCTACTGGGCCAGCCACAATTCGGGGTCTTGGTTCATTGTGTGGAACCACACCTCAAAGTGGAGTTGGTGGTCGTCGGGGTTGTCGCTCGCGGAGAGGTTGCCGAGTTTACTATTTGTACCCACGTGGTCGCCGGCCTTGACATTCACGCTGGCGAGGTTGGAGTAGATGGTGAAGTAGTCGCCGTGGCGCAACATCACACAGTTGTTGAGTCCGTTGATGAACATCACCCTGGCCACCTCGCCCTCAAACACCGCAAAGACCTCGGCTCCTTTGGGGGCGGCGATGTTCACACCCTTGTTCACCACGGTGATGTGCCTCTGGGTGGGGTGCTTGTGCTTACCATAACGCTCGATGATTACACCCCCATCCACCGGCATCAGCATTTTGCCCCTATTTTGGTCAAATTTACCGTTAAGTTCCGTTATGGCCCTGCGCTCGGCGTCACTCATTTTGCGCTTTGTTTTGCGCGTTTCCTCGTCAATAATGCGCTGTAGGGCTTGCTGTGCGGCGCGCTTCTGGTCCCTCTTGGCTTTGAGTTCCTTGCTGATTTTTTTCTCGTTGGCGGCAAGTTTCTTACCTGCAGCACGCAACTCCTTGCGCTCTTGTCCGAGGGTGTTGAGTTCTCGCTGGTGCGCCGACTTGGTTTGGTCAAGTTCCTGCCGCTGTTGGCCGAGGAGCTCCACCTGCGTGGCCACATCACTGCGCAACTGCTCGATGTCGGCAACTCGCTGCTTCAGGGAGTTGTTGTAGCGACGCATCAGTGCGAGCCTACGGGTGGCGGTATTGAGGTCGCTTGAGGAGAAGAGGAAGAGTAGGGGAGTGCCCACTTTTTGGTTTTTGTAGGCCACCCTCACAATGTCGGCATACTCTCCTTTGAGGGTTTCGATTTGGGTGTTCATCGAGGCGATGTCGTCCTCTTTTTGTTTTATGTCGTTGGAGATGAGCGACATCTGCTTGTTTAGTCCATCCACAACCTTTGTGCGGTTGTTGATTTTGACCTGAAGGAGTTTGATTTCCGTCTGGTTGGTTTTTTTGGACTTCGACACCTCTTTGAGGAGCCGTTCGTTCTTTGCAATTTCCTTCTCTGCACGCTTGATTTCGGCATTAAGGCGGTCTATTGACGACTGCCCGAAGGCGGTTGCCAATCCAATGCAAAGAGTCGCTATGTATAAAAGAAGTCGCTTCATAATCTTGCTATCACCTCTGTCTGTGGTCCGTTTCGTGTGCACCTATTTGCCATCGATGGCACTGAGCCTCTGCTCAATGTAGTCCTTATCTCCGCCCGCCTCAAGAGCCTTGTTGTAGTACATTCGGGCCATAAAATTGCTACCCGTGGCGGCGAGTATTTCGGCGTAGTGGAGTAGGAGAGTGTCGTCGCCTGTGGTGTCGAGCGACACAGCCTGCATCATCACTGTTTTTGCCTCGGCGGAGCGCCCGAGCAGGTGGAGTATCCACGCTTGGGTGTCGAGGTAGGTGGGGTTGGAGGGCACCAACTCGCACGCACGCACACTCATCGCAAGGGCCCTATCAAGGTCCTTGTTGTACTCACTCAGGAAGTAGGCCCAATTGTTGAGTACCAGCGCGTTGTCGGGGTTTTGTTCGAGGGCTTTGGCATACCAACTGAAGCTCTTGTCGGGCTTGCCGATGGAGTGGTAGTAGTCGCCCAGGGCGGCCATATTGTCGCTTCTGTCATCCGAGGAGTCTGCCACCGCAATAGCCTTCTTGTAGAGCCCAACGACCGTGCGCTCGCTTGCGGGATTTGTTCCCTTTTGTAGCTCAAAAGCCTTGCGAATGTATAGAGACCCCTCTTGGGGATAGAGGGCGATAGCCTGGTCGAGGTGGGAGAACATTTCGTCCCTCAAGCCGAGATAGCTCTCAATGTCCACCACCATAAGGTGCGTCTCCAACGAGGCCCCGCCTTTGGCGACCTCCTGACGGTAGACCTCCAGCGCCTTGTCAATCTCTCCTGCCCTTATTAGGTGGGTAGCATAGCGGGTGGCAACTTCGGACGAGTCGGGGTATTTCACTCGCAGAATGGAACACAACGTGTTGATTGCGTAGAAGTTGCGACGGTAGAAGTTGGTGTCCTCAATCAGGTTGTCATAGAGGTCCAACTTGTTCTTTAACGCTTCACCATCGAGCATAAAGAGCCTCTTCACAAGGTCGAAATATTGGGGATAATTTCCGCGCGAGAGGTAATATTCGCCTGCGGCCATAAGGTTTTCTCCATCCTCGGGGGCTAGTTCGATGGCTCGCTGGAAGTTGGCCACAGCGAGGGAGTCCTGACCGGTGCGGGCATAGATTTCGCCGAGGATGCGGAAGTTGCTGTGGTCGAAGGGGTGGTTGGCAATGGCCGATTGGGTTTCGCTGATGGCCCTGTCGTAGTTTCTCACCCCGATGAGCAGACTACGCTTGTAGGAGGCAAGCTCCTCGTAGTAGCCCAACTTGTACTCTGCCGAGTCGAGCAATGAGATGGCCATATGGGGCATACCCTCGTTGGCATAGAGGGCGGCAGCCATACGGTAGTTGTAGGGGTTGCGGGGCTCTTTTTGCAGCAGGGTGTTGTAGGTTTGCAGGGCGGCTTTGTAGTGTCCGGAGGCCACCTGCGAGTAGGCATATTGGCCGAGAAATTCCATATTGGTGGTGTCGGCCTCCACAGCCCTGCGACCATAATGGAGGGCCTTTGTGGGCGAAATCTCCGCACCCAACACCGACATCTGGTGGTTGGCCCCGCCGTGCAGGGAGTCGATTTTGAGAATTTGAAGCCAATAGGGTAGGCCGTCAATGGGGCGACCACTCTCGGTGGCGACCCTTATGCCTTCGGAGTAGAGGTAGGCCACACGCAACGAGTCGGTGTCGAACCACTCCGGTATGGTCGGCAACAAATCACCCTTCTCCTCTTTCTGGGCCACGCTTCGCTGTGGCAGCCGTGCGCACGAGGCGAGTAGGATGACGGCAAACAGGCAGAGGAGAAGGGTATTTTTTTTCATAGTTCCACTGGTGGGGTTTGTATGTGTGTAGGCGTGGTGGTGTCGTTTAGAGCGACAACACCGAGTCGAACTGGCTGAGGAAGCGGAGGTCGTTCTCAAAGTAGAGCCTCAAGTCCTTAACGCCAAATTTCAACATAGCAATACGCTCAACACCCATACCAAAGGCAAAGCCACTGTACTTGGTGCTGTCAATACCGCTGGCCTCCAACACATTGGGGTCTACCATACCGCAACCGAGAATTTCGAGCCAACCGGTGCCCTTGCACACATTACAACCCTTGCCACCGCACAGGTTGCACGACACATCCACCTCGGCCGAAGGCTCGGTGAAGGGGAAGTAGGAGGGGCGCATACGCATCTGTGTCTGCTCGCCGAAGAGTTCTTTGGCGAAGTAGAGCAGCGACTGCTTCATATCGGCAAACGACACTTTCTCATCAATGTAAAGGCCCTCAATCTGGTGGAAGATGCAGTGTGCGCGAGCCGAGATTGCCTCGTTGCGGAACACCCTACCGGGGCAAATCACACGGATGGGAGGCCTCTGACGCTCCATTGTGCGCACCTGAATGGAGGAGGTGTGGGTACGCAACAGCACATCGGGGTTTTTCTCGATGAAGAAGGTGTCCTGCATATCCCTTGCGGGGTGTTCGGGGGCGAAGTTCAGTGCCGAGAACACGTGCCAATCGTCCTCAATCTCGGGGCCATCGGCCACGGTGTAGCCAAGGCGCGAGAAGATTTCGCAAATCTCGTTCCTGACAATCGAAATGGGGTGTCTTGAGCCGAGCGACTCCTCAAAGGCGGGGCGGGTGAGGTCGCCATTGGACGTGGCGTTCACGGGAGCCTCCTCGGCAGCCTCTTTGAGGGCGGCAATGCGCTCGTTGGCGCGAGTCTTCACGGCGTTGATTTTCTGGCCGAGCACTCGTTTCTCCTCCGAGGGAACGCTCTTGAACTCTTCCAATATGTCGTTCAGTTCGCCCTTGCGGCCGAGGATTTTCACACGAAACTCCTCAATTTCAGCCGCATTTGCGGGCGTAAATTCTTCGATTCTGTTAAGCAGGTCGTTGATTTTTTCGATTAAAGCCATAGTATTACAAGTGTTTTATTCTACAAAGTTAGAAATAAAAGCCGATTGCGCACACAAAAAAGAGTGTTTTCCCGCAGAAAAACACTCTTTTTTGTCAAATTTACCCCTTTGGGGTAGGGTTTTACTTCGCCTTGGAGGGCTTCACAAAGAGGCAGGCCACGCCCGTAGCCACCAGCGCAAGGGGCAAAACCAACTCCGTGAACGAGATGTGGATGTTGAGCAGGTCAATCAGCATACACAGCACTCCCACACCCGTGGTAACACCTCCCACCACCCAGTTGCGGGTAGCAAGCAGCCACGCACCCACCAAAATCACGCCCATCTGCCACGAGAACACCACGTCGTAGAAACCCGCGGGCAGTAGGTCGTAGTTGTAGCAGAGCCACACAAGGCCCAGCAAAATCATCGCCACGCCACCAAAGCGATAGGCTACAATGCGCACTTCGCCGGCAGCAGGGCTCTTTTTATCTTCCTTAATCACTTCCATAATCGTTGTTTGTTGTGTTGATGTTTTTCTTCTTAAAAGTTGGATGGGGTAGGGGATTAGTCGTCAAAGTCGTTGATGACAATGGCATCGTGGTCCTCGGTGGCGATGGTTATGGTCTTGTAGTGCCCAACGCCACCCTTGTCTGCCCACTCAATTCTCACTTCAACATCTTGGTTTTGTGAGAGTTTGAGGTAGACGAGGTCTTCCACATCATCGGGTAGGTCCATCTTGTCGGCACAAATGGCAAACGACACAAGGTCGCTCCTTCCCTCAAAGTTGAAAATGAGCCCATTGTCGCTTTCCTCGCAGTTCTCCATAATGGCGTCAAACCGCTCCATCCTGCCTTCAATTCGCTCCTCAAAGAGTTCCATTTGCAACTCCACCTGCTCGCCCCAATGCTCCCACTTGCCGATGTTGGTAACGGCCAACACGCAGGTCCACACCAAGAATATCACCCACACAACGGCTCCAATACCAAGCCTGCGCAGGTTGATTTGCTTGCCACGCAGCAGGGTGAAGCCCACGTCGGCCACAATGCCCATAAAGAGCACCACCACCGCGCACACAAGCCCCGCAAAAACCACGGGCGAGGTGCCCTCAAAGTCGATGTAGGCCGACTCAAACGCTCCAACCGTCATCAGCGAAATGAAGCCCACAAGGACCCCCACGGCGGCCAGTAACCACCCAAAGAGGAAAATGCCCAGAAAAATCTTGGCACACACAACCACCACCTGCCCCAAAGGGTGAAGAGGGGTAGTGGTGTCGCCACCATTGTTCGACTGTCCCGACTGTCGGGGTTGGGTGCTCGGGCTGTTGTTATCTTCAATAATCTCCATAGTTGTAGTTCTGATGTTTGTGTTTATCGGCTGCCCTCGGAGGGAGTGCAACCACGAATTTGGCCAATCTGCCCCACCAGCGAGTCCCACGACTCGTCAAGTTGGCGCAGAGCCTCCCTGCCCTCAGTCGTCAGGGAGTAGTATTTGCGTGGCGGGCCCTGAGGCGACTCCTCCCAGCGGTAGGCAAGGATGCCTTGGTTTTTCAGGCGCGTGAGGATGGGGTAGAGGGTGCCCTCCACCACAATCATCTCGGCCGCCTTCAGCTCCGCAATAATCTTCGGAGCGTAGGAGTCCTCGCGAGAGAGTATGGAGAGTATGCAGTACTCCAGTATTCCCTTGCGCATCTGCGCCTTTGCGTTGTCAATGTCTATCGCCATAAATCTCGGTGTTTCAGTCTTTTACTTGCGCTCCGGAATCAGCAACCACATAATCAGGTAGGGCAGCACCACGGGCATCACCGGCACGAAAAACAGCACGGCAACGGCCACACGAATAAGGGTGGGGTCCAAGTTCCAATACTCGGCCAAACCGCCACACACGCCACCGAGCATACGGCTGCGGCTGCGATAGAGTTTCTTGGGTTGTTCGTTCATCACTTCCATAGCAAAATCCTTTCTTTCTCTCGTTCTTGTAAGTTGTTTCTTGTTTTTATGTTGTGTTGGGGGGCGCCTACCTCACACCTCTTGGGGTAGACCTATTTTTCGGGCTTGTTGAGTATCACAAGGGCTGCAATTACCCCGGGTACCCAACCTGCGATGGTGAGTAGGAGGGTAATCAGAAACGAGCCACAGCCACGGTTGATTACCACCAACGGCGGAAATATTATCGCCAAAAGTACTTGCCAAAATGTCATTTCTCGTTGTTGTTTTTTGGTGGAGGGGTTAATCTTGTGGCGTTCCGACCGATGCGGCCTTCTCAATGGGCATAAAGAGCCACAAAATGATGTAAATCCAGAGGCTTAGGCCTCCGAAAATCACCAGCAACATTGTTGCTATGCGCAATAGGGTGGGGTCGATGTTGGTGAACTTTGCAATGCCACCACACACACCACCGATAACCTTGTCGCTCCTGCTGCGCAAGAGCCTCTTGGGCTCCTCGCCCTCGCCCGCCTTGCGGGTGGGCTCCTTGAGTTCGCCGAACTCCTCGGGGCGACCAATGGTCTCCTGCGCACGGCGCACAAGATAGGTATCGACCACGTTGGCCGGGTTGCCCAACCAACCGCTGAAAAGGTCGGCTATGCGCATCTCCACATCATCCACCACCTCTTTGCGTGAGGACTCCTCACACCTGGCGGCGATGTCGTCGAGATAGTCGCTCAGGATTCGATGGGCATCGCCCTCGATTGTAAACACGGTTTGACCGATTCTGACTTTGAGTGTTTTGTTCACTGTCGTAAAAGTATTAGAGTGTTTTGTAATGCAAATATATGAAAATATTTTAGTACCTTGCAATACATAGTACCATATTTTTTCACATCCACTCTTCTATTTTTCTCTTTTGCAATGTGTAAGTGGGTGTGCTTTAATGAGTTGGGTGAATTAAAAAAAACACGGGTAACATTTTCGTTTCCCGTGTTTTTCAACCACTCCCTAAGCTCCTTAAACTCTCTATTGTCCCTATTACCCCTATCACCCTTCCCCTTTCAACACTCTCGGGTATTAAAAAAGATGCCCACCAACAAGAGATGGGCGGAAAAAAGGGGAGGTTGTAAGCCTCCCCCTTAATTGTACGTTATAAACCCCATAGGCCCTATATGACCTACAAGCCTTATATGTAATTAAAAATCGTAGCCGTAGATTGAGTAGGCGTAGTCGCTCCAACCCTCGGCAGACTTATATTCATCCACTCTCGCGGTGGGTACATAAATCTTGCGGTCCGAGGAGTTGTCGCTAAACATATTATCACCTCCCATTGGTGGAGTTATCGCCTTGCAATATACGCTTGTCAGCGAGGAGCAATGCCAGAATGCACTATTTCCAATCGAAGTAACGCTGTCGGGAATGGCAATGCTTGTCAGCGAGGAGCAACCAAAGAATGCATAATATCCAATCGAAGTAACACCATCGGGAATGGTAATGCTTGTCAGCGAGAAGCAACCTGCGAATGCATCACTTCCAATCTCAGTAACGCCATCGGGAATGGTAATACTTGTCAGCGAGGTGCAATAAGAGAATGCCCTCTCTCCAATCGAAGTAATTGGTGCATCAAAGTCTATATAGCCCTTGCCGTCAATATACTCGTTGCATATAATAGTTGCATCAAATGCACCACTGTATGGAGTAATAGTATAACCATCCGCAGAGGTGTATTCAATAAAATAGCGTTGACTTTGTTGTGTAATGGTGTACTCTGCAACCAACTCGTTGTTATTTACAGCAACAACCTTCACAACAGCACTCCTCTGTGCGCGCGCATTGTTTTCGGCGATATTGAGCGTTGCCGACTTATTGACCAAAGCCCTTGTAGCAGGAGCAAGCGTAATCCAACTCTGCGCCTCCTCGGGGATAATAACCTCGCACTCTACATTGGTCTGGTATGCTATATTGATACTCTGAGCCCAACCTTTGAGATTGAAGGTGTTGTTATCTGCAATAATTGCATCGTTCTGCACTTGGTTGATGGTGTACTCGGCAAAGAGCGAGTTATCGTCCTTCTTTACAACCTTAACAACTGCACTCCTCTCGCTGTAAGTTGTGTTCTCCGCAACGGTCAGTGTAGCCGACTCGCTAACCAAAGCCCTTGTAGCAGGAGCAAGCGAAATCCAACTCTTTGCCTCCTCGGGGATGATGACCTCGCACTCAACGGAGGTCTGGTAGTTGATAATCACATTACCTCCCTCGGCGGGAACACTGAAAGTGTTGTTCTCGTCGGCAATAATAGCCTCCTTAAACGATTGCGACACCACCAATACTTTCCTTGCCTTGCCACAACTAAAAATGATAGTACCCTCGCGATTGTCATAGGTGAGGTCGGCAGAAAGGGTTATGGTTGTGCCACCCTCGCTTGCCTCGCCACCCGAAATGGAGGTAGTTACCCAATCGCAGTTGTTGGTCAGGGTCCACTCGTAGTTGCTATATACCTTAATATCTACACTCTCGCCATCGGGACTGAATGTTAGTATGTCCTTATTAAGAGAGATATAGGCATCATCGGGAATTTCACTGCCATCATCGGGTTTCTCCTCGGGCTGTTCGGTTTTGTCGTTGGGGTCTACATTGTCGTCCCCTTTCTCTTCGCAACCAACTGCACAAAGTAGTGCAAGTGTGGTAAGAAGTGTGAATAGTTTTCTCATAGTAATATAGTTTAGTTGAACATTAGTTTTCAACAACATATTACCGTAGCAACTCCTATGCGGTGGGTTATGTGCAAAAAGAAAGTGTGGAGTTGATTAGTCTATTTGGTTAGAGGTTCTGGAATACCTATGGAACAAATAAACATACCCCACACTCGTATCGAATGAGTATGGGAATAACACCCCAAATACTATACAATACGAAGTGACGAGTGTGATGCTTTCCCTGTTCCATTGAAATTTTCCAGATTTCTAACCAAGGATAAAAGCTAATACACTTTCATCAATAAATATGTACGCCCAATGCTATTAGGCAGTTAGGCACTACAAATATAGGGAAGTTTTTGCAAAACTCACACCCATTTGTTGCACAAAACCCCCATTTTGGCCTATCTTTGCACCAAAAGAGCAACACCACTATGTATATAGCACAACAAAAACGACACGAAAACATCGCCGAGTACATCCTCTATCTTTGGCAACTGGAGGACCTTTTGAGGGCTTTGAAGTTCAGCCCCGAGGCCATATACACCTCGCTCGTGCAAAACAGCGACTACGATGAGCAGACCAAACAGCAGATTTTTATGTGGTATATGAGCCTCGCAGGACTCCTGCGCGAGGAGGGTAAGGAAGAGCGTGGCCACCTCAGCCACACACTCCACCTCATTGGCGATATGGAAAACCTCCACCTCCAACTGCTCGAACTCCCCATCGGGGCAACCTACCGCACCCTCTGGGCTCCACTCAAAGAGGAACTCCCACGACTGCGCATAGTCATCGCACGAGATGGTATCAGCGACATCGAACTCTGCTTCCGAGCACTCTACGCCACAATGCTCTACCGCATCAAGGGCGACCAAAGCAAAGCCGGAGCCATCGAGGACGTGGTGAACCTCATCTCCCCCGTCATCGCACTCCTCGCACAAACCTACCGACAAGTAGAACAAGGCGAAATCGACCTCTACGGCAAATAACCCAACATCAGCATTGCCCCACTTGCGTGGGGCTTTTTTATTTTGTGTGGCTTTTTTCGCACCTTTTTCTTCTCCGCTTTTTGAAAAAAGCGGAACCAAAAACTTTTAGTGTAGTCCCATCCTCACGGTGCTTTGTGTCGTTAGGATGGGTTCTTTTTTGGGGCTCTGTAGAAGTCGGCCTTGGGCCGTGCGAAGAGTTATGCATCCTTGCGGATGAGTTGAAAGCTCAAACCACACACCGCCTTTTGGATGGTGTGCGGAGAAAAAAGTGAGATTTTTTTGTGGGGTGATGCAACTTTTTGTGTGGGTTGTGCATCATAGAAAGTGAAGACGAGCGAAAAACATCGTCAGACATATACTATGCTACCTGTCGGGGGTCATTCTAGTAGAAGCTGATTGTGCGTGTGTTTGCTAAAGATTATAGCGAGAGGCTTCGAAGTGTTTCTCCCTTATTTCCACCCCCGATAGCCTAACGAGGCATCCGATTGTGATAACGGTGCCTCGTTTCTTTTTGCCCCAATTTGCCCTACGTTTTCCCCTCTGCTCTCACTGATCGGATAGTCCGAACCTACGGTTCTCGCCCTCCCTAATGCAAAACTTTCGGAAGCCCCACCAAGAAGTCCCCCTTTATCAAAGGGGGATTTAGGAGGAATGTAAATATAGTCGGGGGATGACCCCCCGATACGAAAAAAGGAGAAACCCGAAAGTTTCTCCTTTTTGAGTAGCGGGGGGAGGACTCGAACCTCCGACCTCCGGGTTATGAGCCCGACGAGCTACCAACTGCTCTACCCCGCGGTACGTTTGCGAGTGCAAAGGTAGTCAAAATTTCCTATTTCGCAAACTTTTTTCGCTTTTTCGGGCGCAGGGCACACGCCCGCACACCCTACCGCCCTAACTATCACGCCCTTTCGGGGGTGGGGAAATTTTCACTTTTCGTAGTCCACAAACGCAAAGGGGTGCTCAAACTCTGCGCCACGCTCAAACTCCGTGCGGCTCACCTCGTGCCACACCGCGGGGTCGATGGTGGGGAAGCGGGTGTCGCCCTCCACGCTCACGCCCACGTGCGTGATGTAGAGTTTGTGTGCCAAAGGGAGCGCTTGGCGGTAAATCTCGCCACCACCAATCACAAAAACCTCCTCCTCGCCTTCGCACATTGCGAGTGCGGCCTCCAATGAGGGGGCCATTTCGCAACCCTCAATGCGCAGGTCGCTGTTGCGTGTGATTACGATGTTGCGGCGGCGTGGTAACGGACGACCGATGCTCTCGTAGGTCTTGCGGCCCATCACCACCGAGTGCCCGAGCGTAACCTCCTTGAAGTGTCGGAAGTCCTCGGATATGTGCCAAGGCATAGTACCTCCGGTGCCGATGACGCCATTTTGGGCCACAGCCACAATGATTGATATTTTTGTGCTCATCTTCTGCAAATTTTCGACAAAGTTACTCAACCCCACCCACAAATTCAAAATAAATGCCTATTTTTGTGGAAACACAAAACATTTGAGCAAAAAGAGAAAACAAAACTAACTACTTACATATTTACTAATTAGCGTTTGCTGTTTGTTCCAACTCTTGAAACGTAGGAAATTTCAAATTGATAACCGGAACAGATGTTGCGAATGCCCTCGTTGTGTGGGCATTCTTGTCTGTTATCACGGTTTCCTACGACCGCAAGGGTGGACAAGATATGTCCACCTTTTTTTGTTTGGTCGTAGGATTGAGCGGATTGCAGGCGCGCAACACCCAAACCCTATGGCAAACACCACCCTGACGGCCGCCAAAGCCGCCAAGAAGGATGAGTTCTACACTCAACTCGCCGACATTGAGCGTGAATTGGTCCACTACAAAGAGCATTTTCGTGGCAAAACAGTACTCTGCAACTGCGATGACCCACGAGTGAGCAACTTCTTCAAGTACTTCACGCTGAAGTTCAATGACCTCGGACTCAAACGAGTAATCGCCACCTGCTACAAGAGCCAAGATGTTGATTTGTTCTCGATGAACGCCAGCGAGCAAGCGGTCTATCAAATCTACGATGGCGACAAAGATGGCAACAATATGCCCGATGCGAGCGAAATAGAGGTGCGACCTCTCAAAGGGGATGGCGACTTCCGCAGCGCCGAGTGCATCGAGCTGCTCAAACAGGCCGACATTGTTGTTACCAACCCACCATTCTCGCTCTTCCGTGAGTATGTTGCCCAACTGATTAAGTATGATAAAAAGTTTGTGATAGTGGGGCACCAAAACGCCATAACCTACAAAGAGATATTTCCTCTCATCAGGGATAACAAACTGTGGTTGGGCTATGGTTTCAAGGGTGGCGCAGGTCATTTCTATTCCAAGTACGAGGACGTGGCAACCGCAGGCGACCACCGAGAGGGTATGATTAGGGTGTCGGGTGTAACGTGGTTTACTAATCTTGATATTGAGAAGAAGCACGAAGAACTCATACTTTACAAACACTACACCCCCGAGGAGTACCCCACCTACGACAACTACGAAGCAATCAACGTGAACAAAACGTCCGACATCCCCTGCGACTATGATGGGGTTATGGGTGTGCCCATAACCTTTCTTGACAAATACAACCCAGACCAATTTGAAATAATAGATATAAATCCACATTTCTATACTATTGTGGAGTGTGGGTTACAAAAGCCAAAACAATTAAGTTTGAAAAACGTGGGAATGAAAGACCCATATGCTCGAATACTAATCCGCAAACGAAAATAAATTATGAAAATTGCACTGAAGGAAATCACGGTAAGGGAACTTGCCGAGGGGTACAAGGATAGCGGAGCCGAGGGTGTGGTTGGCTTTGGCGGGAAACTCAACATCAGGCCTCCCTATCAACGAGAATTTATCTACAAAGAGAAACAGCGAGATGCGGTGATTACAACCGTGAAGCGACACTTTCCGCTCAACGTGATGTATTGGGCCGATTGTGGCGATGGTACCTACGAAGTGATTGATGGTCAGCAACGTACCATCAGCATTTGTCAGTATGTTGCAGGAGATTTTGCCTACGAGTTTCGCTATTTCAACAATCTCACCACCGACGAAAAGCAGGAGATTCTCAACTACAAATTGATGGTCTACATTTGTACGGGTACCGACAGCGAAAAACTCGAGTGGTTCAGAACCATCAACATTGCCGGCGAAAAACTCACCGAGCAGGAACTGCGCAATGCAGTCTACTCCGGTCCGTGGGTGAGCGATGCAAAGCGTTATTTCAGCAAAAACTCCTGCCCCGCCTATATGGTTGGCAAAGACTTTATGTCCGGCTCTCCCATACGCCAGGACTATCTCGAAACGGTCATCGATTGGATAAGCGGCGGCGAAATCGAGGACTATATGGCCAAACACCAACACGATGGCGATGCAAGCGACCTGTGGATATACTACCAGAGCGTTATTGCTTGGGCGCAAGCCAAGTTCTCCAATAAGCACAAGAAAATCATCAACTCTGTGCCGTGGGGTGCCCTCTACAACAAGTACAAAAACACCCCATTAGACCCCATCGCCATTGAGGCCGAGGTGAAAAAGTTGTTGCTTGATGATGATGTAACCAAGAAGGGCGGCATCTATCCCTACATCCTCACACGAGATGAGCGGAACCTCTCAATCAGAGCCTTCTCTGAAGCACAAAAATTGGAGGTTTACACTCGCCAAAAGGGAGTTTGTCCCAAGTGTGGGGAGTGGTTTGAGTTGGAAAATATGGAGGCCGACCACATAACTCCGTGGTGCGAAGGTGGAAAAACAACCACCGAAAATTGCCAAATGCTCTGCCGCTTTTGCAATAGGCGAAAGTCTAACAAATAAACACACGCCCCGCACACAATACGCAAAGCAGTTTTGAGCGGTACTCCCTCGCACGAAAAAGCCTCTGCTAAAGCGCAGGCCTTCAATAATTTAGCAGGCCCCCTCGCAGGAGGGAGGTTTAGGGGGTGGGTAACACTCTCACTTCCCGCACGAAAAAAGGCAGAGCCCAAGCGCAGGCCTTTCTGTGTAAAAACTAAGCCTCCCCTACGAAAGGGGAGGTTTGGAGGGGTGGTCGAATACTCACTCCCCGCACGAAAAAAGGCAGAGCTCAAGCTCTGCCTTCTCGTGCGGGGAGTGGGACTCGAACTCACACGGCTCTCGCCACCAGATCCTAAGTCTGGCGCGGCTACCAATTACGCCATCTCCGCAATCTTCTGGTCGCAAAGGTAAAATATTTTTTTGACTCTGCGAACAATCTCACGTTTTTTTACATACCTTTGTGCCGATGCGGTTCCCTATTGAGGGACTAACAGGGAATGCCGTGAAAGTCGGCAACAGTTCCCGCTGCTGTAAGCCTCAACCCATCTTGCAAGGGCACAACTCTTTGTGCAACAAGCAAGTACGCTGGGTTTGGAAGGCTTCCGAACAAATCTCTTTTTTGGCCACTGATGCGCTGCAGAGCATTGGGAAGGCGGTTCGGAAGCGAGGCGAGTCAGAAGACCTGCCACATCGTTAATGGGATTGCTCCTGCGGCGAATGGGAGGGTTTTCGTGTAGTTTACATCGGGTGCAGCAAGGCACCAAGTCAGCACAAACACAAAAGCACAAACAAGCCACCGCCGGTAGCAAAAACCGCAAGCGGGAGTACTTGTTTTATGTTTAACCTTTTAACTTTCAATGTGATGAAAAAGTTATTTGGAATCTTTTGTGTTTTCGCATCCGTCATTCTGCTGGGCGGTTGCAACCCCTCCAACGAGGGACCCAATCCTGACACACTGCCCTCCTCATTTGAGGGTGGCGTCTATGTCCTCTGTGAGGGCAACTGGGGTGCCAGCAACTCTTCGCTGTGGCACTACAACCCCGCCACGACAGCCGTTACGCACGATGTTTTCGGCAGTGTCAACGATGCAATGTTGGGCGATGTGGGACAATCTATGTATCTGCACAACAACACCTTATTTGTGGTTGTAAACAACTCCGGCGTGGTCTATGCCATTGAGGCCACCAGCGGCAAGGTCCAGGGAACGATTGAGGGGCTGACCTCGCCCCGCTTTGTGGCCATCGACGGCACCGGCACAAAGGGATACATCTCGCAAATCAACACCAACAAACTCATCTCTTTCAACGTGCAAACCCTTACCAAGACAGGCGAGATAACGCTGGAGGGTGTGGCCGGCTCGGAACAAATGGCACTTGTGGGCGACAAACTCTTCATTGCCTCGTGGAGCAACGACCACAAAATCACCGTATTGGACACCACTACCGACAAACAGCTGGCCACCTTTACCATTGGTGTGCAACCCTATTCGTTGGCGCTTGACAAGAACAACGCCTTGTGGGTGGTGTGCGATGGTGGCAACGAGTGGAGCAATCTTCCCGAGGGCGTTTCGGTGGAGGAGCCTTCGCTCTGGAAAATCAACACCACAACCTATTCGGCCGAGAAGGTACACACCTTTGCAAGCGGTAGTTACTTCCGCTCACGCCTTGCCATCAATGGCGAGGGCGACACGCTCTACTTCATCAGCGATGCAGTGTGGGCGATGGATGTAACCACGGGGGTGTTCCCCGCCGAGCCACTTATGTCGGTAGAGGGATATGGGCAGTATGGACTCGATGTGGACCCCTACACGGGCGAAATCTACATTGCCGATGCCAAAGACTACACCTCCAACGGGGCGGTTTTAAGGTATGACAACAAGGGTAAACTGATTGACGAATTTGAGGTTGGTTTGCTTCCCTCGAAGTTTATTTTCTTGCCATAACAAGAGAAAAAATAAGGTAACATTTAAGGTAATATCGGCAAAGTGAAGAGATTGTTTCTCATAGAGTTAGTTGTATTGATGCTGGGCGCAAGATTGTGGGCGCAGAGCAGCGACACTTTGCGTACCGTAAATGTTGAAGGGGTGGTGGTCAAGGCCGCCCGCTCGTTGCGCGAAATCGGGGTGCAGAAAACTGCGCTCTCACAGCAGGTGCTCACCGACAACATTGCGGCCTCAATGGCCGAGGTGTTGGCCCAAAACAGCACCATTTTTATCAAATCTTCGGGCCGCGCAACCTTGGCCACCGCCTCACTTCGTGGCACTGCTCCCTCCCACACAGCCGTGAGCTGGAATGGTATAAACCTCGGCAGTCCGATGCTCGGAATGGTTGATTTCTCGATGATACCATCCTATTTTGTGGATGGCGGCGAGGTTTACCACGGTGCAACCTCGGTGGGTGTTGTGGGCGGAGGACTTGGTGGTGCGGTGGTACTCTCGACCGCCAAACCACAAAAGGAGGGTCTTGATGTTCAGCTTGTTCAGGGCGTGGGGAGTTACAGCACCTACGATGAATTTGTGCGGCTGGGCTACTCCTCCGGACGGTGGAGCAGTTCCACGAGGGCTCTTTATAGTTCGTCAAAAAACGACTTTGAGTATGTCAATAGGGACAAGTTCGGGCACCCCACCGAACGCAACAAAAATTGCGGCTACAACGATTTTCATCTGCTTCAGGAGTTTTTCTACAATGCTCCAAAGGGGGGTAATTTTGCCCTCAAGGGGTGGTACACCGATTCCTCGCGCGGTATTCCCCGAATGACGGTGGACTATCGTGATGACGACCAAACGAAGGCTTGGCAAGACGAGCAGAGTTTTCGTGGTGTGGCCGAGTGGCGCAAGTCGTTTGGGGGATTGAGGCTCAATGCCAGAGCCGGTTACAACCACAACACACTCCACTACATCTATCAATTCTCCACCGGCGGGGGTCAGGCACAACGAGGTGTGGACTCCTCAAGTGCCACCAATCTTGCCTTCGTGGAGGCAGCCGGGGAGTGGAGCATTGGCAATTCGCTGATGTTGGCGGCCTCGCTCACCGGCAACCACTACGACGTTGAGAGCAAGGATGTTGCTCCGCTCGTACCGCTTGGTTTTGAGGCCACAAGAGAGGAGATATCTGCCTTCGGCTCGGCTCGTTGGAAGCCTACGGAGTGGTTTGGGGCTGCCCTCAATGTGCGTCAGGAGTGGCGCGATGGTACCCTCTCTCCACTCATTCCTGCCCTATTTGTGGACTTCACGCTGTGGCCACAGGCGGGACTGATTTTGAGTGGCTCGGTGGCTCGCAACTACCGCTATCCCACTCTCAATGACCTCTACTATGTGCCCGGTGGTAACCCCGGCCTGCAACCCGAAGAGGGCACAACCGCCGATTTGGGCTTGGAGAGTAGTGTTGAGTGGGGGCGCGTGAAGGTGGGCGGTAAACTCACGGGCTACCACTCCGACATCAACAACTGGATAATGTGGACCCCAACGATTAAGGGGTTCTGGACTCCGCAAAACCTACAGCGAGTGATTAGCAGGGGCGTGGAGATGCGTGCAAACGCGGATGTTGCTCTGCCTGATGGGGCCAAAATCGGGTGGCGAGGCATTGTGGGCTACACTTCTTCAATCAACGCCACCGAGGGTAGCGCCTCCTATGGCAACCAACTTCCCTACATTCCTCATTGGTCGGCCTCTTCGGCCCTAATGTTGGGTTGGAGGGCGTGGAGTCTTGACTACAAGTGGCAGTTGTACAGCGACCGACAGACCTCCTATTCCGGAACGAGTTTTTCGGGCGACATTGTGGAGGGCTACACCCTGAGCGACATATCGTTAGGGCGCACAGTGGAGGTGAAAAATAAGGTATGTTTTAAGGTAATATTCGACATCCACAACCTCCTTAACAAAGAGTACCAATCGGTGCTCTCCCGTCCAATGCCACCACGCAACTACGCCATCCGTATTGAGTGTCGTTTTGGGGCATAGTAGCCATTGGCAAGGGCAAAAATAAGGTAATATCAAGCCCCCTCCGAGGAGCTAATCAGTAACAAAACAGAACGGCAACCCAAGTGCAGGGTTGCCGTTCTGTTTTCACAATGCGCTCCCAAATCGTCATCACGATTTGTAGCGGGCCCATTTGAGCAGTTCGCCAAGGGTTGGTTTCTTGCCATACATAAAGACACCCACGCGGTAGATTTTGCCCGCCAGCCACACCATAGCCAAGAAGGTGCCATAGAGCAGCAACACCGAAATCCAAAATCCATCGGGCATTCCATAGGGCAGGCGCACCATCATAACGATGGGCGACGTGAAGGGTATCATACTGAACCACACAGCCAGGGGCCCATTGGGCTCCTGCATTGCGCTCATCATCACAAAGAGGGCCAAAATCAGCGGAATGGTGATGGGCAACTGAAGGTTGTTGGTGTCCTTCTCGTTGTCCACAGCACTGCCCACAGCGGCAAACATTGCGGCATAGAGCAGGTAGCCACCCACAAAGTAGAGCAAGAAGCCACCCAAGATGCGCACCAAGTAGCCCGGGTCGGTGATGGTGTTGATGAGGGCCGCGGCGTCCTTATCAATCGACATCTCTGCGCCACTCATAGAGGCCATTGCGGGGTCCATTGCCGCACTTGCCTGTGCTGCTGCAAGGAGTTCATCGCCACCCAGCAGGCTCATAGCACCTGCGCCAACCACAAGGATGAAGACCACCCAAATCATAAACTGGGTGATGGCCACAGCCGCAATGCCCAGAATCTTACCCATCATCAGTTGGAAGGGTTTGACGCTCGACACCATAACCTCCATAACCTTGCTGCTCTTCTCCTCAATCACGCCCTGCATCACCATATTGCCATAGAGGAACACGAACATATAGATAAGAAAACCAAACACATAGGCCAGCGCAATGTTGAGAATGGCACTGCTATCTTTGGCCTCGCCACTCTCGTTGAGCTGTTTCACTTGCAGGCTGACAGGGGTTTTAATCTCACCAAGGATGCGGTCGAGGTCGTCGATGTTGTATTGTTTGAGTTTCTCGGCCTCGATGATGTTGCGCACCTGTTCGGTGATGGCACTCTCGATGTTGATGGTGGAGGACTCGTAGGTGAAGAGTTGCACATTGGAGGGGTTGGTGGCCACATCCTCGCCAATCACAAGGATACCAAAGACCTCGTTGTTCTCCTCCTTGAGGGTGTCGAAGCCCTTGTCGGAGAGCGAAAACATCATCTGACCATCATCCTGGAGCCTCTCGCCAACCATACCACTTTGGTCCACCACAATAATCTCCTTCTTCTCGTCGCTGGAGATGTTCATCATTAGCGCCGGCACAAACATAATGGCCACAAAAGCGATGGGCATCAGTATGGTGGTGATGATGAAACTCTTTTTTCTCACGCGCTCGTTGAACTCGCGCTCTGCTATAATCTTAATCTTTCCCATAGGTCGTGTGCGTGTTTATTTTGCGGAGTGTTTGGCCACTGCCTGAATAAAGATGTCGTTCATACTTGGGATAACCTCGCGGAAGGTGCGCAACTGCACGGTGTTGTTGATTACCTCCACCACCGAGCGCACATCCTCATCGCGCTCGATGTGTATCTTCAGAGCCCTCTCGGAGTGGTTTTCCTTGTCCTCGTCGGCAATCAGGCTCTCGTCAAGGAGCCCACACGGAAGCCCTGCCAGGGCACCAACAAGGCTCTCCTTGTCGCCCCTGAAATCAACCTCAAAGATGTTGCCTCCGTGGCTGCGGCGCACCTCATCAAGCGAGCCACTCAATATGTTTTTGGACTTGTTAATCAGCGTGATGTGGTCGCACACCTCCTCCACCGAAGCCATATTGTGGGTGGAGAAAATCACCGTAGCACCCTTGTCGCGCAACTCCAAAATCTCGTTTTTCAGCAGATTGGCATTGATGGGATCAAAGCCACTGAAGGGCTCGTCGAAGATGAGCAGTTGGGGCTCGTGCAACACCGTTACGATGAACTGAACCTTCTGGGCCATACCCTTGGAGAGTTCGCTCACTTTCTTGTTCCACCACCCTTCGATGCCGAATTTGACAAACCACTTTTTCAGCCTTGCGGTGGCCTCGGCCTTTGAGAGGCCCTTGAGTTGGGCGAAGTAGAGGGCCTGTTCGCCCACCTTCATAGTTTTGTAGAGTCCACGCTCCTCGGGCAGGTAGCCGATGTTGGCCACATCTGCGGGCGAGAGGGGGTGTCCATTGAACCACACGCGCCCTTTGTCGGGTGCTGTGATGTGGTTGATAATGCGAATAAGTGTGGTCTTGCCCGCACCATTGGGGCCGAGGAGTCCGTAGACACATCCACGTGGCACCTCCAAAGATACATCATCCAATGCAGTATGGCCTGCAAATTGCTTGGTGATGTTTTCGATCTTCAAAAAAACCTCCATAACTTCCTTAAATATATTATTACAAGGACAAAAGTAATGATTTATTCCAAGGTTGGTGTAGGAGCTATCAAAAAAAATAGTACTTTTGGAGAGCTTTGGGCCCACGCAATCTCACTACGGTAGACCCTCGGTAGAGGCCTTTGTGGTGGTTTGCAACACAAAGAAGAACAGATTGAACAAAAAAACAGAAAAATGTTATACCCACTGAAGTTTACCCCCGTGACCAGAGAGGTCGTTTGGGGTGGAAGCCGCCTTGTGGCAGCAGGCAAAAAGGCCCCCAGGGGCAAAAACCCCGACAAAATAGGGGAGTCTATGGAGATATGCCCCTTGGTGGAGTGCGAGTCGGTGGCCGCCAATGGCTACCTCAAGTCCAACACCCTCTCGGAGCTCATTGAGGTCTATATGGGCGAGTTGGTGGGCGAGCGCACCTACGACAAGTTTGGGCTGGAGTTCCCCCTGTTGCTGAAATTCCTCGACGTGAACGACACCCTCTCGGTGCAGGTACACCCCAACGACGAGTTCGCCCTTCAGGAGCACGGCACACGCGGCAAGACCGAGATGTGGTACATCGTCGACGCAGCCCCCGAAGCGGCCATCTATCTCGACCTCAAGCACCCACTCACTGAGGATGAGTATGACCGTGCGGTGGAGAGTGGCACCATTGCCCAACACCTCAACCGTATCCCCGTGCAGAAGGGCGATGCGTTCCTCATTCCTGCCGGCACCATCCACTCCATCGACAAGGGTGTGTTGCTGGCCGAAGTGCAGGAGACCTCCAACCTCACCTACCGCATACACGATTGGAATCGCAAAGACATCAACGGCAAGATGCGTGAACTCCACACCGACCTGGCCGCCGAGGTGGTGCGCCTCACTCCACAGGAGGGGCTCAACCTCACCAAGCCCGCCCGCAAGGGGG
>JAFVSY010000030.1 GCA_017503465.1 Tidjanibacter sp. | reverse complement strand
GTTGCAAGAACAGGGGTAAATCGACCTTCCCCACAAAGCAAATACCCTGCGAGTCCTTGCGGGTGGCGGTGGCCAGATGCAGTTTTGTGGCAATCTCCCTCACCTCTGGTTTCAGCAGGTCGCCGATGGGGAAGAGCGCCATAGAGAGTTGCTCCTGCGATAGTTGGCAGAGGAAGTAACTCTGGTCCTTATTGGGGTCGCTGCCTGCGAGTAGGCGGTGGTGGGTGTTGCCCTCCGCATCGGTCACGCTCTCCTTGCGGCAGTAGTGGCCCGTAGCCACATACTCCGCACCCAAGCGGCGTGCCTCCTCGACAAAGACATCGAACTTTATCTCACGGTTGCACAGCACATCGGGGTTGGGGGTGCGACCCTTCTCATACTCCGAGAACATATAGTCAACCACCCTCTTGCGATACTGCTCGCTCAGGTCAACCACATAGAAGCCTATATCTAATTTGCGCGCCACCATCTCGGCAATCAGCCTATCCTCCTCCCACGGGCAAGCACCGCTGAGTGTCCCTTCGGTGTCGTGCCAATTAATCATAAAGAGTCCCACGACATCGTGTCCCTGCTCTTTGAGCAGGTATGCCGCAACGGAGGAGTCAACGCCTCCCGACAGTCCGATAACTATTCTTGCCATATCTCCTCCTCGCTCTCTTTGGTGAGTACCCTCAGGTCGGTGGGTAACATATTATTGATTCGTGCACCTATCCTCTTGGCCCAACCAATCGTTGCGCCCTCGTAGCAGAGTGCACCTATTCCCTCGTTCATCTTGGCGGCTATCTCGGCAGGGCTCTCGCGACGCATATAGGCCATAGCCTCGGAGCGCGACAGCTCCGTGCGTGGCACGCTTGCGCTCAGGTCGTGGAAGAGCGCCAGAGCGTGGTCGGGGCGCAGCCTGCCGCCAAACATCTGCCCCATACATACGCCCGAGTAGATGACGTTCAGGCGGTCGCTCACATAGCTCATCTCCTCCATCTGGTGGGCGTAGTAACCGAAATATCGGTCGCCCGCAGTAGCAAAGCGCATCGCCTCGCCACCCTCTACCCAACGCTGCAACTCACTCACCTCGCGCTTAGGTGCGGCGATGAGTGCTGTGCGGCGAGCACGTGTGGGGCGTTGCTTGCTCCTGCGCTCTGCCTTACGAAGCACCACTGCAAATAGTCCCTCGCCACGCGAGCGGTGGGGGTAGAAGTGGTAGCAGGTGTGGCCTGCTGCCTCGCTCAGTGTGATACCCCAATCGGGGTCTATATCTATCTCAACTACCTCAGTGTCAAACTCCTCGGTGAGCCACTCCACCTGCTCCTCGTCCTCCGCACGGTTGAATGTGCAGGTGCTGTAAATGAGCACTCCACCCGGGCGCAGCGCCTCCCACGCATCGCTGAGTATCGAGCGCTGACGCTGCGCACACATCCTCACTGCCTCGGGCGACCACTCGGCTCTGGCCCTATCGTCCTTGCGGAACATACCCTCGCCCGAGCAGGGAGCATCGACCGCCACCACGTCGAACCACTCAGGTAGTGCCTCGGCAATGGCGTGCGGGTCGTTCATAGCCACCGCCACATTGCCCAAGCCCCACTTGCGCACATTTTCGGCCAGCACCTTAGCCCTATTCCTTACCGGCTCGTTGGCAACCACTAACCCCTCCAAGCCCACTTGTGCGGAGTAGAGGGTGGTCTTGCCTCCGGGTGCGGCGCACAGGTCGAGCAGGCGCAACCCCTCAGCCCCCGCGGTAGCCCCTTCGAGCAGGTGGCCCACAAACATCGATGCGGCCTCCTGTACATAGTATTGACCCGCGTGGAAGAGTGGGTCGAAGGTGAATATAGGTCGTTCCGAGAGGTAGTAGCCATAGCGATTCCAAGGCACTCCCTCACCCTCGGGGCGAGTGCTAACCTTGAAGGGGTTGTAGCGAATACTCACCTGCGGCTCACCGTCGAGCGCAGATAGCAGAAGGGGAGTCTCGCTGCCGAGAATCCCCTCCATCATCTTCTTGAACTCCTCTTTGATTTGTGTTCTCGCCACTGAGATAGGGGTTTTGTGTGGGGTGATGAGAGTGCTACTTAGCGCACATCTCTCTGATTCTCTTCTCTATATCGTCAACCAACGAGGGGTTGAGGATAAAGTCGTTGTTATCTACGTCGATGGTGAGGATTTTGCCCTTGTAGCTATTCTCAATCCAGTCGTTGTAGCGGTTGTTGAGTCTTTCGAGGTAGTCGATATCGATACCCATCTCGTAGTTGCGGCCGCGTTTGAGAATCTGGCTCACCAGAGTAGGAACGCTCGCTTTGAGGTAGATGAGCAGGTCGGGCTCGGGTACAAGACCCTTGGTGAGCTCGAAAATCTTCATATAGGTGCCGAAGTCGCGCGACGACATCAGCCCCATCTGGTGGAGGTTACCTGCAAAGATATGGGCATCCTCATAGATTGTGCGGTCCTGAATTACACTACCCTCGCCAGATAACATATCCTTG
>JAFVSY010000029.1 GCA_017503465.1 Tidjanibacter sp. | reverse complement strand
TGGCCCATACGCATACAGTAGAGCGTAACGTCGGCCAACCTGTTGGCAAGCATCGTGTCGGTTACAAGAGCGATGGGGGCGGTGTCGATGATGATGTAGTCATACATACCCTTCAGCTTCTCAATCATTTCGTCCAGCTCTTTGCGCATAATCAACTCTGCAGGGTTGGGGGGGATGGTACCCACGAAGAGGGCATCCACGCCGTGCACGCAATTCTTGACGATAAGTTTGTCGAGGTCGCTCTCCTTGCCCACGAGGTAGTTCACAATGCCCTGGGAGTGGTGAGCGGAACCAATACGTTGCTCCATCGAGCCTTTGCGCATATCCATATCCACAATGATAACCTTCTTGCCGGTGATTGCAAACGAGAGCGCAATGTTGAGTGAACAGGTGGTCTTACCCTCCGAAGGCACGGTGGAGGTGGTCATAATCACCTTGCCACCCACAGGCAACATAAAGTCGATGTTGGTACGCACCATACGGAAAGCCTCGGCAATGGAGTCGCGGCTGTTGGGTGTAACCATAATATCGTTGCTGTTCTTGTTGGGTTTGGCAGGAATAGCACCAACGATTGGAATATCTGCGGGGAGCATATCCTCAACCTCCTCGGTGGAGTAAATCTTGGTGCGCAAAGCCTCGGCGATGAAAATCACCACAACGGGGAGTGCAATACCCAAAATCAGAGCCAAGAGCATAATCATAGCAGTCTTGGGCGAAATGGGGAGTGCCGAAGGCTCGGCTGGGTCAATAACCCTCGATATTGGAGCCGTGGTTGCCAGCTTGAGGCTGGTCTCCTCGCGCTTGTTGAGCAGATACTCATAGATGCGCACCTTAATCTGCTGGTTACGCATAATCGACTGCGACTCCTTCTCGATGGTGGGCAGGTTGCTCACCTTGTTCTTATTCTCGGCAATCTGCTTGTCAAGCGAGCGCAGCTGCACCTCCAGAGAGTTGCGCTGGTTGGTAATCGAAGCGGGCAGCAGGCTCTGCATCTCCAATACAGCCTCTCTGCGGCTCCTTACCTGAGGGTTGCTCAACATCTCATCGCCACCCACACTGTTGTATTCCAATATGGCTTGGTTGTAGTTGTTGATGAGCGTTGCAAGCGAACCATCGCCACCAATACCAAGGCTGGGTATCATCTCTGCCTTACCCTGAATGGACTGCACGAAGTTGAACACATCGTTGAGGATGCTGATTTGAGTCGCAACCTCCACAGCCTGTTCCTCAAGTTTGGCTACGGCCTGAACATAGAGGGTGGCTTCTGTGGTGGAGTTCACGGTCTGCGAACTCTTGCGATACTTCTCTACCGAGGAGTCCACGTCGTCAAGGTCGCTACCAACAATAGCCAACCTCTCATCCACAAACTCCATCGTCGCCCTTGCAACGTCCCTTTCGCCCTCTTTGGCGTCCTCGTTGTAAACCCTGATGAGCTCGTTCACGATGTCGGCCGACTTCTGAGGTACGGAGGTCTTAATGCCCACGCTGATAAGACTCGTGGTCTTGCTGGAGGGGGCCACACTGAGGTTGGTCGACAGCACGCCGGCATAACTTTTCACACTGTACACCTTAACAATGTAGCGGGGATTTGCTTTCTTTTTGGCCTTGGCTTTGGCTTTTTTAGTCTTAGCTTTACCCTTAGCATCTGCATCCAGCTCATCCTCGTCTACGACGGGAGCCTTGTAGTAGGGGTTTTTGGCGATGTGTACAATACCCATACCGCCATAGATGGGCTGGTCAAGGGCTGTGGTGAACAACTCTTCCCTCTCCTCGCCACGCTTGGTGTACTCAATCTTACCACTAATGGTGCCATCCTCAAGCATTGTGAAGTCCATCACGAAGGGGACCATCAGCGAGTCTACCACAACCTCCACCGGTACCGTTGGGGCGTAGACCTCCACTTTGCGCAGTTTGGCGGGTACGTAGTAGAGCACGTTGGCGTTCATATTCTCCACCACCTTCTTCATCAGCGAGCGAGAGCGCAGAATGGTGGCCTCATTGTCCACCACCGAGGTCTGGCGCATCATACGGAGGTTAGTCATCGTGGTAACGTCCGACTTCACACTCCTCGACGAGTTCTCGTCCACATAAATCAGTGCGCTCGAAGAGTAGGTCTTTGGTGCGATTTTGCAGTAGAGGTAACCGGCTCCGAGGCAGATTATGACGGAAATCATAAACCAGAACCAGTTGCCTACAAAGAAACGCCAAATAGAACGGAGCGACAATTCTGTGCCATTCTCCTCAACCGCAGTTGAGGATTGAGCAAAGCCATTTTGTATATTGTTTTTTTCCATAATCGTTTGTGTGCGATGTTGTTGTTTTGAAAGCCGTCTACCTCAACTATCTCATTCGGGATGCGAAGGAGATGTAGTAAATCATCATAGCGATAGAGGTGCCCAACGAAGCGAGCGAAGTGATGATGGGGAAGTAGGTGGTGAAGGTCGAGACGCTCTTGGCTTTTGCACCCACGGGCTCCACGTAGACCACGTCGTTTTGCTTGAGGTAGAAGTAGGGCGAGGTGAAGATGTCCTTTGACTTGAGGTTGAGAATCTCCACGTGTCGCTCTCCATTCTCCTCTCTGATAACCATCACCTTCGACCTCTCGCCATAGACGGTCAGGTCGCCTGCGAAACCGATAGCCTCCAAGAGGGTAAGGCGGTCGCCGGGGAAGTTGTAGGTACCGGGCCTTGTAACCTCACCTATGACCGTAACGAAGAAGTTCACGAAAGTAACCGTAACCACAGGGTCGGGCATAACGCTCTGGAGCGTGTCCTGCAACTGCTTGGCGAGTTGCTCGCGAGTGAGGCCCTCTACTTTGATTTTGCCCAAAACGGGGAAGTTGATGTATCCCTCGCTATCCACGGTGTAGCCCTCATAGGTTACGTTGGCGATAACCCTGTTGGAGGAGTTGGCGGCAGAGGTTGCGCTGGAAATCTGACTACGAGCCGAGAAGAGGTTGTAGGGAATTGCGAGTTCGGGGGTACTTGACGACACGGAAATCATCAGCACATCACCGGTGCGAATGGTGTTGAGTTGTCCCACGGCCGAATCCAATGCACCTGTTTGTGCATCTTGGAAGTAGGATAGGTCTTTTTGGCTGCCGCACGAGCAGAGTATAAATGCGAGGGCAACGCAAATAACGGTTCTTTTGAACATAATTTGGTTATGGTGTTTTGATTATAAAATCAGCAAATCGGGCAAATATACTACTTTTTCTTTAGAAAGCGTCCAAAATGCCGCAAAAAGTTTGGCAAAGGCGTGTTTGTGGCCAGAAAGGGAATTCAAAATTCAGAATTCAAAATTCAAAATTTTGGTGCCACAGGCACGGGTACAAAAAAAGATGCCCAAGGGCAGAGAGGGCAGAAAGGGAATTTAGGGAATTTAGGGAGGTTAGGGAGGTTAAGGAAGATGGGAAGGACAAGAAGGATAGGAAGGACGGTTATCACTCATATCACTCCCTACGCTCCCTATACTCCTTAAATTCCCTCAAAAGACACGGGTATCTTTTTCAATACCCAAGGGTTTTGAATGATTGACGTTAGACGTTGGACGTTCCTTTGCCCTATCGCTCCTCCAATGCTCTGGCGAGTTGGTCGGGGCAGGAGGTCCCCTTGCCTCGGCAGTCGATACCCCTCAGCAGGGTTGCCACTTCGCTCACGGGGCGTCCTTCCACCAGGCGACACACCCCTTGCGTGTTGCCGTGGCAACCGCCCGTGAATTGCACCTTTTCGATGGTGGCACCATCGTCGGATAGAGTGATGTCAATCACCCTCGAACAAACCCCCTGCGGGTAGAAAGTTTTGTGTATGGACATAACGTGACAGTTGTTTTCTTCAAATAGCTAACGGCCAGCAGCTGGTGGCTTAAAATACGTGGTAAACACCCAGGTTTACAAAGCCCTTTGCGCCCCAGCCGAGCTCGGCAAAGCCGCCGGTGCGACCGCCATAGGTAAAACTCAACGGGTAGATGTTACCCATTGGGACAATGCCAAACTGAAGGCTGCTGTCGGAGATGTCGGTACCTGTTTGGCGGGAGAAGAGTCCCATAATACCCACGCCCCACGAACCATACATCGAGAACTTACCCGAGCGGAAATAGGTGGTGATGGCATTGACGCACAAGGTGGGATAGAGTGCGAAGACGCTCTTGTTGGTGGCGCCGGAGTCTTCAAAGGTCGATTTTGCGCTGGTCAGTCCGGTTGTCAGGGAGCCTCCGAGCGCAAACCAGTCGTTAAAGCCATAGTGAAATTCAACATTGGGGTTGAGCAGAGGGGCAAAAGCCTGTGAAGATGTACCTTCGGTGGTGTCAATGGAGCCAAATCCGGCAATGAGTACACCAACAATGTCGGGCAATGAGTACCAACCAATGCCACCTTTTATGCTCCACTCGCCTTTGACCTGTGCCGAGGCGGGAGTGATTGTTGCCGAAGCGACCGCGAGGGTTGCCAAAATGGTAAAAAATCGTTTCATATCTCTTCAATTTATTTAAGGGTTAGAAACTCTGTTTTTACAAATATAGGAAAAAATTTTATCTTTGCAAATATTTTTAGACACATACACCGTATACTTACTCTTATGAAAAGAATTATGATTACTCTTTTTTCCGTGGCCGCACTCTGTTCGTGTGGTGGCGAAAAGAAAACACCCGCAATCGACACCGCCAATTTTGACGACAGCTACGCCCTGCAAGACGACTTCTATGAGCACTTCACGGCGGGCTGGCAGCGCAATAACCCGATGAAACCCGAGTACTCACGCTATGGAGCCTTCGATATGCTCCGCGAGAGCAACGAACTCCGCATCAAGGAACTCTTTGCCGAGTTGCAGACCAAGAGCGTGGAGCAGGGGAGTGTGGAGCAGAAGATTGCCGATCTCTACCTTATGGGCCTCGACAGTACCCGACTCAATGCCGAGGGTGGTGCTCCACTCAAAGCGGCTCTGGAAACCATCGAGAAGGTTGGCTCGCGTGGTGAGTTGAGCGCCCTGCTGGGCCACCTGCACCGCACCAGTGGCAACCCATTCTTCTATGCAATGGTGTCGGCCGACGAAATGGACACCGCCAACAATGTGCTCTACCTTGGTCAGGCAGGCCTGGGCTTGGGCGATAGGGACTACTACTTCGATGAGAGTGGCGAGGATATTCGCAAGGCCTATGTTGCCTACATCCAGAAGATTATGGCTCTGGCGGGCTACACCTCGGAGGAGAGCGCACGCATTGCCGAGAGTGTGATGGAGATTGAGAACTCGCTGGCCGAGTCGCACTACACCAATGTGGAACTCCGCAACCCCCACCGCAACTACAACAAGACCACCTCGGCAGCCCTGCGCAGGAGCTATCGCAACATCAATTGGGAGGCCTACGCCGAGGCTCTCGGACTGAATATGCCCGAGGTGCTGGTGGTTAGCCAGAAGCCCGCACTTGCAAGGGCCAACAAACTGCTCGGCAGTGCCGACCTGCGCAGCATCAAAGACTACCTGCTCTTCCACGAGGTGCGTGGTGCAGCCTCCTACCTCTCGGATGAGTTCTCGCAGGCCAACTTCGACTTCTATGGTCGCACCCTCTCCGGTCAGCAGGAGCAGCGCCCCCGCTGGAAACGCTCGCTCGGAACTGCCAACTCGCTCCTCTCGGAGGCTGTGGGCGAACTCTATGTAGCCAAGTTCTTCCCTGCCGAGTACAAGGAGAAGATGCTCGCCATTGTGGGCAACCTTCAGGTGGCCCTCTCGCAGCACATCAACGCTCTGGAGTGGATGAGCGACCAAACCAAAGCCAAGGCACAGGAGAAACTCGCCACCTTCACGGTGAAAATCGGCTACCCCGACAAGTGGAAAGATTATAGTTCGCTCACCATCGACCCCGCAAAGAGCTACCTCGAGAACATCAAGGCCGCCAACGAATGGTACACTGCCGACAACCTCTCGGAGTTGGGCCAGCCTGTGGATAAGGCCAAGTGGTTTATGAGTCCGCAGACGGTGAATGCCTACTATAATCCCACCACCAACGAGATTTGCTTCCCCGCAGCCATCCTGCAGCCTCCCTTCTTCAACCCCGAGGCTGACGATGCGGTGAACTATGGCGCAATTGGTGTGGTGATTGGCCACGAGATGACCCACGGATTTGACGACCAAGGTCGCCAATACGACAAAGACGGCAACCTGCGCGATTGGTGGACCAAGGCCGATGCGGAGGCTTTCGACCAGAGGGCCCAAAGGCTTGTAGCACAGTTTGATGCCATTGAGGTAAACGAGGAGGGACTCCACGCCAACGGAGCCTTCACTCTCGGTGAGAACATCGCCGACCAGGGTGGTTTGAGGGTATCCTACACAGCACTGCAAAATGCCCTCGGCGGAGTGGAGCCCGAGAAGATTGACGGCTACACCGCAGCCCAAAGGTTCTACATCTCCTACGCTACCTTGTGGGCACAGAATATCCGCCCCGAGGAGGTTATCAGGCTTACCAAGGTGGACCCCCACTCGCTGGGTAAATGGAGGGTTAATGGCACCCTGCCCAACATTGCCGAGTGGTATGAAGCCTTTGGTATTACCGATGGCGCAATGTACCGCCCCGCAGAGGAGAGGGTTGTCATCTGGTAGAGTGAGTATGCTTCATCCTTGCATCAGTGGGGGTGTAGTGACAGATTGGATAGAGAAAAATCGCCTACGGAGGTACGAAAATGCCTCCGTGGGCGTTGGTATATAGAGAATTAGGTTAGGGTTAGATGCACACAACTATGACAACAAAGACAACATATCAGGACTTTCGGGAGCTCTGTGCCGCACATTACAGCGAACACAGCCAGGGGCTCATTTGCCGTGCGCTTGCGATGGCGGAGGAGGCCTTGGAGGGTATGGTGCGCTACGATGGCTCGCCACTGATTGGACACTCGGTGGGCACAGCCCGCATTGTGGCCGATGAGGTGGGTTTGGGACGCAACTCGGTGGTGGCTGCACTGCTCCACGATGCAGCCCGTATGGGGCGGCTCAATCTGGCCGAGGTGAACAAAATCTTTGGCGAAGCGGTGGTGGGTATCATCCTCGGTATGAACGATATATCGAGCATTAACACCAACAGCGACAAGGAGCAGGTGGACAACTTCAGGGACCTGATTATCTCCTACTCGACCGACCCGAGGGTGATACTCCTCAAGTTGGCCGACCGCTTTGAGGTGATGCGCAACATTGATATGTTCCCTCCCAAGAAACAGCTCCAAAAGAGTTGGGAGAGTATGAACCTCTACGCCCAAATCGCCCACAAACTCGGCCTCTACAACATCAAGAGCGAGTTGGAGGAGATTTCCTTTGCCCACATTGAGCCGAAAGCCTATGCCGACATCAGCCGCCGCTTGGCCGAGAGTGCCGAGCAGAGGGCCGAACTGATGGCCAATGTGTTGGTGCCCATTGAGGAGAAGATGCGACAGGGGGGCATAAAGTACCACATCAAGAGCCGCACCAAGAGTGTCTACTCCATTTGGCGTAAGATGGTGCGCCAGAAGGTTAGTTTTGACGAGGTTTATGACATCTTCGCCATTCGCATCATCATCGACTGTCCGAGGGAGGCCGAGAAGATGCAGTGCTGGAGTGTCTTTTCGATAGTTACCGACTTCTACACCCCCAATCCCGACCGTATGAGGGATTGGATTTCCATACCCAAGAGCAACGGTTATGAGTCGCTCCACGCCACGGTGCTGGCCTTTGGTCAATGGGTGGAGATTCAGATTCGCACCGAGCGTATGGACGAGGTGGCCGAGAGGGGTATTGCTGCCCACTGGAGATATAAGGGTGTGGGTGGTGGCACCATCAGCCACGAGCAGTGGTTGGCACGCCTGAGGGAGATTATTGAGGAGAGTGGCGACAAGTCGGGCATTGCCCGTAAGTTGGACGCCTCGATGACCTCGCGTGAGGTCTTTGTGTTCACTCCCAAGGGCGACCTGCGCAAACTACCCGAGGGTGCCACCGTGCTGGACTTCGCCTTTGACATCCACTCCTCGGTGGGTGCAATGTGTGTGGGTGCGAAGATTGGCGAGAGGAATGTTTCTATCAAGGAGCCACTGCACAATGGCGACATTGTAACCATCCTTACGAGCAAAAACCAAAAGCCCAAGAAGGATTGGCTCTCGGTGGTGGTTACGAGCAAGGCCCGCCACCGCATCAAGGCCTGCCTGCGCGAGGAGGAGAGCAAGATGGCCAAGTTGGGCAGGGAGGAGCTGGAACGCAAGCTGAAGAATTGGAAGCTGACCATCTCCATTGATGACGCCGTGAATGCTCTGTGCCGCCACTACAAACTGCGCACGGGTATGGAACTCTATGGTCGCATTGTGGACGAGAAGGTCGATATGGGCGAGGTTAAGGAGATTATCACCCGCCACTTGGAGGTGGGCGACACCCCCCAACCCCCTGCACCACGCAAGGAGCCTGCGCCTACCACTCGCAAGGAGAGCCCCATTGCGGAGGAACTCATTTTGGGCGACGAGGTGCACGGACTCAAATACAACATTGCCCGCTGCTGCAACCCCATATTTGGCGACGACGTGTTTGGCTTCACGACCATTTCGAGTGGTATCACCATCCACCGCAGCGATTGCCCCAATGCCAAGAGGCTCAAAGAGTTGTACCCATATAGGGTGATGGCGGCCCGTTGGCGTGGCGAGCAGAGCAAGGGTAGTTTCATCGCCACGGTGAGGGTGGTGGCCGAGGATAGCCCCGGAGTGCTGAGCCACATCATCGAGAAGGTGGGTGCGCTGAACATCAACATTCGCTCGGTGGCCCTTTCGCCCACGAGGGATGGACTTGCGGGTGGAACAATCAACGTGGAGGTGCCCTCCTCGAGCGTGGCCGATATGGTAACCTACGCCATCTCCAAGGTGGACGGAGTGAAAAAGGCATACAGGGTGAATAAGTGAATTGAGAATTGAGAGTTGAGAATTCAAAGGGCCATTTTTACTAATTACTCTCTACTAATTACTAATTAAAAAGACGGTTGACGGTCGACGGTCGACGGTCGACGGAATAGATGATATGGAACGATTTGGATTGAGATATTGGTTGCTCATCTTTCTGCTGATGCTGACCCTCACGGGAGCAATCACGCTGGGCGACATTTTTAGGTTTATTTGTGGAGCGGTGGGCGTGCTGGTGCTTATGGTGCTGGTGTTCAACCTTGTGCTGCGTGTGCGCATCAACAGGGCTCGTCGCGAAGCCGAGGCACGTGGCGAGGAGTTTGGGGGCTACACTTGGCACTTTGGTTCCCACAGCCACACCTACGGTGGCGACCACCAACAGCAACCCCGCAACAACCCCAACGAGGGACGTGTGAAGGTTAGCCGCACCGAGGCCCCGAAGAAAAAGAAGGTGAGCAAGAACGTGGGCGAGTACGTGGACTTCGAGGAGGAGTAGACACGCCACGAAGCACGGTAGCGAGTGCCCAAACTTGTTGAGAAAGAAAAACATAACGAATGAATACAATAGAACAAAGGCTCGGCTTTGACCGCATACGCACCCAACTTGTGGAGCGATGCTCCACCCACCGTGGAGCCACTCTGATGCAGGAGGTGGAGTTCTCCACCGATGCTGCCGAGGTGGACTACCGACAGGGGCTCACCGAGGAGTTCCGCTTGGCCCTACAGATGGAGCAGGAGTTTCCCAATGGCGAGTTGGTCGATTTTGGGGCCGAGGTGAGCAAGTTGGCTGTGGAGGGCACCTTCCTTGAGGGGGAGGAGTTGTTGCAGTTGCGTGTGGGATTGAAGATGGTTGGCGAGGCTGCGGGCTTCTTTGGGGCTCACCAGGAGAGGTATCCGCTGGGTGCGGCAATGTCGCAGGGAGTGAAGGCTTTTCCGGAGATTGTGGGCCACATCGACACCATTATCGACCGCCACGGAGAGGTGAGGGATGGAGCCTCGCCCGAACTCTACGACCTGCGCCGCTCCATACGCTCCCACGAGGGACAAGCCGCCAAACGACTCCAAGCGGTGCTGGCCGAGGCCATAAGGCAGGGCATTGTGGATGCCGATGCATCGCTCTCGGTGCGTGAGGGGCGCACGGTGATACCTGTGAGCGCATCCAACAAACGCAAACTCAAGGGCTTTGTGCACGACGAGTCGGCCACGGGTAAGACTGTCTACATTGAGCCCGTGGAGGTGGTGGAGATTAACAACGCACTGAAGGAGTTGGAGTATGCCGCACGCAGGGAGGAGATTCGCATCCTCACCGAACTTGCCGCCTACATTCGCCCCCATAGCGAGGAGTTGGCCGCAAGTGGCGAGTATTTGGCACAGTTTGATATGGTCAGGGCAAAGGCTCGCTGGGCGGTGAGCAACGGGGCCTACAAGGCCATTGTGTCGGAAGATGGAGTGCTGCGCCTTGTGGATGCACGCCACCCACTGCTGCAACAAAGCCACGCCAAGGAGCACAAAGAGGTCGTGCCACTCGACTTGGTGCTCAACCCACAGAGGAGGATACTTGTGATTTCGGGCCCCAATGCGGGTGGTAAGTCGGTGTGCCTCAAAACGGTGGGCCTGCTGCAATATATGTTCCAATGCGGAGTGCCGGTGCCTGCCTCCTCGGTGAGTGAACTGCCCATCTTTGAGGCCATCTACATCGACATCGGCGACCAGCAGAGTATCGACAACGACCTGAGTACCTACTCCTCCCACCTGCTCAATATGAAACGTATGCTCTCGGGCACCTCGGAGCGCACGCTCATACTGATAGACGAGTTCGGTACGGGCACCGAGCCGGTGATTGGCGGAGCCATAGCCGAGGCTATGCTGGAGCGTTTCCTGGAGAGGGGCACCTATGGAGTCATCACCACCCACTATACCAACATAAAGTATTTTGCCTCCAACCACCGAGGGGTGGCCAACGGTGCAATGATGTTTGATGTGCAAAACATCAGGCCCTTGTTCCGCCTTGAGATGGGCGAGCCGGGCAGTTCGTTTGCCATCGAGATAGCCCGTAAGATTGGCCTTCCGGAGGAGCTCATACGGAGTGCTTCGGAGAAGGCCGGCTCGGAGGTTATCAGCCTCGAGCGACAACTGCGTGAGGTGGCCCGCAACCGCAACTACTGGGAGCAGAAGCGTGAGCGCATCCGCATAGCCGACCGGCGTGTGGAGGAGATGGAGAGCGAGTATGCCGAGCGATTGGCAGCCCTCAAGGAGGAGCGTGCTGCCATCATACGCCAAGCGAAGGAGGACGCCAAGGGTATCCTTGAGCAGACCAACCGTACCATTGAGAACACCGTGCGTATCATCCGTGAGTCGCAGGCCGAGAAGGAGACCACCCGCTTGGCCCGCCGTGAGATTGAGGCTCTGAAGGAGAACGTAATCAATGGCGTGGACTACCTTTCGGCCGAGAGCGAGAAGGTGGAGAGGGAGATGGAGAAGATTGAACGTCGCCGCCAGAAACGTGCCGAGCGTAAGGCCCAAAGGGGCGAGGCGGTGAGTGAGCCGAAGGTTGAGGAGCCGAAGGTGCTCCCCGTGGTTGTGGGTGCCAAGGTGCGCATCGTGGGCCAGGAGGGGGTTGGCGAGGTTGTGTCGATGAAGGGTAAGAAGGCCACAGTGGCCATCGGTAACATCACCACCACCATTGCCATAGACCGATTGGAGGCCATCAGCAATAGCGAGTTCAAGAAGCAGACACGCCCCACCACTGCCCGCACGGTGGTGAGTGTGGACATCTCGAGCCGCAAACTTGCCTTCAAGGATAACATCGACATCAGGGGTATGAGGGCTATGGAGGCTCTGGAGGCGGTGCAAGACTTCATTGACGATGCCATAATGGTGGGCATTGGGTCGGTTACGATTTTGCACGGCAAGGGCACGGGTGCACTCAAAGAGGAGGTGCGCAAGTACCTGCGCTACATCCCGCAGGTGGCTTCGGCCACCGATGACCACCCCGACCGAGGCGGTGCAGGCATCACGGTTGTGAAGTTCAAGTAGATAGGTGTGGGAGAGTAGACACGTGGCCACGCCACCGTAGCCGCTGTTCCGCATATAGCAATACAAACGAAGCCGAAAGCAAGTGCGCTTTCGGCTTCGTTGTGTTTTGGGATGTAACGGTGTGGTTTAGAATACAATGGGCGAGGTGATGTTTTGCAACACCGCCACCACCGACCAAGCGGCAATGGCAGGGGTGGCACTGTAGACATCCACCACGGCACGCACCTCCGAGTTGCGGATTTCCACCCTTTGGGTGTCGCCACGGAAGTAGGGCGACGACTGCATCGTAACCTTCAGGTTGTCGGGCCCTACCGATGCACGCGAGGCAGCCACGGTTACGTTCACTCGGGTGGGGAACTTGGCGATGGCCTCCTTGGCGGTACCACGGAACACAACCCTCTGCTCGCTGTGGAGCGACTCATCGTAGACATCGGTACCACGCAACCCGTTGGGGCCCTTCTCGTTGAAGAACTCCGCAGTGGCACCACCCATAAGGGTGGCTGTGCGCAACACATCAAAACCACCCGTGGCTCCCGATGCGAGGTAGATGCGCCTGCCGGCTTTGCGTGCAGCCTCGGCAGCCTCGGCATAGAAGGCATCATCGGCAAAGGCACCGATGGAGAGTGTTACAATCGAACACCCTGCGGCGAGGGTGGGGAGGGTGATGGCCTTCATACAGGCAGGCGATGCGGCCTCCACGAGGTAGTCGGGCCTAAGGGCCAAGAGCTCCTCCAACGAGCCACACACACTGCACCGTATGCCCTTGTGGGCAAGATATTCTCCGAGGGCCTCGGCACGCTCTGTGGTGCGTGAGTAGAGTCCCACCAATTCATACTCCGGCAGCAACCCTTGGGCCACTGCATCGGCCACAATCGTACCCAGACGACCGCAGCCCACAATTACCAATCTGTTCATAATGTGAGCAAAGGTACTACAAAATTTTTTGTATTTCCCGAAAAAGAAGTATATTTGAGAGATATTTGAACCAATATCGGAGATATTGAAACTCGAAAACTTCAAAAACCAACAACATAAAGACCTGACTTTTCGCTATGAAACGACTCATTGAGTGTGTGCCCAACTTCAGCGAGGGGCGCGATTTGACCGTCATCAAACAGATTACCGATGCCATTGAGAGTGTGGAGGGAGTGAAACTCCTCGACGTGGACCCCGGTAAGGCTACCAACCGCACAGTCGTAACTTTCGTGGGCGAGCCCGAAGCGGTTGTTGAGGCCGCTTTCAGGGGTGTGCAGAAGGCTTCGGAACTCATTGATATGCGCTACCACAAGGGCGAGCACCCACGCATTGGTGCCACCGATGTGTTGCCTCTGGTACCCGTCGCAGGCATCACTCTGGCCGAGTGTGCCGAACTTGCAAGGGCTCTGGCCGAGCGCATCCACAGCGAACTTGCCATCCCCACCTACTGCTACGAAAGTGCAGCCCTGCGCCCCGAGAGGAAAAACCTCGCCGTGTGCCGTAGGGGCGAGTATGAGGCACTCCAGCAGCGCATCACGCAGGAGAACGAAATGCCCGACTTTGGTGGTGGAGAGTGGACCGAGCAGGCGGCCAGGAGTGGCGCAACGGTGGTGGGCGCAAGGGACTTCCTCATTGCGGTGAACTTCAACCTCAACACCACCTCCACCCGTAGGGCCAACGCCATCGCCTTTGACGTGAGGGAGAAGGGTAGGCCTATGAGGGAGGTGCCCATTGTGGGTAAGATTGTCAGGGACGAGAATGGCAACCCCATTATGATTCCCGGCACGCTGAAGGGCTGCAAGGCTATCGGTTGGTATATTGCCGAGTATGGCATTGCACAGGTCTCTATGAACATTACGGATATTGCCCAGACTCCTCTCCACGTGGCTTTTGAGGAGGTGTGCAGGGCCGCAGCCGCAAGGGGTGTGAGGGTTACGGGCACCGAGATTGTGGGCCTTGTACCCCGCTCGGCACTCTTGGAGGCCGGCAAACACTTCCTGCGCAAGCAGCAACGCTCGTTGGGTATCACCGATGAGGAGATTATCGACATTGCTGTGCGCACTATGGGCCTTGCCGAACTGTGCCCCTTCAAGCCCGAGGAGAAGATTGTGGAGGCACTCATTGAGAAGGACAATCAGACCAAAAAACTCATAGACCTCACCTGCCGTGGCTTTGCCGAGGAGACCTCCCGAGAGTCGCCCGCACCGGGTGGAGGCTCCATTTCGGCCTATATGGGTGCGCTGGGTGCCGCTTTGGGCACTATGGTGGCCAACCTCTCGGCACACAAGCCGGGGTGGGACGATAGGTGGGAGTTCTTCTCCGATTGGGCCGAGAAGGGCAAGGCGGTTATGAACGAACTGCTCCACCTGGTGGACGAGGACACCGATGCCTTCAATGGCATTATGGCCGTGTTTGCAATGCCCAAAGGTACTCCCGAGGAGAAGGCCGCAAGGGCCGAGGCTATGGAGAGCGCAACTCTCTATGCCACACGTGTGCCCCTCAAGACAATGAAGGCCGCCTTCAAAGTCTTTGAGGTGGCCGAGATGATGGCTGCCGAGGGCAACCCCAACTCGGTGAGCGATGCGGGCGTGGGCGCATTGGCAGCGAGGGCTGCCGTGCAGGGAGCCTACCTCAATGTGAAGATTAACGCCGCAGGCCTCAAAGACCGCCTTGTGGCCGAGGAGTTGCTGGCCGAGGCAGGGGAGATTGCCCGCAAGGCCGACAGCGAGGAGAGGCGCATCGTGGAGATTGTGGAGAGCAAGATAGACTAACAACAAAACGTACATAAACCCATTTCATACCACCATAAAGTTATGACACTGAAAGAGTTTCAAGACGACATCCGTGCAGGCATACCTGCCATCCTGCCCGCCCCAAAACCATACGACACGAGCGTAAACCACGCCCCAAAGCGTAAGGACATCCTCACGAGGGAGGAGAAGGTGCTGGCTGTGAAAAACGCCCTGCGCTACTTCCCCGAACACCAACACGAGGAGTTGGCGGCAGAGTTTGCCGAGGAGTTGGAACGCTATGGCCGCATCTATATGTACCGCCTCAGGCCCGACTACGAGATGTATGCCCGCCCTGTGGAGGAGTATCCGGCAAGGTGCCCCCAGGCGGCTGCGCTGATGCTGATGATTCAGAACAATCTTGACAAGGCCGTGGCCCAACACCCCCACGAACTCATCACCTATGGCGGCAATGGTGCAGTGTTCCAGAATTGGGCACAGTATAGGCTCACGATGAAGTACCTCTCGGAGATGACCGACCACCAAACCCTTGTGATGTACTCTGGCCACCCGATGGGCTTGTTCCCCTCGCACCCCGATGCTCCGAGAGCAGTGATAACCAACGGTATGGTCATACCCAACTACTCCAAGCCCGATGATTGGGAGCGAATGAACGCTCTGGGAGTGTCGCAGTATGGTCAGATGACCGCAGGTAGTTGGATGTACATCGGCCCGCAGGGCATTGTGCACGGCACCACCATCACGGTGCTCAACGCAGGCCGCAAGCGTATGAAGGCATGGCAGACCGACTTGGGCGGTATGCTGTTTGTGTCGGCAGGCTTGGGTGGAATGTCGGGCGCACAACCCAAAGCGGGCAACATTGCAGGCGTGGTGAGTGTGGTGGCCGAGATTAACCCTGCGGCTGTGCAGAAACGCTATGAGCAGGGCTGGGTGGACGAGGTGCACACCTCGCTGGACGAACTCATCCCCCGCATACGAAAGGCAAGAGCCGACAAGGAGGTGGTGTCGATGGCCTACCAGGGCAACGTGGTGGACCTCTGGGAGAGGTTGGCCGACGAGGGCATAGATGTGGACCTCGGCAGCGACCAAACCTCGCTCCACAACCCTTGGGCGGGTGGCTACTACCCCGTGGGCTACTCCTACGATGAGAGCCGTGAGATGATGGCCGAGAGGCCCGAGGAGTTCAAGAAGGCTGTACAGGCTTCGTTGCGCAGACACGCAGCGGCCGTGAACCGCCTGGCCGAGAGGGGTATGTACTTCTTCGACTATGGCAATGCCTTTCTGTTGGAGGCTTCAAGGGCGGGAGCCGATGTGGTTAGGGCCGATGGCTCGTTCCGCTACCCCTCCTATGTGCAAGACATTATGGGCCCGATGTTCTTTGACTATGGCTTTGGCCCCTTCCGCTGGGTTTGCACTTCGGGCAAGGCCGAGGACCTTGAAAAGAGCGACCGCATAGCCGAGAGGGTGCTTACCGAGATTAGGGCCGAGGCTCCCGAGGAGATTTGCGGACAGTTGGACGACAATATTTTGTGGATAAGGGAGGCCGGCCGCAACCGAATGGTGGTGGGCTCACAGGCCCGCATCCTCTATGCCGACAGCGAGGGCCGCATCAAGATTGCAAGGGCATTCAATGAGGCCATTGCAAGGGGAGAAATTAGTGCCCCGATTGTGCTTGGCCGCGACCACCACGATGTGTCGGGCACCGACTCGCCCTATCGCGAAACGAGCAACATCTACGATGGCTCGGCCCGCACGGCCGATATGGCTGTGCAGAACGTCATTGGCGACGGCTTCCGTGGTGCCACGTGGGTGTCGCTCCACAATGGCGGTGGAGTAGGCTGGGGCGAGGTCATCAATGGTGGCTTCGGTATGGTTGTAGACGGTAGCGAGGAGGCCCGCAAACGCATCGACTCGATGCTGCTGTGGGACGTGAACAACGGTATCGCACGCCGCAGCTGGGCCCGCAACGAGGGCGCAATGAGTGCCATAAAGCGTGAGATGGCCCGCACTCCCGACCTGAAGGTAACCCTGCCCAATCTGGCCGACGATAGCCTCATTGAGAAATACATCAAGTAGAACATAAAAACCTAAACTAACTACCATACTATGAAACAGATTCGTTTGTTTGCAACTCTGCTGGCCGCATTGGCTATGGTTGCTTGTGGCGACAAAGAGCCTATTGAAAACCCCAACAACCAGGGCGGAGCCCCCGATGGCGCACTGATGCCCCCAAGTGGAGTGGCAGTGGTGGAGGGTACGCTCACCACCACCTCCGTAACCATCAGGTGGGATGCTGTGGAGGGAGCCGTGGGCTACAAATATGTGCTCCAAAAGGGCGCAATGAGGGTGAAGAGTGAGCAGACCACCGCCACCGAAGTTACCTTCAATGACCTTGAAAAACAGACCGACTACCGCTTCTACCTCTATGCACAGGCAGAGGATGCAAAGAACAACTCTTCCTCAAGTCAGGTGCTCAACTTCCGCACCCTCTCCAAAGAACCCTCCGCATCAGGACTCCCCGTGCCCAACTTGGTTGTGGACTGCAAGGGTAGTGGCGACTACACCACCGTGAAGGCTGCCATTGCTGCCATTCCCTCCACCTTTGAGGGTAAGTTTGTGATTTACATCAAGGAGGGTACCTACAAGGAGAAACTCCTCCTGCGTCAGGACAACGTGGTGTTGGTGGGCGATGGTGCCGACAAGACCATCCTCACGTGGGACGACTATCAGGGACTCTACAATGATAGCAAAGAGAGCGACGAGCGCAACCGCCGTTCCTACACGCTCCGCACCGAGGGTAAGGGCACAATCATTCAGGACCTCACGATTGAGAATACACACCAGAATAACACCGGCTCCGGCGACCAGGCTATGGCTGTGGAGGTGTTCAACGGTAGTGCCTCGTTCTTCAACTGCAACATCACCGGCTATCAGGACACCTTCCTCGGTAGGAACAACAACGTCTATGCCTATGTGAAAGACTCCTTCGTGGAGGGCAATGTGGACTTCATCTATGGCAACAGCGTGATGCTCTTTGAGGAGTGCCAAATCAACGTGAACCGCGACGGCTCGCCCATCACTGCACCTTCCACATCGGTTGCTGCTCCCTATGGCATCACCTTCATTGGTTGCGAAGTTACGGCCGATAAGGTGGGCTTCGATGGCAAGACCATCAGCAGAATCTATCTCGGTAGGGCGTGGAAAGATGCTGCCAAGAGCGTGTGGATAAGGTGCAAGATGCCCGCAGTGCTCGACCCCGCAGGTTGGATGGCCAATATGAATGATAGCGTGCAGGATGATAAGAAAATCTTTGCCGAGTGGGGTTGTACCTATGCCGAGAGTGGCGATGGCGACCTCTCCAAACGCCAACACGGAGGCCGTGTTCTGACCGATGCGGAGGCTGCCGAGTACACCTACGAGAAAATCTTTGCGGGTGTAGACCACCTTGCCGCCACCAAGTATGAGGTGGAACTCAAGTAGTTGGGGGTATAACAATAGAAGTGGATTTCAAGTAAAACAAAATAACAGATAGTAAACTTATGGATCATCATCACCACATAATCTCTTCCGCACATCTCACTCCGAGCGAGGTTATCACCGCCGTGAGGGGTGGCTACACCCTCTCGCTCTCCGAGGAGGCGAAGGCCGCAATCGAAAAGTGTCGTGCCTACCTCGACCGCAAGGCTGTGGAGAGCCCCGTGCCTATCTATGGAGTAACCACAGGCTTCGGCTCGCTGTGCAACATCTCCATAGAGAAAGAGGACCTCTCGGCTCTGCAAAAAAACCTCGTGATGAGCCACGCTTGTGGCACGGGCGATGAGGTGCCCGAGGAGATTGTGCGCATTATGATTATGCTCAAGGTGCAGTCGCTCTCCTACGGACACTCGGGCGTGCAACTCGCCACCGTGGAGAGGCTCATTGATATGTTCAACCACCACTACACCCCCGTGGTCTACCAGCAGGGCTCGCTCGGTGCTTCGGGCGACTTGGCTCCGCTGGCCCACTTGTCGCTCCCACTGCTCGGCTTGGGCGAGGTGCGCACTGCCGAGGGCGAGCGTATCAGTGGCGAGGAGATGAACAGCAGGGAGGGGTGGGCACCACTCACCTTGCAGTCGAAGGAGGGCTTGGCACTGCTCAACGGCACCCAATTTATGGCCGCCTATGGCGTGTGGTCGCTCGATAAGGCCCGCAGGCTCTCTGATTGGGCCGATGTTGTGGGCGCAATGTCGTTGGAGGCCTTTGACGGCAGGATAGACCCCTTTGCCGACAATGTGCACCAAGTGAGGCCCCACGCAGGACAGATTGCAACGGCTGCCCGTATGAGGGAACTCTTGGAGGGTAGCGAACTTATCCGCCAACCCAAGAAACACGTCCAGGACCCCTATTCGTTCCGCTGCATACCGCAGGTACACGGAGCCTCCAAGGATGCCATCGCCTATGTGGGCTCGGTGATTGAGACCGAAATAAACTCCGCTACGGACAACCCAACGGTCTTCCCCGATGAGGATGTGGTGGTGTCGGCAGGCAACTTCCACGGCCAACCGCTGGCTCTGGTGCTCGACCACCTCGCCATTGCTGTGGCCGAACTTGGTAGCATCTCCGAGCGTAGGACCTACAAACTTATATCCGCACAGCGTGGACTGCCGAGTTTTCTTGTGGCCAAACCGGGCCTCAATAGCGGTTTTATGATTCCGCAGTACACCGCAGCCTCCATCGTGAGCCAAACCAAGGGGCTCTGTATGCCCGCTTCGGTGGACTCCATTCCCTCCTCGCAGGGACAGGAGGACCACGTGAGTATGGGCTCCAATGCGGCCACCAAATCGGCACGTGTTGTGGACAACGTGGAGAGGGTGCTGGCCATTGAGTTGCTCAATGCAGCCCAAGCGTTGGAATTCCGCCGTCCGCTCAAGTCGAGTGAGCCCATTGAGAGGCTCTTTGCCGACTTCCGCAAGGTGGTGCCCTTTGTGGACACCGACAGGGTTATCTATCCGCTGATAGCCAAGGCTGTGAAGTTCTTGCAGGCAAGCACACAACCACTCCTCCCCTAAGTTAGGGGAGGTGCCCGAAGGGCGGAGAGGTCTGTTATTTCTCTTGATTGAGGCTAAATATAAGAAAGAATGAATCGTTTGCTAATCAAAAACATACGTACCCTTGCGGGTATTGTGCCTGCCGACACACTCCTGCTGCGTGGCGAGCAGATGGGCTCTGCCGAGCAGATTGACGGGGCGTGGCTCTTGGCCGAGGATGGGGTGATTGTGGGCTTTGGCCCAATGGAAACGTGCCCCGAGGTGGCCGACGAGGTGGTGGATGCTGTGGGTAGGGTAGTGTTTCCTGCCTTCTGCGACTCCCACTCCCACATTGTCTACGCGGGCTCGCGTGAGGGCGAATTTAGGGACAAAATTGCCGGTATGACCTACCAAGAGGTGGCAGCGCGTGGCGGTGGTATTCTCAACTCCGCCGACCGACTCCACGAAGCCTCCGAGGAGGAACTCTTCGAGGCCGCCTACCACAGGGCGTGGAGGATGATTCGCACGGGTGCAGCCACGTTGGAGATTAAGAGTGGCTATGGACTTACCACCGAGGATGAACTCAAAATGCTCCGTGTGGTGGCCCGATTGCAACGAGAACTACCCGCCACGGTGAAGGCAACCTTCCTCGGTGCCCACGCTGTGGGTAGGGCCTTTGCGGGCCGTCAGAGCGACTATGTGGACCACGTGTGTGAGCAGATGTTGCCCGCTGTGGCCGAGCAGGGCGTGGCCGAGTTTGTGGATGTGTTCTGCGACAGTGGCTTTTTTACTCCCGAGGAGACCGCCCGCATATTGGAGTGCGGTGCGAGGTATGGACTCAGGCCCAAGATTCACGCCAACGAACTCGCTTCGAGTGGGGGAGTGCAAGTGGGTATACGATACGGAGCACTCTCGGTGGACCACTTGGAGGAGGCCAACGAGCAGGATGTGGCCGACTTGGCTGCCTCCGCAACAATCCCCACGGTGCTACCCGGTGCATCGTTCTTCTCAAATCTTCCCTTTGCGCCCGCACGCAAGATGATTGATGCAGGCCTTCCGGTGGCCATTGCGAGCGACTGCAACCCGGGGTCGTCGCCTTCGGGCAATATGGCCTTCCTGTGGAGCCTTGCTTGCATCAAGATGCGCCTCACGCCCGAGGAGGCTCTGAGCGCACTCACCATCAATGGTGCGGCCGCTTTGGGGTTGAGTGCCGACCGAGGAGCCATCAGCGTTGGTCGCAGGGCCGACCTTGTGATTTCCAAGCCTGTACCCTCGCTTGCCTACATTCCCTACAGCTTTGGCGAGGAGTTGGTGGAGAGCGTGATTATCAATGGTAAAATGGTATAGAAAAAGCAGAACAGATGAACAACTTTGTATTCCAGAACACAACAAAACTCATCTTGGGAAAGGGCGAGATTGCAAAACTTGCAGGCCTTTTGCCCAAGGATAAACGCATATTGGTTACCTTCGGAGGTGGTAGCGTGAAACGCAACGGAGTCTACGACCAAGTGGTGGCAGCACTTGAAGGATTTGACTACCTCGAATTTTGGGGCATAGAGCCCAATCCAAAGGTGGAGACACTGCGCAAGGCGGTGGAGGTGTGCAAGAACGAAAACATAGGCTTTCTGTTGGCTGTTGGTGGTGGTAGCACCCTCGATGGCACCAAACTCATTGCTGCGGCCGCACTCATCGAGGAGGATGCGTGGGAACTTGTGCTCAACCCCAAGTTGCAACGTGGTAGCCTTCCGTTTGCGAGTGTGATGACTCTGCCTGCCACAGGCTCGGAGATGAACCGTGGGTGTGTTATCTCCAACCTCGCTACGGGCGAAAAGTTTGCATTCTACAACACATTCCCCGTTTTCTCCATTCTCGACCCCACCACAACATTTACCCTGCCCAGGTATCAACGTGCCTGCGGTTTGGCCGACACTTTCATTCACGTCATCGAACAGTATCTCACCTGTGTGGACGAATCGCCACTGATGGACCGTTGGGCCGAGGGCGTGTTGCAAACGGTGGTTGAGATTGCACCAAGGGTGCTCTCCGATGAAAACGACTACGACACAATGGCCAATTTTATGCTCTCGGCCACTATGGGACTCAACGGTTTTGTGGCAATGGGTGTAACGCAGGATTGGTCCACACACCGCATTGGCCACGAGATTACGGCTCTGTGTGGCACCACCCACGGCCAAACCCTTGTGATGGTGTTGCCCGGTGTGATGAACGAACTGAGGGAGCAGAAGGGAGCGAAGATTGTGCAGTATGGCGAGCGAGTGTGGGGCATCACAGAGGGTACCACCGACGAACGCATCGACCGCACCATTGCCGCCACAGAGGAGTTTTTCCGTTCGCTCGGACTTGCCACCCGCCTCTCGGAGTTGGGCATTGGAGAGGATGTTGTTGAGGAGATTGTGCGCCGCTTCCGTGAGCGCGGCACCCGCTTGGGCGAGCAACTTAACATCGACTACGCCGCCACCGACCGAATTCTCCGCCAGAGGATATAGTGGGGCAAATCCTCCTCTGCCAGAGGATATAGTGGTGGATTTTCTTCCTCCGCAGAGGACAGATATAATAGTAGTGTGGCTATTCTTCCACGATGATGGTGTTGGTCACCAAGAAACACAAAAGGCGCTCCTTCGCGGGAACGCCTTTTGTATTTGACCTTGTGTGTGGTCAGATACCGTGGTAAATCGTGGGTTGCGGATTATTTCTTGTTGAAGAACTCCTTAACCTCGTCGGTGGGAACTACGTCGGTTTTGAAAACGTAAGCACCGGTCTTCTCCGATTTAACCATTTTGATGCATTTGGTAAAACCCTTGTTTGCACCCTCTTTCTTAAGTGTTGCAACTACTTTCTTTGCCATAGTTCAATTCCTCCTTATTTAATCTCACGGTGGATAGTTACCCTCTTCAAGTAAGGATTGTATTT
>JAFVSY010000028.1 GCA_017503465.1 Tidjanibacter sp. | reverse complement strand
TTTTGCGACTTCAAAAACGACAACCATTTGATTGTGTGGCAAATAACCCTCAAAAAATGCACTCAAAAAATTGCACTATTTTTTCAACTACTCGGCTCCGACAGGCTCTTTGGCGTGTGATTTGCATTTGCTGCGGGGTGAATCAATTAGAGTTTTACGACTATGAAAAGAGCCTTTTTTGTTTTTGCCGTGGCGTTGGTGGCCGCTTCGTGTGGTCATCGTGGCGGGCAACCTGCTGTGCCACCCCTGCTCACTGTGGATGTGGCCCACGCTGTGAGTGAGCCCATTGTGCGACCGATGCGTTTCCAGAGCCTCATCTACTCCAACTACGATGCAACCATTCAGCCCCGCACGCAGGGCTACCTGCTCTCCAAGGAGTTCTCCAAAGGTATGCCCGTGCGCAAGGGGCAAACCCTCTTCACCATTGATGCAGCCGAGGTGCGCTTGGCTGTGGAGTCCAATCGCTCGGCCCTCTCTTCGGCTAAGGTGGCCCTTGCCGAGGCCACAAACAACTATCGCCGTGCGGTGCCATTGGCCGCCATAGATGCCATTTCGCAGAGTTCGCTCGACCAATACAAAGCCTCCTATGCCGCCGCCCAAGCCAAGGTGGAGGAGGCGCAGGCACAACTTGACAACTCCCTCTTGGAGTTGAGTTACGCCACCGTGGTGTCGCCCATTGACGGCATCATTGACGACACGGGGGCGACCATTGGCGACTGGGTGGGGCCGGGCACGAAGTACTCCACCTTGGCCACCATATCCAACACCGAGGAGGTGAGCGTACACATCTCCATACCCTTTGCCCGCTACCTTGAGGTCCGAGGTGGCGAGGAGGACAGCACCCCCTCCTACGACAACCGCGCCCTGCTTTCCGACATCTCGCTAGTGCTCTCCGATGGGAGCGACTACCCCTACAAGGGCTCCTATGCCTACACCGAGCGCAACGCCGGCGACCAGACAGGCACAATCATAATCGTTGCCTCCTTCCCCAATCCCCGCCGAGTGCTCAAGGTGGGCCAAACGGCCACGGTGGTTGCCAACGTGGGCTCGCCCAAGGGGGTTGTGTTGGTGCCCCAGAAGGCCGTGGTGCAGATGCTCAACACGGCCGGTGTGTGGGTTGTGGGCAAAGACAATTCGGTGAGTTACAAACTTGTAACGCTTGGTAGCACTTTTGGCGATATGTGGATTGTGGAGAGTGGGCTCACCGGTGGTGAGGTGGTCGTTGTGGGCGGAGGGCAGAAGTTGCGCTCCGGTCAGAAAGTCAAAACCCAATTCCACTCCTAAACCCCACTAACATCCTCTTGTCCTATGGAAAAATTCTTCATCAATAGGCCCATTTTTGCCATTGTCATAAGCATCGTCATCGTGATGCTCGGCCTGCTCTCACTGCGTTCGCTCCCGATAGAACAATATCCCGACATCACACCCCCTGTGGTGGAGGTGGAGGCCTCCTATGTTGGAGCCGATGCCGAGGCGGTGAGCGATGCGGTGGCGAGCCCCATTGCCGAAAATGTTATGGGCGTGAGCCAAATGCTCTATATGCAGACCACCTCGGCGAGCGATGGCTCAATGAGTCTGCAAATACTCTTTGAGGTGGGCTCCAATCCCGACCTGAACGAGGTCTTTGTGCAAAACCGAGTGGCCTCGGCCACGCCACAACTACCCTCCGCAGTGGCCCAACAGGGGGTTACCACCCAGAAGTCCCAGACGGGCTTCCTGCTTGTCTACTCGCTCTACTCCGATGGTCGCTACGATGGCACCTTCCTCTCCAACTATGCCTATGTGAACTTGCGCAACGAACTGCTCAAGATTGACGGTGTGGGCAAGGTGCAGGTTATGGGTGCGGGAAAGTATGCGATGAGGGTGTGGGTTAATCCCGAGCGTATGGCCCTCTTTGGGGTGAGTGTGGAGGACATCTCCTCGGCCATTGAGGCCCAAGCAACGGTCTTTGCGGCGGGTAAACTTGGTGCCGAGCCCATCGGGGAGAAGGTCGATTTCACCTACACCGTAACCACACCCACCGCACTCAACACTCCGCAGGAGTATGAGAACATAATCATAAAGGAGTTGCCCGGCGGGCAGACACTGCGCTTGGGCGACATCGCCCGCTTGGAGTTCGGCTGCCAAAACTACGGCACCATCTCCGACTTCGGGGGCAAGCCTGCCGCTCTGCTGGTGGTCTACCAAACTCCGGGCAGCAATGCTATGGATGTGGGCCGCAAGGTGAAGGAGGCGATGACCTCGTTGGAGGAGAAGTATCCCGATGGGGTTGCCACGGCGACCATTGTGGATGCCACAGAGTCTATTGAGGAGGGCGTGAGCGAGATTTTCCTCACAATGCTCTTCACGTTGCTGTTGGTTGTGGTGGTGATATTCATCTTTTTGCAAGACGGCCGCGCCACCCTCATACCGCTCATTGCCGTGCCGGTGTCGATTGTGGGAGCCTTTGCCGTGTTCCCACTGCTCGGCTTCTCCATCAACATCATCTCCCTGCTGGGCCTTGTGTTGGCCATCGGATTGGTGGTGGACGATGCCATTGTGGTGGTGGAGGCTGCGCAGGTGGGGATTGAGAGGGGGCTCACTCCGCGTGTGGCCACCCTTAAGGCTATGCGACAAGTGGCCTCGCCCATTGTTGCCACCACCCTGGTGCTGTTGGCGGTGTTTGTCCCCTCGGCACTTATGGAGGGTATCACGGGCAGGATGTTCCAACAGTTTGCCATAGGTATCTCCACTGCGGTGGTCATCTCGGCCTTCAATGCACTCACTCTCTCGCCTGCACTGTGTAGCCTGCTGCTGCGCCACAAGCCACGTGCAACCAAGGGGTTGGGTGGTGCTTTCAACCGATGGTTCGACCGCACCTCGGAGAACTACCTTCGCCGCTCGGAGGTGGTTGTGCGCCACTCGGTGCGCTCGCTGCTGCTGGTGCTCATCACGGGTGGAGCCACGCTGTGGTTCTTCCACTCGCTGCCGAGCGGTTTCCTCACCACCGAGGACCAAGGCTACCTTATGGTGTCGGTGAGCCTGCCCGATGCGGCCTCTGTGGGGCGCACCGAGGCCTCCATTGCTGCTGCACAAGGGGCCATCGAGCAGATTGAGGGTGTGGAATATGTTGCCTCCACGGCGGGTTTCGACCTTATTTCGGGTGTGGCTTCCACCAACAAGGGTGTGATGTTTGTGGCCCTTGAGCCCTATTCCAAGCGCACCCTCTCGGCCACCGAGATTGCCGACCGCATCAATGCCACCATCTCGGCCACCGTGCCCGATGGGGTGTTCTATGCCTTTGAGCCACCCTCAATTCCGGGACTTGGCGTTACTTCGGGCATAACTTTCGTGCTACAAAACCGAGGGAGTGGCGACGTGGGCTACCTTGCCGAACAGACCAAACTCTTTGTGGACAAGGCACAGGCACTGCCAGAGATAGCCTCGGTGTCCACACCCTTCAATGCGGGTGTACCCCAGCGCAGGGTGGAGATTAACGAGGCTCTTGCGCTCCAGCAGGGGGTGTCGTTGGAGGAGTTGCGCACCACACTCTCCACCTTCCTCGGTGGCTCCTACGTGGGCAACTTCAACCGCTTCGGGCAACTCTACCAGACCTATATTCAGGCCGATGCGGAGTACCGCCGCTCGGAGAGCGACCTATCGCTCTACTATGTGAACAACTCGCGTGGCGAGAGTGTGCCAGTGAGTAATTTTGTATCGTTGAGGGACACTGTGGGCGTGGAGTACCTCACGCAGTTCAACCTCTACGATGCCATCTCGGTCAATGCCACCCCCAAGAGTGGCGTATCCTCCGGTAGTGCGATGAGTGCGCTTGAAAAACTCGCCTCCGAGGAACTCCCCGATGATGTTGCCTTGGCGTGGAGCGGAGTATCCTACCAGGAGGCCAACGCCGAGGGTGGAGCGGGAACCTATCTGCTCGCCATAGCGTTTGTATTCTTGGCCTTGGCCGCGCTCTACAACAGTTGGTCGCTACCGATGAGCGTGCTGTTGGGCGTACCGCTGGCACTCTTTGGGTCGATGCTCTTCCTGTGGCTCGGGCACCTGCTCAACCCGATGTTCATCGACAACATCTTTGCACGCATATCGCTCATAATGCTCATTGGCATATCGGCCAAAAACGCCATCCTCGTGGTGGAGTATGCCGACCGACTCTTCATTGAGGAGGAGCGCACGCTGGGCGAAGCGGCACTCGGGGCTGCAAAGTTGCGCCTGCGCCCCATCCTGATGACAGCCTTTGCCTTCATCATCGGAGTTCTTCCGCTGGTGTTTGCATCGGGAGCCTACTCGGTGGCCCGCAACACCATCGGAGTGTCGCTCGTGGGCGGTATGTTGGCCGCCACCCTGCTCGGTATATTTGTCTACCCCTCGCTCTACTACCTGGTGGGCCGCATTGCCCGCTTTGAGAGGCGTAGGGAAAAAATCAAACAAACAGCAAAATTATGAAACGTCCCCTTTTCAACCTTCGCACCACAATAGCCACAGGCGCTGTTGCCACCTCCATAGCCTTCCTGCTGGCTCTCCTCTCCGTGGGGTGTGCCGTAACCCCTCCGGTCATTGAGCCCGTGGCTACCCCCGATGAGTACATCTTTGCCCAAGAGGGCGACACCACCCTTGTTGTGGGTGTGGGGTGGTGGGAAATCTTTGGCGACACCACCCTCAATCGCCTTGTGGCCATCGCTGTGGAGAACAATAGCGACGTGCGGGTGGCAGCCTCGCGACTCCTGCAAGCACGCTCCTCGCTCACCGCCACCAAGGGCTCCCTGCTACCCTCGCTCGGCGTGGGGCTTGGTGCACAGGCCACCTACTCCGAGGGCTCCGATGGGCGCAAGTCCATCGGGCAGCAATATAGTCTTCTGCCCACCATATCGTGGGAAGTGGAGCTCTTTGGGGGCATAAGCGGAGCCACCGAGGCCGCACGTGCCGATGTGCTCGCCACCGAGTGGGGCTACCGTGCCACAATGCTCGCCCTGCAAGCCGAGGTCGCACAGGCCTATTTCCAATGGCTGCAATATGCCCGCAGCGAGGAGATTTGTCGCCGTAGCCTTGCCCTGCGCGAGGAGTCGCAGGAGAGGGTGGACTCGCTCTACCTCTATGGGTTTGCCTCCGGCTCCGACCGACAGCAGGCACGTGCGCTGACCGCCACCATTGCGGCCGACATACAATCCTACAGCCGTTCCAAGTTGCAGGCCAACATATCCCTCTGCACCCTCCTGGGCGTGGAGCCGATGTTGTTGCCCCCACCGCCACACTCCAAAGAGTGCGTCCACTCCCGCGCGGCCAACCTCGATGGGCTCTACTGTGGGCACCTCACCGCCGCACCCCTGCCTGTGAGTGTGTCGGCAGGGCTCCCGAGTGCGCTGCTGGAGCGTAGGCCCGATGTTATGGAGTCTTTCTATCGGGTGGAGGCTGCGGCCGCCAAAACAAAGGTGGCCCACGCACGTCGCTTGCCCTCGTTTGCCCTCACCGCCGAGGGTGGAGTGCTTGCCTACTCGCTCAAAGGGCTCACCGCCCACAACCCTCTCTATTGGCTCGCCTCGGCCAACCTCACCCAACCGCTACTAAACTTTGGGCAACTGCGTGCCGAGGAGGAGGTGGCTGTGGAGGCGTGGCGACAGGCGGCCCTCGACTACCGACAAAGTGTGATTGAGGCTCTCGCCGAGGTGGAAAATGCGCTCATTGCCATCGACACCTACAACTTTCAGGCGGCCGAAAACCTCCGCTTGCTGGAGGCCAACGCCAAGGTGCAGCAGATGACCGCCGCCCTGCAAGCCGATGGTATGGTGAGCTACTTCAACTATGTTGATGCCGAATATGACCTCTACTCCTCCCAACTCGGCTATGTGCAACTGATGGCCGAGCAACTCTCCGCCTACGTGTCGCTCTACAAAGCCCTCGGCGGGGGTTGGTAGACTTTCCGTCTGCCGACTTTTCAAATAGTAATTAGTAAAGAGTAATTAGTAAATATTTTTCCTTTTTGTTTGAAAGCCCCACCAATAACTCCTCCCCTACGACAGGGGAGGATGGGAGGGGCAGGCACAGCCTGTTTTGTGCAGTTGGCAGGTCGGCACGCATCCCAACCTTGCGATGCCTTCAAAGTACTCCTCCCCTACGATAGGGGAGGTCGGGAGGGGTGGTCGAAATTGTGTGCACGGCCCCGTGCACGTCCCCCTCTAAGTTAGAGGGGGTGCCCGAAGGGCGGGGGCGTCTGTCACAAAAAGAGCAGAAAGGGCAATTTACTGATTACTCTTTTGTGAATAGTTGGCAGTCGGGCAACAAAAAACTCTCGGATTTCTCCGAGAGTTGAACTCCAAGGTTGTTGTTCCCTGTCTTGTTAAACAATTTCTTTTGTACGCCTACATCTCGGTCTTCCAAAGGCCGTGGAGGTTGCAGTACTCATAGACTGCCACCACCTTCTCGCCACACACGCACACCTCGGCCACGGGCTTGTCGGTGAGGTTAATCAGGCGGCCACCGCCACTTGCGAACTCAACATAGATGAAGGCGATGTGGTGCTCGGGTGCCATCGGGTGCTCCACGCTGCCCACCTGAATACGCAGGCGGCAGTCATCAATCTTCTCCACCACGGGGAGGTGCTTCTCAACGCTTGCCTCCACGGTGTTGGCCACCAACTCCTCCATTTTCTCGCCACAACAGAAGGGTACAACCCCCGAATCAACGGCTTTGATTACCACATTGCCGCACTTGTTACATTTGTAGAATTTCATAGTCGTAAAATATTTTTAGTGTGTTACAATCTTTGTGTGTGCTCACCATTGCTGGTTTGCTTTGTACAAAGATAATACCATCCTGCGAAAAAGTCAAATCGGAAATTTTGATGGGCCCATAGGAAATTTTTATGAGAGCAGGAAAGAGCAAAAAAGAAAAAAATATTTACTAATTACTCTTTACTAATTACTAATTAGACCTGTCTGATGTTGTCAGCCCCTGCGGTGAATGCGGCGCAAGCGGAGGCCCATAACGCCCCAGAAAGCCTCGCCGAAGATGGAGCCACTCATTTTGGAGGTGCCGGCAGTACGGTCGCAGAATATTATGGAGAGTTCCTTGATGCGGAAGCCGAGTCGCCAAGCGCTATATTTCATCTCAATCTGAAAACCGTAGCCCTTCATTTTGACCTTGTCGAGGTCAATGGTGCGGAGCACCTCGGCACGGTAGCCCACAAAACCTGCGGTGGCATCCTTCACGGGCATACGTGTAACGCACCTCACATAGTGCGATGCCCCATAGGAGAGCAGCAGACGGCGCATAGGCCAATCGACCACGTTCACACCCTTCACATACCTCGAGCCCACCACCACATCGGCCTCGCCCCCTTCGAGCGCAGCGGCCAAGCGAAGCAGGTCGGCGGGATTGTGCGAGAAGTCGCAGTCCATCTCAAAGATGGCCTCGTAGCCCCTCTCCAAAGCCCAACGGAAGCCTGCGATGTAGGCGGTGCCGAGGCCGAGTTTACCCTCCCTTTCGAGCAAGAAAACCCTCTCCGGCGCATTGGCCATACAGCCACGCACAAGGTCGGCAGTGCCATCGGGCGAGCCGTCGTCCACCACAAGAACGGAGAAATTGCCCTCGAGTGCGAGCACCGTGGCCAGCATTGCCTCAACGTTCTCACGCTCGTTGTAGGTTGGTATGATTACGAGTTTGCGCATTTGAGTTTGTGGATATTGCACAAATTTAGTTATTTTTGCGGAAAATAATCACATTCCGTGCCCAAAACATTAAATTTAAATCTCTCGCCACGTCAGGCTGCCTCCACCGAGGGGTGGCTCGCCATTGCTGTGCGCACGCTGGGCATAAAGCGTGAGCAGGTTGCGCTGGCGAGGGTGGTGAAGCGCTCGGTGGACGCACGCCACCAGACTCCGAGGGTGCTTCTCACGGTGGAAATCTTCGTGGATGGCGAGCAGAAGCCTGCCGAGATACACTTCGACTACCCCGATGTAAACGGCAAAACGGAGGTGGTTATTGTGGGTGGAGGTCCTGCGGGCCTCTTTGCAGCCCTGCGAATGATTGAGTTGGGACTCAAGCCCATACTCTTGGAGCGTGGGCGTAATGTGGCCGACAGGCGCAGGGATATTGCCCAGATACACCGTGGCACAAAGGTAGACGGCGAGTCCAACTACGCCTTTGGCGAGGGTGGTGCAGGCACCTTCAGCGATGGCAAACTCTTCACCCGCTCCAAAAAGAGGGGTGATTATAATCGTGCCCTCCAAACCCTTGTGTTCCACGGAGCCTCGCCCGAGATACTCTACGAAGCACACCCCCACATCGGCACCGACCGCCTGCCCAAAATCATCGAGCAGGTGCGCCAAACCATCATCGGTGCGGGTGGCGAGATACACTTTGAGCGCAAGGTTACGGATATTGAGATACGCCACGGCAGGGCTGTGGGCGTGTGGGCCAACGGGGAACTCATTGAGGGTGCGGCCGTGGTGCTCGCCACGGGCCACTCGGCCGATGATATATACGAGATGTTGCACCGCAAGGGTGTGCGCCTCGAAGCCAAAGCGTGGGCTATGGGCGTGAGGGTGGAGCACCCGCAGGAGCTCATTGACCGTATACAGTACCACTCGGCCGATATGAGGGAGTGGTTGCCGGCTGCGGCCTACACACTCACCTCGCAGGTGGCCGGCAGGGGTGTCTACTCGTTCTGTATGTGCCCCGGCGGAGTGATTGTGCCGGCGATGACCAACTTTGAGGAGTGTGTGGTCAATGGTATGAGTGCCTCGGCGAGGTCGTCAAGGTGGGCCAATGCGGGCATCGTTACGGAGGTGCGCCCCGAAGATTTCGCACACCTACACGAGGAGTGGGGTGTGTTGGCCGGACTCAAGTTCCGCCAGCAGGTGGAGCGACACGCCGCCTCGATGGTGGGCGGTGGTGGCACCGCACCCGCCCAGAGGTTGGCCGACTTTGTAGCCGGCAGGGAGTCCATCGACCTGCCCCGCACATCCTACCTACCCAAGGCGGAGGTGTGCCGTGGGGATGAGTGGTTGCCACCGTTTATGGCCGATGCGCTGCGTGGGGGCTTCAGGGATTTTGGGCGCAAGATGAGGGGCTTTGTTACCAATCAGGCGCAGATTATCGGTGTGGAGTCGCGCACATCCACCCCCGTGCGCATACCCCGCGACAAAGAGTTGCTCTGCCACCCCGAGATTGAGGGGCTCTACCCCACGGGTGAGGGTGCAGGCTATGCGGGCGGCATCATCTCGGCAGCCCTCGACGGCACCCGAGTGGCCGAAGAAATCACCAAAAAATTGAAAATGGAAAATTGAAAATGGAAAATTATGGCGCATTTTCAATGCAGATATCAATAAGTCGTTAGACTATAAGATTTTAGACCATAATATTATTATATGCAACCGGAGATTATCGGAAAATATTTCAGCCTCAACGAGGAGCAGCAGCGCAGGTTTGATGCGCTCGGGGCACTCTATGCCGAGTGGAACGCCAAAATCAACGTGGTGTCGCGCAAGGATATTGACGAACTCTATGTGCGCCACGTGCTCCACTCGCTGGCCATAGCCAAGGTGTGCACCTTTGAGGCCGGTGCTCGGGTGTGCGACATCGGCTGTGGTGGTGGCTTCCCCACCATTCCGCTGGCCATACTCTTCCCCGAGGTGGAGTTTACGGCCGTGGACAGCATCGGCAAGAAGATTACGGTGGTGCGGGAGGTGGCCTCGGCCTTGGGGCTCACCAACGTAACCCCCGTGAATGCCCGCATTGAGGCGGTGAAGGGTGAGTTTGACTATGTGGTGAGCCGCGCGGTTACGGATATGAAAACCCTCAAGGGGTGGGCCCTGCCTAAACTACGCGCGGGCCAGAAGGGTTCGCTACCCAACGGAATGCTCATCCTGAAGGGTGGCGACTTGGCCGAGGAACTCGCCGCTGCACGCTTGCGTTGCGACATCCACGAGATTGGCGACCTCTTCGAGGAGGAATTTTTCGACACCAAGAAGGTCATCTACGCACGGCGATAGCCATACTGCCAACCATCTGACACAAAAGCGACACTCCAGAAACAGGGGTTTCGCTTTTCTTTTTTAGGGCTGTACCTCTTCGCACGTGTTATATATAGAGGTGTCCGCCCCCGCTGTGTTAAATCTACATTAAATCGGTGGCACTTTTTTTGCATAAGTGTTGCAAATAAAGATTTTTTGTCTATTTTTGTAAAAAGAACAAAATTGAAATGTCTACAAAAACTATGAAACGTATGAATTTTCTTCTGACTGCAATGGCCTCGCTGATGATGTTGGCGAGTTGCGAAAAAGACGACAGGGCTATTACCCCCGCCAATTTGCCACAGGCTTCGCAAGCACTCATTGAGCAGCACTTTGGCGACCTGACCATCTCAAGGGTGGTCAAAGAGTATGACGACTTCACCTACGACTATGATGTCTACTTCACCAACGGCACCAAGGTTGAGTTCAGCCGCAGTGGCGATTGGAAGGACATCGATTGCCACGGCACTAAGGTGCCCGATGGGCTCGTGCCGGCCAAGATTTTGGACTACGTCAAGACCAACTACCCCTCCAACGTGATTGTGCAAATCACTCGTGATGACCGCCACCTCGATGTGGAGTTGGACAACGACCTCGACCTCGTGTTCAACAAGAGTGGCGACTTTGTGCGTATCGACTATTAGGGACCATTGCGGATGGCGTGTGTGGGTGGCGTGAGCTGCAATGCCACAAAACCAACCACAAGCGTAGATACACTTGCGCCACCACACTGCCTTCGTAGCGGATACAACAAATAGGTTTAGTTTATATGTGTGAATGAGCCTGTCTAACAAGTTTTTTTGTTAGGCAGGCTCAAAATCGTAGAAGAAAACGCCACTACCCTTGGCGCAGGGCTTCGATGAAGGGGGTATTGGTGGCCCAGATGTGTTCGGTTTGTATCCAGAGTTCTCTTGCCAAGGCCTCTTTGGAGGGGCGCTCGGAAGCGATTTGCGACAGGTACCAATCGTTCACTCGATGTTCCTCGGCGGTCCACTCCTTCCACCACGGGGCGAAGTTACGCTTGAAGCGTTGGAGTTCGCCCTCGGGAAGTCGGCCGGTGCGGAGGAAGTCGCTCCAGAGGAGGAGCAGTGTGCGGTCGGGGACCTTGTCGCTGATGTCGTTGATTACCTCGTCAAAGGAGTCATATTCGCCCATAGCAACGTAGGTGTATGCAAGTTGTACGGAAGCCTCCAAGTGGTCTTCGCTATCGAGGTCGAGGAGCATTTCGAGTTGCGCGGCGCACATCTCCCAGTCGCCCACAAGGAAAAAATCCACTGCCGAGCAGTAGAGGAGCACCAGAGCCTCTTGGGTGGGTGCATCATCCCAATCGAGCTCCACATTTTCATCTTCGGGGAGCAGGTCTACGAGGGCCTGCACTGCTGCAAAGCGGATGTTGCAGGCCTCCTCAAACTTGTTTTCGGTCTCGGCCTTGCGTGAGCGTGCGAGTTCGGCCCCGAAATTGAGGTCGCTCCCTTTGGCCTCCTTGTCGTGAACGATGCGGAAGGTCTGGTGGGCGGTGGGTTTAAGCAGATTTTTTGCCATAGTTGAAGACTTTGCGGAGCATAAATGCCGAGATTAGCAGGGTGAGTACACCGCCCAAGATGTAGGCCACGGTGCGGTTGGCCATACCGAACATCAGGGGCGAAACGAATATGTAGCTCGAGCACACATAGGTCATCACGATGGCCGGAATGAGTGCGAGCCAAATGTTCTTTTTGCGGTGGTGCAGCCACACAGTGATGGTCCACAGCGTGAAGACCGAGAGTGCCTGATTGGCCCACGCAAAGTAGCTCCACATTGTACCGAAGGGGAGCAGCAGGATGATGGAGAGGCCAATGGCAAAGATAGGCAAGCAAATCAGCAGACGCTTACGGATGGTTTTCTGCTCGATGTTTGCCATATCGGCCACGATGAGCCTTGCGCTACGGAAGGCTGTGTCGCCCGAAGTGATGGCGCAAGCAACCACACCGAAGATGACAAAGTAGGCGAGGAATTCGCCCATTGAGGCCACGGCAATCTTGTCCACGAGGATTGAGGCCTTGCCGCCAAACTCTGCAATGGCACCATTGAGTCCCTCAACGCCACCCCAGAAGGCCATACCTATGGCGGCCCAAATGAGTGCGATGACGCTCTCGGAAATCATTGCTCCGTAGAACACCACTCGGCTCTCGTTCTCGTTGCGCATACAGCGGGCCATAAGTGGCGACTGCGTGGCGTGGAAACCGGAGATGGCACCACAGGCGATGGTGGTGAAGAGCATCGGCACGAGTGGCATCTTGTCGGCCGCAGCGTGCATATTCTTGAAGCCCGTGAATTCGGGAATAGCCGAACCGTAGGTGGTGAAGAGAGCAAGCAGAACGCCTCCGGCCATAAAGATAAGCAGACCGCCAAAGAGGGGGTAGATTTTACCGATAATCTTGTCCACGGGCAACAGAGTGGCCACCACATAGTAGACCAAAATAATGCCCAAAATTATCAACAGCAACCAACTGAACGAGTGTCCTGCAGGGCTGGTGAAGGCCACGGCATCGAGTGCGGGGGCGGTGATGCGCTCGGCAATGAGCTCGGCGGGTTGCGACATAAACACGGCACCCACCAAAATCATCAGAAAGACCGAGAAGTAGCGCATAACCACCTTGGTGCCACCACCGAGGTACTTACCCACAATCTCCGGCAGGCTCAAACCACCATTGCGCAGCGAGATAACGCCCGACAGCAGGTCGTGCATAGCACCAAAGAAGATACCGCCGAGGGTAATCCACACAAAGGCCACGGGGCCATAGGCGGCACCCAGCAGAGCACCAAAGATGGGGCCCAGGCCGGCAATGTTAAGCAACTGAATGAGAAAGGTTTTCCACCTTGGCATTGGGATGTAGTCCACGCCATCGTACATTGTTTTGGAGGGCACCTCGGTTGTGTTGCGCACGCCGGCAACTCGACACAGTACGCCACCGTATGTAAAGTAAGCCACAATGAGTAGGGCCAAGCATACAAGGAAGGTAATCATTTCGTTTGGTGTTCTTTAAGTAGTTGTGGTTTTGCCCTTCGGGAGTGCCCCGAAGGAGTTTATTCATTCATCGAGCCCCACACCATTTTCGGAGCAGGGCTCGACAGAACATTGTGTCCTTAGTGAGCTTTGACAATCTCGCCAATCTCGTTCATAATACCGCGTGCCAACCTCTCGGCCGAATCCTCGTCGCGGCTCTCGGAGTAGATGCGGATGATGGGCTCGGTGTTGCTCTTACGCAGGTGTACCCACTCGGTGGGGAAATCGATTTTCACACCGTCGATATCTGTCACGTTGTAGTCGGTGTAGCGGTTGAGCATAATGGCCAACACCTTGTCCACGTCAATGTCGGGAGTGAGTTGAATCTTGTTTTTGGAGATGTGGTATTGGGGGTAAGTAGCCTTGAGCTCACTCATACGGCACCCTTTGTGTGCCAACAGCGAGAGGAAGAGGGCCACACCCACAAGTGCATCGCGACCATAGTGCGACTCGGGGTAGATGACACCGCCATTACCCTCGCCACCAATCACTGCGCCCACCTCCTTCATCTTGGCCACCACGTTTACCTCGCCCACGGCTGAGGCTGCATAGGAGCCTCCGTGTCGCTCGGTAACGTCGCGCAGGGCACGGCTGGAGGAGAGGTTCGACACGGTGTTGCCACCTCCCTGCAACGAGAGGATGTAGTCGGCACAAGCCACAAGGGTGTACTCCTCGCCAAACATCTCGCCATCCTCACACACCAGGGCCAAGCGGTCCACATCGGGGTCTACCACCACGCCCAGGTCGGCGTGCTCTTTGGCCACCACGCTGCAAATCTCGGTGAGGTTGGCAGGGATGGGCTCCGGATTGTGGGCAAAGTTACCCGTGGGCTCGCAGTTGAGCCTGATAACCTCCGCGCCGAGGGCCTCAAGCAGGTCGGGAATTACTGTGCCACCCACCGAGTTCACTGCGTCCACAACCACCTTGAAGCGTTTGGCCTTGATGGCCTCCACGTCCACTGCGGGCAGTGCGAGCACACTCTCGATGTGCTCACGGTTGAAGTCCACACGCTCCACAACGCGGCCAATGTGGTCAATCTCGGGGAACTTCCAATCGGTCTCCTCCGCATAGGCAAGCACCCTCTTGCCCTCCGCATCGGAGAGGAATTCGCCGGCCGAGCCAAGCAGTTTGAGTGCATTCCACTGCTTGGGGTTGTGGGAGGCGGTAAGAATGATACCTCCGTGGGCCCCACGACTCGTTACGGCCAACTCCGTACCCGGAGTGGTGCAAAGCCCGAGGACCACCACATCCACGCCACAGCCCAGCAAGGTACCGACAACAATATTCTCGACCATCTCGCCCGAAAGCCTTGCATCACGCCCCACAACCACCTTCAGCCTCTGGTCGGGGTGTTGCTCACCGATAAGACGCACATAGGCGGTTACAAATTTCACAATGTCAATGGGGGTGAGGTTATCACCCTGGGGGCCACCGATGGTGCCTCGAATACCGGAAATGGATTTAATAAGTGTCATTTCTCTATCGTACCATATTATTTTGTTGTTCTTCTCTCCGAAAAGTCGGCCTAAAGTCGCTTTGTTAAGCACAAAAATAATAATTTTTTGTATTTTTGTTTACAAAACAAAAACTTAATGCGATGAAAAGAACACTCAACCTCCTTTGGGCACTGATGCTGACTCTGGTATTTGTTGGTTGCGGCCCCCGTGTGATACCCGTACAAAGGCCCGACAACAAGCCCAACAAACCCGACACCGAGCAAGAAAACAACAAGAACGAGGGCGAGTCGGCATACGAAGGCCGCCACGTGGTTATCCTCTCTATGGACGCCTTCCGCCACGACCTGGCCTCGATGTACGATACCCCAACGCTTGACTCGGTTGCCAGCGTGGGTGTCTACTCGGAGATTATGCCCTGCTTCCCCAGCAACACCTTCCCCAACCACTACGCTATGGCCACGGGTCTGCACCCCGACCACCACGGCATCGTGAACAACAGTTTCTACGACAAGTCGATGGGTAAGAGCTACGCCATCTCCGATGCTGCCGCACGCGAGAACGCCGCCTTCTACAAGGGTGAGCCCATCTGGAACACCGTTGAACGCCAAGGGCTTATCGCCCACGTCTACGGTTGGGTTGGCGTGGACGCAGCCGTGAATGGCCGCAAACCCACCGTGGCCGTTTCCTACGACTCGAAGCGCACCCGCCGACAGTTGGCCGATATGGTGCTGGGTGCCCTGTGCAACCCCAAGGTGGAGGAAATACCCAACCTGACGATGTGGTACTTCGACGAACCCGACGCCATTGAGCACTCCTACAGCCCCACCTCCGTGCAGACCAAACAGGTGGTGGAGGAGATTGACGATGTGCTGGCCTACTTCCTCAGGGAGGTGCGCAAGTCGCCCGTCTACGACAACATCAACTTCATCTTCACCGCCGACCACGGAATGACCGAACTTGACCCCAACAAGTTCTACAACATCTACTCGCTCATTCCCGACCGCATCCGCTACTACTACAACTCCAACCCCGTAACCCTCGAGCCCCGCAACCTTGCCGAAACACAGGAGATTTACAACATCCTCAAGGCTCACGAGCAGGAGGGCCACTATCGCGTGTGGTTGCGTGAGAATATGCCCAAGGAGTACCACTACGGCACCTACACCGACCGCATCTACCCCATCGTGCTGCTGGCCGAAACGGGTTGGAAGGTGGTCTACAACAAGAACGCCACCGCGGGCAAACCCTCGCCAAAGGCTTCCAGCCACGGCTACGACCCCTTCCACCGCGATATGCATATGGTCTTCTACGGCTTTGGCCCCGCCTTCAAACGTGGCTACACCCACGACAAGGTGTTCCAAAATCTCAACGACCACCTCATCATCACCCACATCCTCGGCATCAACGCTGCCGACAACAACGACTGCGTGTGGAGCGATGTCGAGGGCCTCTTTGCCAAGTAGAACATTTTTTGTAGCCAAACACAATACAAACGCCCACAGGTGGGCCTGCTAAACCACCCTATTTATGGACCTGATTTGCCCCCGCATATCGCTTGTGATTGCCACCTACAACGGCGCACACCGCATCGGCCCAATGCTCCAATCGTTGTTGGAGCAGAGGCTGGAGAGTGCGCTGTGGGAGGCTGTGGTGGTGAACAACAACTCCTCCGACAACACCGCCGAGGTGGTCGGCGAATTCATTGCGGCCCATCCCGAGGTCAACTTGGTGCTCACCGAGGAGAAAAATCAGGGCCTCTCGCACGCACGCAATAGGGGTATAGAGGTGGCTCGGGGCGAGATTATCGCCATCATTGACGACGACGAGATTGCCTCTCCCGGGCTACTTGACGACTACCTCTGCTTCTTCGACTCCCACCCCGAGGTGGCAGCCGCAGGCGGACGTATTCTACCCCACTACGAAGGCGGTCGCCCAAAGTGGATGTGCCGCTACACCGAGCGCCCCATTGCCGGCACGCTCGACCTCGGAGAACCCGCAAGGCCATTCCCCGAGGGCAGGTATTTCGGTGGTGGCAATATGGCCCTACGCCGCTCGGCCATCGTGCGCTACGGAGCCTTCAACCCCAACCTCGGACGCAAGGGTAACACCCTGCTCGGGGGCGAGGAGAAGGAACTCTATGCCCGACTGCACAGCGCAGGAGAGCAAATTTACTACCTGCCCACTGCATCCATAGAGCACATTATCCCACCCACCAAACTCACTCGGGACTACTTCGAGCGCGTCTGCCTGCGCATCGGCCAAAGTGAACGCATCCGCACCAAGAGCACGGGGGGCTATGGGCGCAGGTGGGGAGCAGAGATTGTCAAGTGGGGGGCAACCATTGTGTTGGCTCTGGGCTACACCCTGATGTTACAGCCACAGAAGGCAAAATATCTTCTGCTTATGCGCCGCCAAATTTCACGCGGCCTGTTGTCCAAAAACATAAAAACCGATTAGGCTCTGTATCAACAATATAGTGGCACAATATAACCACCTCATATTACCTTAAAACATACCTTAAAAACACCCCGAAAAGATATGGCAACACAACGACTCGAAGAGATTTTCCACACCGCCCTCACTCCTGCCACGGCCGACCTCATAGGTCGCTATGCCGAGATGGACGAGAGTGGCTTCATCACCAAATATCAGATTATCAACGAGGAGGTCATCGCGGCACTCAAAAAGGCAGCCGCAGCACTCTCCGATGAACTTCTCTATGGGGAACAGTTGAGCGAACACTGGGAGCGCAAGAGTCCCTGCGAGGGGTGCGAGTCGGCCCCCGAATGTACGATGACCTGCCGCCGCAAGCACGCCTTTGACAAGGAGGTCTACGGTGGGTTGCTATGTGGCTCGTTGCCTTGCAGTTACCTCGCCTATGAGGATGAGAATGGAGAGAAAAATAAGGTATGTTTTAAGGTAAGATTCGGTGCCGAAGAGGGGTTAACGTTCTACCGCCCTGTGGAGGAGTCGCCCGAGGGGGTGAAATTTGTGGGCAGCAAGGTGGTGGTAATCAACGGCAGGGGTGTTTCGTTGCGCCCGTGGAGTATGGCCCTCTACCGTTTCTTTGTGCGCCACCCCGAAGGGGTGCCCCTGGTAGCCCTCTACACCGACCACCGCAAGGAGTTTGCGAAAATCTACGAGAGCGTGGTGCGCTCCGACACCAAGAGCGCGCGCCTGAAGGCACTCCTGAAGAACGCCAACGGCATTCAGCGCACCCTCAACAATAAGCTCTCCGAGCTCAATGTGGAGTTGCGTGCGCAGGGTGTTGCGTCCGATTTTATGGTTACCTCCGAAGGGCCCCGCACCTACCACCAAATCTACTGCATTGAGCATCTTCGAGGAGCACAAGGCGAAAAATAAGGTATGTTTTAAGGTAAAATCGGAGCTGTTTCAATTCAAAAAATCTCTATCTTTGTGATATGGACTCTTTGTTGGGAAAAAATATAGCGGAGTTGCGCGAAGTGGCGGCCCAAGTGGGGTTGCCCAAGTTTGCCGCAACACAACTTGCCGAGTGGCTCTACAAAAAGGGAGCAACATCTTTCGACCAGATGACCAACATCTCGCTGGCCGGTCGCAAGGCTTTGGCCGAGCGCTACACCATTGGGCTGAGCGCACCCGTGAGTGTGGCCGAGAGTAGCGACGGAACAAAGAAATATATCTTTGTGGTGGAGAGTGGGCAGCGCATCGAGAGTGCCTACATTCCCGACGGCGACCGAGCAACGCTCTGCATCTCCTCCCAAGCGGGATGTAAGATGGGGTGTAAGTTCTGCTTCACGGGCAGGGGTGGTTACCACGGACAACTCTCTACTGCCGAGATACTTAACCAAATCTGTTCGCTACCCGAAAGGGACTCTCTCACCAACATTGTGCTGATGGGTATGGGCGAGCCGCTGGACAACCCCGACAACGTACTCAGGGCCCTGGAGGTGATGACCTCGGCGTGGGGTTTCGGGTGGAGTCCCACGCGCATAACACTCTCCACGGTGGGGGTTATTCCCAACCTCAAGCGCTTCCTCGACGAGTCGCAGTGTCACCTGGCCGTGTCGCTCCACAACCCCTTTGGCGACCAAAGGGCCGAGATTATGCCCGTGGAGAAGGCTTTTCCGATACGCAAGGTGGTGGAGTTGCTCAAGCAATATGATTTTTCGCACCAGCGCAGAGTAAGTTTTGAGTACATAGTACTCAAGGACACCAACGACACACCCGAGCACATCAAAGAGTTGGCCCGCCTGCTCGACGGACTCAAGTGTCGCATCAACCTCATTCGTTTCCACGCCATACCCGACTCCCCCTTTGTGAGCCCCGACGGCGACCGAATGACCTGGTTCCACGACTCGCTCACCCGCAAGGGCATACACACCACCATCCGAGCCTCACGAGGTGAGGACATCAAAGCCGCCTGCGGACTGCTCTCCGGCGAGGCTGGGCGCAAATAGCGGCACACAAGACAACCGACAAACCTATGGCAAAAAACCTCACCAAACTCGCAGGCCAAGTGGCCATCTACGGCATCAGCAGCGTTCTTGCACGACTGCTGAACTACCTGCTTGTGCCCTACTACACACGCATAATGTCGCCTGCCGAGTATGGCATAATCACCGACATCTACGCCCTCATACCCTTTGCACTTGTGGTGCTTACGATGGGTATGGAGAGTGGCTACTTCCGCTTTGCGGCCAAAGCTGCCGACGAGCAGGAGCGCAAGCGCGTTTATGGCACCACGTGGGGTGCTGTGATGGCTGTGGCCTCGGTTTTCCTCGGAGTTGTACTGCTCTTTGAGGAGCCCATTTCGGCCGCTTTGGGCTACGCCGGAAAGGATTATGTGTGGATTACGGCACTGATTATTTTCCTCGACGTAGCGGGTGCCATACCCTTTGCACGCCTACGACAGGAGGGGCGCGCGGGGCGTTTTGTCTGCATAAGGTTACTGTCCGTAATCGTCAATATCGGGCTCTGCCTTTGGTTCTACAACGCCCAGCCAGAGTGCTGCAGGCTCTTTTCCAGCCCCACCGACCCCGGCTACGCCTTTGTGGCCAACCTTGTGGCAAGCGGTTTGACTTTCATTTTGTTACTAATCTCGTGCCAAGGGAGTTTTGGGGGCTTCAGTGGTTGCACCTTCAAGACCATATTTCTCTACTCGCTGCCACTGCTGATTAGTGGCATTGCGGGAACAGCCAACGAGTTCATCGACCGCCAAATGGTCAAGTTCCTGATGCCCGCCGAGGAGAGCCTTGCCGCCCTCGGAATCTATGGTGCAGTGGTCAAAATCGGCGTTGTGATGTTGCTCTTTACGCAGATGTACCGCCTGGCTGCCGAGCCCTTCTTCTTGGCCGAATTCAAGAAGGATGAGTTCAAGGAGAGCAACGCTGCGGCAATGAAATATTTTGTCCTTGTGAGTGTGCTTATCTTCTTGTTTATCACACTCTTCAGCGACCTCTTTGCGCTCATTGTGGGCCCCGATTTCAGGGAGGGTATGTACATACTTCCCGTGGTGCTCGTGAGCAACGCCCTCTCCGGAATGGTGCTCAACTTGTCGTTCTGGTACAAGCAGGTGGGGGCCACCAAATACGCTATGGTCATCACAGGCATTGGCCTTGTGTTCACGGTGGTGTTCAACATCCTTCTGGTGCCTACGTTAGGCTACGCAGGAGCCGCCATCGCAAGGCTTGTGTGTGAACTCTCAATGGTCGTGGTAAGCTACTGCCTTGGCCAAAAGCACTACCCCATACCTTACGATTTGAAACGCATAGCCGAATATGTCCTGATTGGTGGTGCAATGTATGCCTTGTCGTTGCTGTGGGCCGACTGTGTGGGCGCACCTAAATATTTGGCCAACAGCGCACTGCTTATCGCATTTGTCATCTACGCCATCCGTCGCGAGAAAATCAACCTCGGTGGGCTTCTCAAGGCTATTTTAAGAAAGAAATAAACAACGAAAACGCATACAACTATGAAAGTGAAAGTCATCAATCGCTCCAAGCACGACCTGCCTCGTTACGAAACCGCCCTCTCCGCCGGTATGGACGTGAGGGCCAACCTCGACGAGCCCATCGTCCTCAAACCCCTCGCACGAGCAATGGTGCCCACGGGGCTCTTTGTGGAACTCCCCGCAGGCTACGAAATGCAGGTGAGGCCACGCAGCGGACTCGCTGCCAAGTTCGGGCTCACCGTGCTTAACGCCCCCGGTACCGTGGATGCCGACTACCGTGGCGAAATCAAGGTCATACTCGCCAACCTCTCCAACGACGACTTCACCATCAACGATGGCGAGCGCATAGCGCAACTCGTTGTGGCACAGCACGCACAGGTGCAGTGGGAGCCCACCGAAGAGTTGAGCGACACCGACCGTGGTGCGGGAGGCTTCGGCAGCACCGGCAAGTAAGCATCCATTCTTGGTCCAACGTCCAACGACGTCTAACGTCCAACGTCTTTTTTAGGGAGGTTGGGGAATTTAGGGAATTTAGGGAGTTTAGAGGGGCCCTATGTTCTCTGTGTTCCCTACGCTCTCTACATTCCCTACTCTCCCTATTTCCCTTTCTGCCCTTTTCTGCCCCTTCTTGCCTTCACAGACGCCCCCGCCCTTCGGGCACCCCCTCTAACTTAGAGGGGGAAAATTTTGAATTTTGGCAAATGCGAGTAAGCGAGCGCAAAGGCTGCTTGCAGACTCTGCCGAGCGGGAGCATTTTAGACAAAACAACGTTTTGTCAATTCTGAATTTTGAATTACCACTAAAAAAGTGCATCTTTGCATTTTGGTATATACCCTTAAAGGGTATAAGGGCCCGTACACAAGGTTGAAAAACAGAACTGCAAAGATGAAATTCTCACAAGTAATAGGCCACGAAGAGCTCAAAGAGAGGCTACGCAAGAACATTGACGAAGGGCGTGTAAGCCACGCGCAACTCTTTGTGGGTGAGCACGGTTGGGGCACGCTCCAGCTGGCGTTGGCCTATGTGCAGTATCTCCATTGCAGCAACCGTAGTGGCGGCGAGCCCTGTGGCGTGTGCCCCTCGTGTGTGCAGATGCAGTCGCTGGCCCACCCCGATGTACACTTTGTCTACCCCACCATCAAGCCCAAAGGCTCCTCTACCCCACCCACCAGCGACCTCTACATCGAGCAGTGGCGAGAGGTGGTGGCCGACAATGAGGCTTGTTTCAGCGAGCACACTTGGTATGAGGCCATCGGTGCAGACAATGCGCAGGGCCTTATCACCACCAAAGAGGCAGACGAGATTATCCGCAAGCTCTCCTACAAGGCTTTTGAGGGCACACACAAGAGTGTGGTGGTGTGGATGCCCGAGAAGATGCACACCGCAGCAGCCAACGCCCTGCTGAAAATCCTTGAGGAGCCGTGGGAGAACACTCTGTTTTTGCTTGTCAGCGAGCACCCCGAAGTGCTTCTCGACACCATCATATCGCGCACCCAGAGCGTAAACGTGGGGCGCATAGAGCAGGATGCTCTGCGCAGTTATGCCACGCGCACCCTGGGGGCCACCGAGGAGCAGGCGGAGGTGGCGGCAAGGTTGGCCGATGGCTCGGTGCTCAACCTGCGTAGGATTGTGGCCGAGGGTGGTAGTGCCGCGGCAACCGACAACTTTGAACTCTTCACAAGGCTTATGAGGCTCTCCTATGGCAACAAACACCTCGACCTCTTTGAGTGGGCCGAGCAGGTGGCCGCAATGGGTAGGGAAAATCAGAAGAGTTTTTTGGAATACGCCCTGCGACTGATTAGGGAAAGTTATATGCTCACGGCCGGAATGGAGAGCGTGAGTTACCTCTGGGGCGACGAGAAGGCTTTTTGCTCGAAATTTGCACCCTATGTGGCCAACCACAACGTGGAGGCCCTTGTGGCAGAGATAGAGAGGGCCCTGAGGGATGTGGGGCAGAATGGCAACGCCAAGATTGTCTTTACCCACTTTGCCCTGGCGGTGAGCAAACTGATTGCAATGAGGGCATAGGGCGAGCAAGGGAGCGGCGGAAGGTTGTTTCCCGACCAACAAACAGCGACACAACAACACAACAACACAAATATTCGTTACAAACAAAAAACACAAAAGAGCACTATACACTATGGCAAGGGTTATTTTGATAACAGGCGGCAACGTGGGCGATGTGAAGGACACACTGCGCCGCGCACAGCAGGAGATTAACCGCTCGTTGGGCGTAATTCTGCGCTGCTCCCACAGCTACGAGAGTAAGGCTTGGGGCTTCACCTCTTCGGACAATTTCTACAATCAGGCCATCATCGTGGACACCGACTACTCCCCCGAGGAGGTCCTCGACAAGGTGTTGGGCATTGAGCAGAAACTCGGTCGCAACCGCCAGGAGGAGGCCGCCATCAAGGCACAAACGGGCGAGAGGTTTGCCCCCAGGGCCATCGACATCGACATCCTCTTCTATGACGACCTGGTGATGGACACCCCCTCGCTGACCATCCCACACCCCTTGATTCAGAACAGGGACTTTGTGCTGCGCCCCCTGAATGAGATTGCTCCCGACAAGATTCACCCCGTGTTGAACAAGACGGTACACACCCTCTTTGAGGAGATGGAGCAGGCCGGCGAAGAGTAGACCAACAGCAAAGAGAGAAAAACAAGGCAAGAGAAGTATAGAGATAGATGAGCAAAGAGAAAGGTTTGAGGGTTAGCAGGTGGCTGCGTGCGGGCGTTTTGTTGATGTTCGCAAGTGCCTTTATGTGGCGTTGTGCCAACATCTCCTCCCCGCAGGGTGGCCCCAAAGATTCGCTGCCTCCAATCATTGTGAGCGCAGCCCCCGGCTTTGGCACCACCAACTTTACGGGCAAGGAGATTTACATCGGCTTCAACGAGTATGTGGTCATCAAAGACCAACAGAAGGAGTTTTTCACCTCGCCGATGATGAAGCGCAACCCCACCATCACCACCAGCGGTAAGGGCATACGCATAACCATCCTCGACACCCTTGCCGAGAACCAAACCTATGCTCTGAACTTCGGCAATAGCGTGGTGGACAACAATGAGGGCAACGTGCTCAGCGACCTCCGCTATGTTTTCTCCACGGGCGACAGGATTGACTCAATGATTATGAGTGGCTACACGGTGAGCGCAAGCAAAGGCGACAGCGTGAGCAAGTCGCTCATCTTCTTCTACCCCGCCGAGTTGGACTCCATACCCGAGTATGACTCCCTGCTGCTCAAACACAAGCCCGCAGCGGTGGCCAGAGCTGCCAACAATGGTATCTTCATTGCCCAGAACCTCAAGCCGATAGACTACAAAATCTACGCCATTCAGGACAATAACAACAACTTCACCTACGACCCCGAAACCGATATGGTGGGCTTCCTCGACTCGGTGCGCAACCCCCTGACCGAGCCCGACTTCAAGGTGTGGTACGACACCACGCGCCACTACCTGACCGCCAATCCGCAACTCTATTTCAAGATGTTCACGGATGGTAGGTTTAAGCGACAAAACCTCGCCGAGTCGAAGCGCGACGAGCAACACAAGGTTACGCTCTTCTTTGGCGCACCCAACCCCGAGGTGCTCGAATTCTCGCTCGACAGCATTGCCGCCGAGGAGATTATCACGGAGTATGTAACCAAGGGCAAGGACACCATCAACTATTGGCTCAACGTGCCCTCGGAGCGATTGGGCGACACACTGAGGGGCCGAGTGGTCTATATGAAGCACGACTCGGTGAACAACCTCGTGCCCGACACCGCCAAACTCGAACTCTTCTGGAAGTACTTTGAGAGCAAGGAGGAGAAGAAGGCCCGCGAGGAGGAGGAAAAGAAGATGGAAAAGGCCCTCAAGGATAGCGTGGAGTATATCCCACCCAAGAAGCCCAACCCCTTTAAGGTAGATTTGACCAAGGGCGACCTCAACCCCGAGGATAGTTTCACGTTGAAGTTTGCAATGCCTCTTACGAAAGTGGACACCGCCGCCATTGAACTGCTTATGGCCGGCGTGGTGGACAAGAAGGCCGAGGAGGAGGCCAAAAACAAACCCAAGCCCAAAAACCAACAAGAGAGGGATGCGGAGGCACAAGCCCTCGCCGAGGCCGAGGCGGCAATGCCGAAGGTGGAGTTCAGCCTGGAGCAGGACACTACCGATATGAAGTTGTGGCACCTGCGAGCCAAGTGGGCCCCCGCAACCAAGTACAAACTGATGATTCCCGAAGGGGTGTTCCGCAATGTGGCCGGTCAGCAAAACGACACCCTGCGCAGTGAGTTCAAAACCCTCAACCCCGAGGAGTTTGGCAGCGTGGTGGTGAACGTGGCAGGCAAGAGCCCCAACGACACCTATGTGCTCTACCTGAAGGATAGCAACGGCAAGGTGATTGACGAGATACGTGGAGCCAAGAGTGGCACCCACCGCTTCAACTACGTCAAGCCCGGCGACGTGAGAGTGGGCGTGCTGGAGGACAAAAACGGCAATGGCATTTGGGACACCGGCAACCTCATCGAGCGTAGGCAACCCGAACGCACCGAGCCATACGTAGACGACAAGGGCGAGGAGATTATGAGCGTGAAAGCCAATTGGGAGGTGGAGATTTCTGCCGATATGGGCAAGATTTTCGCACCCATAACCTTTGAGAGTGTGAACGAACAGCTGCGCAAGACCGAGGCCGTAAGGCTCAAGAAGATTCTCGAGGAGAGGGAGAAGAAACGCCTCGAGAACCTCAAACGCGAGCAAGAGGGACAAAACAGCGGCGGCCTGGGTGGCTTTGGCGCAGGTATGGGTAGTATGAGAGGTGCCGTGGGCAGCGTTACCGGCAGGTAGGTAACGGGGCGAGAGCACACCGAAAAATGAGCAAAGAGAGAGCAAAGAGAGAACAATGAAAAGGTTTTTGATAACAATGGCGGCTGTGTGTGTGGTGCTGTGTGGCGTGTGCCACAAGGCCGATGCACAACGCCAATATGTGGGCATTAAGGGTGGCTACGGCACCGCCGATGTGCGCCTCTATCCCCACTGGACCAGCCCCCCACTTTGGGGTGCGCTCAACGGAGGCCTGTTTTGGGTCTACTATGGTGGCGACAAGCCCAACTCCTACCTCTACGACAACGTGGCGGGAGGTATCAGCGTGGAACTCGAATTCCTCCAGAGGGGCTTTCAGTATGCCGCCCTCGACCGCAACACCAAGAGGTTTACCTACGGTAGGCGCATCAACTCCATAATGGTGCCCCTGATGTGGCAACCCCACGTGTTGCTGGCCCAAGATAGGCTGCGACTCTACCTCAATGCCGGCATCACAGGCTCCTTCAACCTCAACTCCACCGAGTTCTACATCGACAAGGAGACGGGCGAGATTGAGGAGTATGACTACGAGTGGATGACTGTGAGGGACAACCGCTTTGCCTATGGCCTTGTGGTGGGCTTGGGTGGAGGTTTCAGTTTTGGCAAGTGGGAGGTGATGACCGAGTTCCGCTACTACTTCGGCTACTCCGACATTGTGAAACGTAAGACCATCTACTCCGGCACCCAATTTTTGCGCTCGCCGCTGGACAACATCAACTTGAGCTTCGGTGTGGCCTACCATTGGGACCACTCGGGCTCGTGGGCGTGGAGCCCCACCCAAAGGGATGCCGCACGCAAAGCCAGAGAAGAGGCGGAGGGAGTGAAGAATGGAGAATTGAGAATTGAGAATTGAGAAAATTCCCCTCTAAGTCCCCTCCCCTACGACAGGGGAGGTCGGGAGGGGCAGGCACAGCCTGTTTTGTGTAGTGGCAAGGTCGGTGCGCTTCCCAACCTTGCAATGCCATCCGACCTCGTCCCCCTCTGAGTTAGAGGGGGTGCTGCGTAGCAGCGGGGGCGTCTGTTGCCCTCTCCTAAGTTAGGAGAGGGTGCCGTAGGCGGGAGAGGTCTGTCAAACCGCCCACCGACACAAACAGACCTCTCTGGCACTTCGTGCCATCTCCCCTAGCTTAGGGGAGAGTAATTTGAAGAGCAAGAAAGAGCAGAAAGGGCAGGAAAGGGAAATTAGGGAGTGTAGAGAGTGTTGGGAACGCAGGGGAAACTCACCAAATTCACTAAACTCACTAAACTCACTAAATTCCCTAAAAAAGACGTTAGACTAAAAAAAGCAACAAATAAAAATCAGGCAAGGGCTTGAGTTAAAAGAATATAGAAAAGATATGGAAAACATTGCAGGAGAGAGCACGAGGCAGCAGAAGGTTGCCCGTCAGATACAGAAGGACATCAGCGAACTCTTTTTGAAGGAGTGCGCCGACCTGGTGAGGGGTGTGTTGGTGTCGGTAACGGCCGTGAGGGTCAGTCCCGACCTGGAGTATGCGAAGATTTATCTGAGCATTTTCCCCTTTGAGAAGCACGAGGAGGTGATGGCTCGCATTGAGGCCGATGCGTGGAAGGTGCGCAAGTTGCTCGGTGCGAGGATGCGCAACCAGCTGAGGGTTGTGCCCGAGATTACCTTCTTCTTGGACGACTCGCTGGAGTACATCGAGAACATCGACAACCTCCTGAAGAAGTAGTCGCCTCGGTGGAGAACACCACGACCACAAACCTTGCAACCGCAAATTAGGACCACACAATGCACCTGCCACTACTATTTGCCCGCCGCTACCTGCGCTCCCGCAAGTCGTTCTCGGTGATTAACACCACGACCACGGTGAGTTCGGTTGCCCTTGGTGTGGCTGTGGCTGCGATGGTGGTGCTGATGTCGGTGGTCAATGGTTTCAATTCGTTGCTCAACACCATTCACGACACCACGGAGGCCGACCTGGTGATTACTCCTGCGAGGGGTGCGACCTTCCCCGCGGAGGAGTTACCGAGGGGGAGCGTGGAGAGTGTTGAGGGCGTGGCTGCCTGCTCCTACTACCTTGAGGAGAGTGTGATGGCGGAGTATGACGGTCGCCAGATGCCTGCCACGCTGCGAGGGGTGGATGAGCACTACACGCAGGTGGTGCCCCTGGCTGATAGTGGTATGGTGTGGTATGGCGGTTGGCAGTTGGTCCACGGCGAGAGGCGCAAGGCGGTTGTGGGTTTTGATTTGGACAACCTCTTTGCTGATGGTTACTCGGTGCGCAATGCGGCTTTGCACGGCAAGTTGTCGGTCCACGCACTGCGCAGGGAGAACATCTCATCGCTGTTGCCGATTAGTGCCATACGCACGGTGGAGGTGGGCCACGCAGGCACGCTCTCCGATGCGGCCACCGAACTCACCGGCCACCTGTTTGTGTCGCTCGATGTGGCCGAGGAGTTGCTCTCGGCCAAAGGTAGGGCCTCGGCGGTGGCCATAAGGCTCACCCCCGGAGCGAAGATGGCGAGGGTGCAAAAGGAGTTGCAGAGGGCCGTGGGCGAAGGCTTTGTGGTGGAGAACCGCTACCAGCGCAACGAGGTGCTCTACAAGGCTATGAGGGTGGAGAAGGTGGCGATTTTCACCATACTGCTGCTGGTTACGCTCATTGCGGCCGTGTCGGTCATTGGCTCGCTGGTGATGCTGGTGATTGAGAAGCGCAACGACACCGCCACACTCTATGCCATTGGTGCTCGCCACTCGTTTGTGCGCGAGGTGTTCACCCTGGAGGGTGTGCTGATTGGCTTGAGGGGCGCATTTTGGGGTATGATTGGTGGCCTGGCGGTCTGCTTTGCGCAGATGCAGTGGGGCCTTGTGAAGATGCCCGGAAGCACATTCCTTGTGGAGAACTACCCCGTGGAGGTGCATTGGGGCGATGTTGTGGTGATTATGATGGCCGTGTTGGCGGTCAATTATGTGATAACAAAACTTACTGTTCGGAGGATGGTTCCGAAGATTAACAAACCCGATGAAACACGTTTTTAGATACATAGCTCTCGTGGCGACCGTGGCCCTCGTGGCGGTGGGTTGCTCAAAGAGCAAGATTATTCCCGACAGGGAGTTGGAGAACATCACAAGGGAGATGTTCCTCGTGAATGCCTATGCCAAGGCCCAAAAGGTGGATACCGACAGCCTCGACATCTACACCCCCATTCTGAACAAATATGGCTACACACAGGAGGACTTTTTCAACACCTTGGCCAACTTTCAGAAGCGTAAGAGTGCGAGGTTGAGCGATGTGATTGAGAACACCATCGCCTCGCTGGAGTCTATGGCCGATGGATATGAGCAGAAGTTGCGCAACCTCAACTACATCGACTCGCTGGCCAAGTCGATGTGTACGCGCGAGGTGTTGAGCGTGGACAAAATCAGGGTTAGACGCCTGAAGGACACCACCCGATTGTTCCTCTCGCTGCCCATCAGGGATGTGGGTGAGTATGTGATTGCCTACAACTACCACATCGACACCCTCGATAAGAACACCCACCTGCAAAGCACCCAGTGGACCCTCACGGCAGACAGCGTGCGCAACCACTACCTGCGTACCTCCCTTGTGCACGGCGAGCGCAGGACCTACAAAACAACCCTTACGCCCAAGGCGGGCGCCACCGAGTACCACATCCAATTTGCCGACTACGCCAAGCGTGAGGAGAAGCCCTACATAACGATTGACTCGGTGCGCATAACCTACATACCGCCCACCGAGGAGGCCCTTGCACATATGGACTCCGTGATGCGCTTCAGACCGCAGGTGGAACTCTGCGACTCCATTGAGGTCTATGGGTCGTTGGACGCTGTGGTGCCAATGCTCTCGCGCGACTCGCTGGAGGCTATGGACAAGCGTGCCAAAGAGGCCGCCGAGGCAAAGAAGAAGGCAGAAGCAAAGAGTAAGAAAAAGAACAATAAGAAGAGTAAAAAATAAAGATTGAATATCCTATTATGTACACAAAAGAGGAAATCTACGACCCACAGACCACAGCCGAGCTGATGGAGCACTACCACGCCATCCTCAAACTCCTTGGCGAGGACGCCGAGCGTGAGGGGCTGCTGAAAACCCCCGAGAGGGTGGCCAAGTGTATGCAGTTTCTGACCAAAGGCTACAGCGAGGACCCTGCGGAGATACTTCGCTCGGCCATCTTCAAGGAGGACTACAAGCAGATGGTCATCGTGAAGGACATCGAAATCTACTCGCTGTGCGAGCACCATATGCTGCCCTTCTACGGCAAGGCCCACGTGGCCTACATCCCCAATGGGCAAATCACAGGGCTGTCGAAAATCCCACGTTGTGTGGAGAGTTTTGCCCGAAGGTTGCAGGTGCAGGAGAGGCTCACAATGCAGATTAGGGATTGCATCCAAGAAACACTCAACCCGCTGGGTGTGGCTGTGGTGATTGAGGCCGCCCATATGTGTATGCAGATGAGGGGTGTGCAGAAGCAGAACTCCATCACCACCACCTCGGCCTTCAGTGGCGCCTTCCTCAACCAGCAACTCACCCGCCAGGAGTTCCTCGACCTCATCGGGGCCAAACTGCACTGATAGAGGGAGTGGGCGGTGGTGTCCACAGAAAAAACCGACCAATAACAAGTCAGAGAATACCAACACTAAATACACACAAAAATGTTTGGAAAGCAGACCTATATAGCCCGCCGCAACGAACTGCGCAGGCGTATGCCCAAAGGGGGCATTGTGGTGCTCATCGGCAACGGTGAGGCTCCGCGCAACTATTTCGACAATGCCTATGGCTTCCGTCAGGACAGCACATTTCTCTACTACTTTGGCCTCCAAAATGCCAACCTCGTGGGTGTCATCGACCTCGACAACGAGAGGGACATCCTCTTCGGCGATGACTACACCGTGGACGACATCATCTGGATGGGCCCCCAGCCCTCGGTGAAGGAGTTGGCCGAGAGTGTGGGTGTGGGCGAGAGCGCACCCTTTGTGGCCGCACGCGATTGTGTGCAGGCCGCAATGAGGGGTGGGCGCAAGGTGCACTACCTCGTTCCCTACCGTGGCGAGGGCGTGTTGCTGATGAGCAAACTCACAGGCATCAAGACCTCCGAGCACTACAACCACTACTCCACCGACCTCGCCATCAACGTGGCCGCAATGAGGGAGGTGAAGAGCGCCGAAGAGATTGAGGAGATGGAGAGGGCCTTCGAGATTGGCTACGCAATGCACACCACCGCTATGCGCCTGACCAAACCGGGCGTGGGCGAGAGGATGATTGCGGGTGCAATGGAGGGGGTAACCCACCAACTCGGCGACGGCGTGTCGTTCCACTCCATCGTGTCGCAACACGGAGAGACACTCCACAACCACTCCCACGATGGGGTGTGCGAGAGTGGTCGCTTGCTGCTGGTGGATGCCGGTGGCGAAACAGTCAATAACTACTGCTCCGACCACACCCGAACTTTCCCCGTGAGCGGCAAGTTCTCGCCCCTGCAAAGGGATATTTACAATGTGGTGCTCCACGCCCACGACGAGGTGCTGCGCATCGCCAAGCCCGGAATGTACACCGACCTCCACAACGCCTCCTACAAGGCTTTGGCCGAGGGACTGATTGGCCTTGGGCTGATGAGAGGCAATGCCGAAGAGGCTGTGGCAGCAGGTGCGGTGAGGCTCTTTATGCCCCACGGCTTGGGCCACGGACTCGGTATGGACGTGCACGACTGCGAGGCTATGGGCGAGAGGGGTATGGCCGACTATGGGGCTATGCTCGCCAGGGCCGATGAGATTGACACCTGCATCATCCGCGAGAGGTGGCGTCTGCGCCCCGGCACGGTGCTGACCGACGAGCCCGGCATCTACTTCATCCCCGCCTACATCGAGCAGTGGAAGGCCGAAAAGAGGTGCGAGGAGTTCATCAACTACTCCAAACTGGAGTCCCTCTACAACTTTGGCGGTATCCGCATCGAGGACGACTTGCTCATCACCGAGAGTGGCAACACTATGCTCGGTGGCGACAAGCACATCCCCGTAACCGTGGAGGAGATTGAAGCCTTTATGGCCGAGAACTAAAAGTATTACAAGAGATAAGACGTTCCCAATGACAACACCCAACAACAAGTCAATCGAAGGGCGCGTGGTGCAAATCATCGGCCCCGTGATTGACATCAGTTTCGACAACGGAGCCTCGGAAGAGGCCGAAGCCATCGACCTGCCCGCAATCCACGATGCCGTGGAGATTGTGCGCCCCGATGGTAGGGTACTCATCGCCGAAATACAGCAACACATTGGCGAAAACTGCGTGAGGGCTGTGGCTATGGACTCCACCGACGGCCTGCGCCGTGGTGTGAGTGCCACCTCCCACTACTCCCCCGTGAGAATGCCCGCAGGCGACCAAATCAAAGGACGACTGCTCAACGTGGTGGGCGAAGCCATTGACGGCATCGGAGCCCTCAACAGCGAAGGCGCACTCCCCATCCACCGCGAGGCACCCAAGTTTGAGGACCTCACAACCACACAGGAGGTGCTCTACACGGGCATCAAGGTCATCGACCTGCTGGAGCCCTACGTGAAGGGCGGCAAGATTGGCCTCTTTGGCGGTGCCGGTGTGGGCAAGACAGTGCTCATTATGGAGCTCATCCGCAATGTGGCCAAAAAGTTGGGTGGCTACTCGGTGTTCGCCGGTGTGGGCGAGCGCACAAGGGAGGGTAACGACCTGCTGAGGGAGATGATTGAGTCGGGCGTTGTCCGCTATGGCAAGGAGTTCGAGGAGGCAATGAAGAGGGGCGATTGGGACCTCTCCAAGATTGACCACGAAGAACTCCAGAAGTCGCAAGCAACCCTCGTGTTCGGACAAATGAACGAACCCCCGGGTGCCCGCGCCTCGGTAGCTCTCTCCGGCCTCACCGTGGCCGAGAGTTTCCGCGATGGCGGCACCAATAGGGACATTCTCTTCTTCATCGACAACATCTTCCGTTTCACACAGGCGGGCTCGGAGGTGTCGGCCCTGCTGGGCCGTATGCCCTCGGCCGTGGGCTACCAACCCACCCTCGCCACCGAAATGGGCGCAATGCAGGAGAGGATTACCTCAACCAAAAATGGCTCCATCACCTCGGTGCAAGCGGTCTATGTGCCCGCCGATGACCTCACCGACCCCGCACCCGCAACCACCTTCACCCACTTGGATGCAACCACGGTGCTCTCGCGTAAGATTGCCGAGATGGGTATCTACCCCGCAGTGGACCCGCTGGAGTCCACCTCACGCATCTTGGACCCCAACGTGGTGGGCGAGGAGCACTACACCATCGCACAAAGGGTGAAGCAGATTTTGCAGCGCAACAAAGACCTTCAGGACATCATCTCCATCCTCGGTATGGAGGAGCTCTCGGAGGAGGATAGGCTCACGGTCAATCGTGCGCGTAGGGTGCAGAGGTTCCTCTCGCAACCCTTCTCCGTGGCGGAGCAGTTCACGGGAGTGAAGGGCGTGATGGTGTCGATTGAGGATACCATAAGGGGCTTTAGGATGATACTCGATGGCGAGGTGGACCACCTGCCCGAAGCAGCCTTCCTCAACGTGGGCACCATCGAGGAGGCCATAGCCAAGGGCGAGGAACTCCTCCGACAAACGCAAGGTTCAAATTGAGAATTGAGAATTGAGAATTGAGAATTGCAGGCGTTGCCTGTTTTGTGTAGTGAGCAGAAAGGGCAACAAAGGGCAGAAAGGGAAATAGGGAAATAGGGAGGTTGGACGTTAGACGTTGGACCACAATAAAAACAAAAAATGAAACAGCTGCGGTTACACATAATTTCTCCGAGTGGGGAGTTGTTCGATGGGGTTGTCGCCAGGGTATTGCTCCCCGGTGCGAAGGCTCCGTTTGTGGTGTTGCCGATGCACGCACCGCTGATTTCTTCGCTCACGGCGGGGGTTATTCGCTACACCGAGGTGGGTGGCGAGGAGCACTCCGTGGAGGTGAGCGGCGGCTTTGTGGAGGTCAGGGATGACGTTGTGAGGGTTTGTACGGAGTAGGTGCGAAAAACGAGTAAGAGATATGAAACTTGAAAGTGTAAGAGATGTTACTATGGCAATCACGGTACTCTACGGAGTGCTGGTGATGGCCATTGCCAAGGTGTGGCCGGAGGCCTACACGCCTGTGATGTGGGTTGTGCCGAGCTTTTTCTACATCTATGAGGCGGTTTTCTTGTGGTTGCTGGGGCGCTACAAGCAGATGAAGGCCGACAAGGTGCTGACAACCTCTATGATTATGAGGGGTGTGAAGTTCATTGGTGTGGCGGCACTGATGGTTATCTATGTGAAGTTGGGGCTGGCGGGCAAGATACACTTCTTGCTCTACACCTTAATATATTATATACTGACCTCGGCGTGTGAGACGTGGTTGGTTAAGGTCTACAACCAAACCAAGGGGAAAGAGTAGGTAATGAAGAGGTGCTTGCGACATATGGTGCTGTGTGCAATGGTGCTCCTTTGTGGGGTGCTGTGCGGGCCGAGTGTGTTTGCAAGCGAGCCGCAGGTGCAAGCCACAACCACCGAGGAGCAGCCCACGGAGGGTGCCGAGTTGGATGTTGTGGGGCTGATTTTCGACCACATTGGCGACAGCTACTCGTGGCACATTGCCACCATTGGTGGGCGACACGTGGAGATACCCCTACTCTGCATCGTGCGCTCGGCCGAGGGCAAGTGGCACGCCTTTTCATCGGCCAAAGTGGCGCACGGACACACCCACGAGGGCTTTTTCATCAACCACGAAGGGGAGAAGTGGAAGGGTAAACTTGTGGGGCGCAATAGCGAGGGTGAACTCTACCGCCCGATAGACCTGTCGATAACGAAAAATGCGGCAGGAGTGATGTTCAACTCACTGGTTGTCATTGTGATAATCCTTGGTGTGGCGAGATGGTACCGCCGCCGAGAGTATGACATCAACGCAGTGCCACGTGGCTTTGTGGGTGCGGTGGAGATGTTGGTTATGAGCATTGAGGACGATGTTATCCGCCCCTCGGTGGGCAAGGACTACAAGCGTTACTCGCCCTACCTGCTGACCGCCTTCTTCTTCATCTTTGTGAGCAACCTGCTCGGCCTTGTGCCCATCTTCCCGGGTGGTGCAAACGTCACGGGCAACATAGCCGTAACACTTGTGCTGGCCCTGGCCACGATGTTTGCGGTGAATGTGTTTGGCAACAAGGAGTATTGGAAGGAGATATTGTGGCCCGATGTGCCTGTGTGGATGAAGGTACCCATCCCGCTGATGCCCGTGATAGAACTCTTCGGCATCATCTCGAAGCCCTTTGCGCTCACCATCCGTCTGTTTGCCAACATTATGGCGGGCCACACGGTGCTCATTGCGCTGACCTGCCTGGTCTTCATCACGGTCAATATGGGAGCAACGATGAATGGCGTGATGACGGTCTTTTCGGTGCTGCTATCGGTCTTTATGCTGGTGTTGGAGGTGCTGGTGGCCTACATTCAGGCCTACGTGTTCACGATGCTCTCGGCAGTGTTCATCGGCCTCTCCCGCAAGGAGCACCACGCCGCCCACAAAACGAAGAATTAGAACAAACATACATATACACAAACAACTAAAACTCAAATCATTATGTTAGCATTTATCACACTTTTGCAAGCAATCAACCTCGGTTCGGCAGTGGCTCCTCTGGGTGCAGCATTGGCAGTTTTGGCCGCCGCTTGGGGTATTGGTAAGATTGGCTCCAACGCCCTGGAGGCAATGGCTCGTCAGCCCGAGGCTGCCGGCTCGTTGCAGACGGCTATGATTGTGTCGGCTGCGCTCATTGAGGGTGCCACCCTCTTTGCCATTGTGGTCTGCCTGATGGCCCTCTAAGCCACGTGGCGGAGATGGAGTTACAACTGTAAAAAGAAGAACAACAAGAAGAAGGAAAAATGTCGTTACTCACACCCGAATTAGGACTCCTGTTTTGGATGCTCCTCTCGTTCCTCATCGTGTTTGGTGTGCTTGCCAAGTTCGGCTTTCCGGTGATTACCGGAATGGTCGATAGGCGCCGTGAGCGCATCGAGGAGGGCCTTGCGGCAGCCAAAGAGGCCACCGAAAGGCTCCGAGGGGTGGAGCAGGAGGCCGCACAAATCATCGGCGAGGCCCAAAAGAGGCAGTCGGAGATTGTGGCCGGTGCGGTGGCCGATGGCAACCGCATCGTTGAGAACGCCCGCCAGAAGGCCGAGGCCGAGGCGGCAGCGAAGTTGGAGGCGGCTCTTTCCCAAATCGAAATCGAGAAGCAGAAGGCTCTTGGGGAGTTGCGCAGCGAGGTTGCAATGCTCTCCGTGGATGTAGCCGAGAAGGTGCTGCGCCAGAAGATGACGAGCGCCGAGACACAACACGACTACATCGACAGGCTCATCGGCGAGGCCGAGCAGAACTCCTCCAAGCCCAACGCTTAAACCACCAACGAACACACACTTACTATGAACGACAGCCTACTTGCAGGTCGCTATGCCAAAGCACTGCTTGCCCACGCCGACAGCCTTGGGCAGGCCGAGGCCCTCTACCCCATTATGGGTGAGTTGGCCCACGTGGCTATGGACTCTGCGGGAGTGGCGCAGGTGCTCAAAAACCCCATCATAGGGGGCGGAGAGAAGGTGCGCGTGGTTGTCGGAGCACTGTGTGAGCGAGTGGCGTGCGAGGGCGAGAGCCGAGTGCTGGTGGAGCGATTTGTCGGTTTGGTGGTGGGCCACCACAGGGAGCGTTGGCTGGGGCAAATGGCCCTCGGCTATGTGCGCCTCTACCGCAAGAGTCGTGGCATCGTGAGGGTAAACCTCACCACCACAGCCGAGCCCGATGGGGACCTTGTGGAACGCCTGCGTACTATCGTGGAGGAGCGCACCGGTGGGGTGGCCGAAATCAACACCCACATCCTGCCCTCCATTGAGGGTGGCTTCGTGTTGCAGGTGGACGACCTGCTGCTGGATGCCTCCCTGAAGGGGCAGTTGGAGAAAATCCGCAAGGAGTTGCTCCGCAAAAACAAAACACTTGTATAAAAGAGAGAGTTGCACGTCCGTGCCGAAGATGTTGTCAGAAATCAATGGGACAATGGGTGGGCAGCCAAAAAACACAAAAAATGTCAGAAATCAGACCAAGCGAGGTGAGCCGAATGTTGCGTGAGCAGCTGGCAGGCATAGACACCGGAGTGAAATTTGAGGAGGTCGGCACCGTATTGCAGGTGAGCGACGGCGTGGCACGCATCTATGGACTCCAAAATGCCGAGAGTGGCGAGTTATTGGAGTTTGAGGGAGGCGTGTCGGGCGTTGTGATGAACTTGGAAGAGGACAACGTGGGCGCTGTATTGCTCGGCCCCACCGACCACATTAAGGAGGGACAAACCGTAAGGCGCACCGAGAGGATTGTGTCGGTGGAGGTCAATGACAATGTGGTGGGCAGGGTTATCAGCCCCTTGGGTGAGCCCCTTGACGGCAGGGGCGACATCGAGGGCGAGAAGTTCCCGATGCCACTGGAGCGCAAAGCCCCCGGTGTAATCTTCCGTCAGCCCGTGAACGAGCCCCTGCAAACGGGACTTAAAGCCGTGGATGCAATGATACCCATCGGCCGGGGCCAGAGGGAGCTCATCATTGGCGACCGCCAGACCGGTAAGACCGCCATTGCCATCGACACCATCATAAACCAGAGGGACAACTACCTCAAAGGCGAGCCCGTCTATTGTATCTATGTGGCTGTGGGCCAGAAGGGTTCCACTGTGGCCAACATTGTGGCCACCCTGCGTGAACGTGGGGCTATGGAGTACACCGTGGTGGTTGCCTCAACCGCCTCGGACCCCGCAGCGTTGCAATACTTTGCCCCCTTTGCGGGTGCCGCCATTGGCGAGTGGTTCCGCGATACGGGCCGCCACGCATTGGTTGTGTATGACGACCTCTCCAAGCAGGCGGTTTCCTACCGTGAGGTGTCGCTCATCCTGCGCCGTCCTTCGGGTAGGGAGGCCTACCCGGGCGACATCTTCTACCTCCACTCCCGACTGCTCGAAAGAGCTGCCAAGATTATCGCCAACGATACGGTGGCCGAGAAGATGAACGACCTGCCGGAGTGCCTGAAGGGCAAGGTCAGGGGTGGCGGCTCGCTCACCGCACTGCCCATCATCGAGACGCAAGCGGGCGATGTGTCGGCCTACATTCCCACCAACGTAATTTCGATTACGGATGGTCAGATTTTCCTCGAGAGCGACCTCTTCAATCAGGGTGTAAGGCCCGCTATCAATGTGGGCATCTCGGTGTCGAGGGTGGGCGGCAACGCACAGATTAAGACGATGAAAAAGGTGGCCGGTACGCTCAAGATTGACCAAGCGCAATACCGTGAGTTGAAGGCCTTTACGAAGTTCGGTGGCGACCTCGACCCCGTTACGGCCTATGTTATCGACAAGGGCCACAAGAACACCGAACTGCTCATTCAGCCCCAATATGCACCAATGCCCGTGGAGGAGCAAATCGCTGTGCTCTACTGCGGTGTGAACGGACTGCTGAAGGAGGTGCCCACCGAGCAGGTGAGAAGTTTTGAGAAGAACTTTTTGGCTCTCCTGCGTGCCTCCCACAGCGAGGACGTGCTGGGCAAACTGAAAGCGGGTGTGATTGACGACGAGGTTGTGGCACGCATAAAAGAGGTGGCCGCCGAAACCATCACGGCCCTCAACACCTCTGCACCCACGACAAAGTAACAAACAAAAACAATAACCACTCAACGATTTTTCCCTCACGTGGCTTCGCTTAAGGAGATAAAGGAACGCATCGCATCGGTGCGCAGCACGCGCAAGATTACCTCGGCTATGAAGATGGTTGCGGCCGCCAAGTTGCACCGCACCCAGAGGGCCATAGGTGCGCTTGTGCCATATGCCGATGAGTTGCAGGCGATTACCTCCCACCTTGTTGGTGGCGAGGGGGTGCCCCCCATTGCGTTGGCCACACAGCACGAGGCCGTGGGCAGGGCAACGGTGATTGCCTTTGCATCCAACGGTACCCTCTGCGGTGCCTACAATGGCAACGTGGTGCGCAAGGCCGCCGGAGTGGTCGGAGAGTGGCAACGGCAGGGAGCCGAGGTGGAGGTTGTGGCCGTGGGCGAACAACTCGCCAAGGGGCTGCACCGACTCGGCATCGCCCACGAAGAGGGACACGAAGAGTTTGCCGACAGACCCACCTATGAGATGGCCCAAATGGTGGCCCGAAGGATGATGACGGCCTATGCCGAGGGGCACACCGACAGGGTGGATGTGGTCTACTACAAGTTCATTTCGGCCGGCACGCAAAGGCTTGTGTGCGAACAACTTCTGCCCATAGAGATTGGCCCTGCCGCAGAGGAGGGCGCACGCACCACGGAGTACATTCTGGAGCCCGACCGCACGGAGTTGATAGCCTCCATTGTGCCCCGACAAATAACCCTGAAAATCTATGCCGCAGCCCTCTCGGCTTCGGCCTCGGAACACGCTGCAAGGATGATGGCGATGCAGGCGGCCACCGACAATGCCGACACCCTCATTGCCGACCTCGCCCTTGAATACAACAAGCAACGCCAGCAGGCCATCACCACCGAATTGCTCGATATTATGGGTGGCCAAAATGGTCGATAACTCCCCACCTTGCTCTCTTTTTTTACCACAAAAGAGTATCAATGTGTTATTTTCTCCTTATATTTGTGTGCAATATTTCCGCCGTGGCCAAAAATCGTGTTAAAATTGTACGTTTTTTGTGGAGAAACCACCAATTCCAACGTTGCATTTTTTGGTAAACCACTACATTTGTTTTGGAAAGTTGCACACCAAGAGGGTTAAAGACGAAGCCGTAAGGGTGCGTTTTTGCTGGAATTCCTCACACACGGCACACACCATAACGACCGCAAAACCATTTAGTTATGACACCGACACAAAACCAACAACACAGTTTAGTGTTTGACTTTGATTTCATTGTCAAAAGTCTACAACTGCGCCCCGAGCCCTCGTTCCACTACTTTGAGATTGCAAGTGGCGACAAGATGACTAAATCGACAGTGGACCGAAGCATTATGCTCAAAGACGGCGTGTTGATTTGGATATGCAGGGCCGGCAGTTTGTTGGTGTCGGTTGATGGCACCTCCCACACCATCAAGGCAGGCCAGATGCTCATCGTATTTGCGGGCACCTACTGTAGGTTTACCACCGTGTCGCCCGACTTTTTGGCCTCCACAATCGTGGGCCGCATCAACGAGGAGTCGTCGGTGGATAGCATCGTGAACACCTTCCCTCGCTTGCGCCAAATGCCTGTAATATCGCTACTTAAGCAGGAGAACAAGGTCATCAGCGCACTGATGGAGTACATTGCGGCCTCTTCGGTCAACTACCGCAACTATAACCGCGCCGACATTGACCGCAACATTTTGGCCATTCTGCGTTCCGAATTGGTGGACATTTTCCTCCGCCGCAACCTTGCAGTGAAGGATGTTTCGGCCAACGAGCAGCTGGCCAAGAGGTTTAATATGATGCTGATTACCAGCTCGTTTGAGCACCGCGACGTGGAGTTCTATGCCGACCTTTTCGGACTTACACCCAAGAAGTTCTCGGCCAAAATCAAGCGTGTAACCGGTATGACCCCTTCGGATATGATTGCAGACGCTGTGATTAAGAATGCCAAGCGACTGTTGCTCAACGCCGGCATATCGACCACCATTGTGAGCGAGCGTATGAACTTTGCAACCCCATCGTTCTTCTGCCGCTACTTCAAACGCTACACCGGCCAAACTCCGCAGGAGTGGCGACAGTCCATCGCCAAAGAGGAGTAGGGCTTGGTCCGCAACCTGGGTGCAACCTGGGTACGAGTAGAGCTCAAGCGGGGGACGAGCAGGATGCAACCAGAGTACGAACAAAGAGTTATCAAACACGGGTATCGGATAATTCGATACCCGTGTTTTTTTGAGGTGGGGGCAAACTTCGGATTTTACAGCCGGCAAAGCAAAATGAACACCTTGTTCATTTTTCCCACCACCAACCACCAACCCAACCCTGCCCCCTAAGGACCTCTGAGCCCATTATGGTGGATATGCCGACGAGGAAAACCTTGTGAGTCGTAGGGCACAAAACACCCCAAAATGTGCAATTTGTCCCAAATGGATACTCAATATTCTCTAACGGGGGGGGGTAAATCACGACATAATACCTATCTTAAAAACACTTTTAGTGTTTTATTGCACTTCAAAGGAGGATTTTTGTATATATTTGTTATATGGGTGAAGTATGCGCCAACAGCAACGCCCCCTGCAAAGGTGTGTTGCCCCTCCGTGGTGGTTGGCGTTTTTAGGTAAATGAAGAGGTGATGAGTGCACAAGGCAAAAAAATTGTTCTATTGATTGCCACACTGCTGTGTAGTGTGTCGTTGTGGGCCCAGCAAAGGGAGCCACATCGACTTGCCGTCACGCTCTACTTCCGCCACGACAAATGGGTGCTCGATAGCTCCTATCTCACCAACAGCCAAAGCATTTCCACACTCAACAAGTTTTTTGACGCACAAGGCGTGCGTGTAGACAGCGTCGTCATCGTTGCCCACGCATCGCCCGAGGGTACCGTATCCTACAACGACCGCCTATCGCAAAAGCGTGCCGGCACCACCAAGTATTGGCTGCTGAAGAACTACAAGAGCCTTTCGTTGGAACAAATCCGCACCAACGCACGAGGCGAGGACTACGCGGGCCTCATCCAGATGATTGAGGCCGACCGCAAGGTGCCCCACAAGAAAGAGGTGCTCAAGGTGTTGCGCAAGGAGGGCGTACACCCCGACAAAAAGATGCGTCAGCTGATGAGGCTGCGCGGTGGAAGGCCCTACTCCTATGTTCGCCGCAACATCCTCCCCTACCTGCGTACCGCAGCAACCTGCATACTCTACTGGTCGGAGGACAACCTCGCTCTGCCCTTCCCCGCATTCGACACCCCTCTGCCACTTATGAGGCTTGCCGCGCCGAAGTCCACGTCCATTGGGTTGGATGGAGAGCCTGCGGGCGTGTGGACACAGTCCACAATACAGGGACTGCAACACCCCACCAAGCCACAACATACCACCCCGGCCACCAAGACCATATTAGCCCTCAAGACCAACGCACTCTACGACTTGGGCTCGGTGGTGAACTTTGCGGTGGAGGCTCCCATTGGCGACCGTTTCTCGCTGGTCTACAACCACATCTGTCCATGGTGGCTGAGCGAAGACAACCGCTACTGTTTGCAGTTGCTCTCCATTGGTGGCGAGGCAAGGTGGTGGTTTGCGCCGAAGCCCGTGGCTGCAAGGAAGAACTTTGTGGCCAGAGATAGGCTCGTTGGACACTTTGTTGGTGCCTATGCGATGAGTGGTATGTTCGACTTTCAGGCTCGCACGTGGGGTTGCTACCAGGGCGAGTTCTGGAGTGCGGGCCTCACCTACGGCTACTCCACCCCCATCGGTAAGCGTATGAACCTCGAGTTCTCGCTCTCGGTTGGTTATGCACAAATCCCCTACCGCCACTACGTTCCCACGGACGATTGGCAGGACCTCATACGAGATAAGTTCAACTCCGGACGACTCCACTGGTTTGGCCCCACCAAAGCAGAGGTGTCGCTTGTGGTACCCATCACCATCGGCACGAAAGGAGGGCGCAAATGATGAAGAGGTTGGGAACATACCTTTTGGCGGCCCTCGTGGTGGTGCTGGCGGTGGCAGGTTGCCAGCGCAGGCCCCTGCTGGACCCCAACTTCACCACGGAGTTGAAGGTAACGATTAACACCCGCTCGCTGCGCAACGTAACGTGCGACATCTACAACCCCAACATCCCGCTGCCCAAAGTGGAGCCCGAGATGTTGCGCGTGTTGTTCTACGAGCCCGGCAAGAGCAAGATTGTGGGCGAGAGTTACATCAGTTCGCTCTCTACGGATGCGGATGGCAACAGGGTGATTTCGGGACGTGTGGGTGTGCTCCCCGGCGACTACGAGATGGTTGTCTACAACTTTGACCTTCGCTCCGCCCAAATCCGCAACGACCACAGCCACAGCACCATCGAAGCCTATTCGGACCCCGTGTCGGAGTTGCTCTCCAGCCGCTTCAACACCCGTGTGGGCCAAAGGCTTGACATCCGCTACCAACCCGACCACGTTCTGGTGGCCACCAACCCCAAAGAACACATCCCGTGGCACGATGAGATGCACACCATCTATGCCGAGGCCTCCTCGGTGGTGGAGAGTTTCTACCTTCAGGTGAAGGTGGAGGGACTCCAATGGGTGTCGAGTGCGCAGGCGGTGATTTCGGGCGTTGCGGGTAGCAACCTCATTGGCGGGCGCAAGAGGGTTGACAACCCCGAAACGGCCGTCTACCTCACGCTGGTCAAGAGTGAGGACGATGGCAAAGCGGTCTTGTGCAATGTGTTCAACACCTTTGGACGCATTGAGGATAGCAACAACGAGTTGTGGATTTCGTTCGACATCAACACCGTGGATGGCCGTACCGAAACCAGAGAGTACAACATCACCCACCTCTTTGAGAGCGACCTGTGCAGGCAGCACAATTGGTTGTTGTTGGACCAGACCATTGTGATAGACCCGCCCACTACGCCGCCGACTGCGGGTGGTGGTTTCCTGCCGGAGATGGAGGATTGGCAAGAGGAGCACCACTGGGTAATTTTGTAGCCACCCCTCGGAGAGTGGGCCGCAAGACCAACGTTACAAAACGAAAATAAGACAAAAAACAGACATAAAAACGGACATAAAAACAAACAAAAAGGAAAAATCAAAAAAAACACAAAACAAACAACAAACAACAAACAATTCAAAACAATTAACTAAATTTACTCACTTTTTAACCTAACAATTAGCACTATGAAAAAGATTTTCGCTATTGCAGCCGCTTGTGCAGCACTCGTTGGTTGCGTAAAGAACGATGTTGATTTTTCGGGCAACTATGCACAGGGCGAGCGTATCGACTTTGCAACCGTTTCGGGTTTGCAGACCGATGGCCGTGCCGCCTACACCAGCCACAACCACTTTGTGGCAGCTGCCTTCCTCTTGAATGAGGGTGAGACTTGGGCCGGTGTACACACCACCGCCGCACAGTACTTCGCCAACGAGAGGGTTGAGCAGAGGTCGCTCGGTGGCGAGACCGTTTGGACCACCAGCACCGCCTACTATTGGCCTGCCAAGGGTAGCCTGACCTTCTTCGCCTATGCTCCTGAGGGCATCTCCGCAACCCGTACCTGGGACGCAAACAGGAACTATGTGTTTGCCGACTTCAGCGTGGAGACCAACAAAAACATAGACTTTATGGTTGCCGACATCGTGAAAGAGGCAAAGGGTAACCCCGTGAACACCGTGTTCCGCCACAAACTCACCCAAATCAAGGTTGGTATCACCAAGGCTGCCGATGATGTTCGTGACATCACACTGACCCAGGTGAAACTCAATGGTGTTTACCACACCGGTACCTACACTATGCCCTACAACCACGTTCCCGGCACCACCGGTGTGAACGACTATTGGACTGTGGCTGCCGGCCCCAGCAGCGAGAGCTGTGTGTTGTTTGACGGCGCCATCACCGTAACTGACGTAACCACTGCTGTGCCCCTGGACCACATCTATGTTATTCCTCAGGCATTCACCTCGGCCAGCCAGCTGGAGGTTACCTACACCGTAGAGAGTGGCTCCGCTACCGAGACCGTGAATGTTAAAATCTCGCTCCACGACCTCGACAGCGTAGACCAGCGTTGGAGTATCAACGAGTTGATTAGCTACAACCTCACCATCGGTGATGTTGAGCAGATTATTTGGGCTCCCACCGAAGAGGGTTGGGACGAGTCCAGCGAAAACTCCTACACCATCGAAATCTAATACGGTGGCATAGAACAAACCCAAGGCGCAAAGGCACACAAGCCTCCTGCGCCAACCAAGCCTCGGAGGGAGCCGACTACTCCCCCGGGGCACAAACAGACAAACACAAGATTTTGTGTATTGTGCCCACACACGACAATAGAATAGGCGTGAGTGGGGGAAAAAAGAAGAAAACAGAGATTTGGTTGTAAGGATGTTAAACACCAGAGCGCACATATCGGCACTACTCGCAGCAATGGCCCTGGCCCTCGCCTTGGCGGGGTGTGTCAATTTCGGCCCCGAGCCGATACCACAGGAGGAGAACACTATCGGATTTCAGACCGTAGTGGGGCTTCCCGACGTGGTGCGTGCGGGTGAACAACTTGTCTACCCCACCGACCGCCCATTTGCCGCCACTGCCTACTGGATGCCACGCGACTACTTCTGGGACCAGAGCAAGAACGACCTCGCAGAGGAGTACTTTGCAGGTGTCAAGGTGGAGTGGAACGAGGGCCTCGGAGCGTGGGTGGCCAACCCCAAACAACTCTGGCCCTACACCCACACCCTCACCTTCTTCGCACACTCACCGTGGGCCGACAACCTCGGAAACCAAATAACCAATATCTCCATCGACATCGCCCAAGACGCCACCATCGTTACCGATTGGGATACCGCCTCGGAGCAACTCAAGGGGATAGACCTGATGATTGCCGAGGTGGGCGCAGGGCAGAAAGACCGCACCTACAAGAACACACCCAACGGGGTGCCCACGGTGTTCCGACACGTGCTCTCGCAGGTGCAAATCGTGGCCGGCTTGGTGTCGGAATATGAGGAAGACGGTATTCAATACCACATCCACGTCAGGAAGGTGGAGCTGAGGCAGTTGGCCACAAAGGGTAGTTTCTCCTCGGCCACGGAGAGGTGGACCAGAGCAGCGGGCGAGTCGAAGGATTTTGTGGTCTATGACTACACCCAGGATGCGGCCAACCCCACGGGTATTGACCTCATCGTTGGCGTTACCAAGGTGGGAGAGAAGATGTTGATACTGCCACAGGTGCACCTTGAGGGTGCCGAGGGAACGCAGGCCGAAATCTACGTGGAGTGGCACGACACCAAGGACAATGCTGTGCACAACGTGGTAATCAACCTGCGAGAAAAGTTTACCGACAGTCACTGGGGACCGGGGCAGGTCTACACCTACTACCTAACGTGGGACAAGGGTGCCCCCTCGTTCATCGAGTTCGACAAGCCAACAATCTCTGCCGACTGGGCCGATGGCGGCGACTACACAATCACCATTGATTAGGGCGCAAGACCAACAACAATAAAGACAAGCACAAACAAACCAAACAGATAGATGAAACCGCTTTGCCACATAGCAACACCACTCCTCGCAACCTTGGCGACAGCAGCACTCCTGCTGTTGGGAGGTTGCGCCGAGAGGACGTGGCCCGACCTTGGTGCAATCACCTATGAGCCCATCGTTGTCGCCTCGCAGGTAATGCAGGGCGGTGGCAGTGTTGAGGAGTCCGCAACTCCCTCAAACATCTACCCCAAAGACGAAAAATTTGGTGTGTGGGTTATGGCCCTCGACGAAAACCTCTCTTGGGAGTATGGTGGCTCCCACGCCGAGGTGTTGGTGAACAACCAAGAGGTGGCGTGGAACGGTTCCGAATGGAACACCGCAGAGCCCTGCAAGTGGCCCGTTCTGAAGCAAATCACCGTTGCCGCCTACTCGCCCGCCGATGCACAAGCAGAGTTTTCGTACAAAAATGGCGTGATGTTCAACAATGTGGATGTGTTGAACGAAAAGAGCCGAGAGTTGATGTGGGCCGGCCCTGTGTATGACAAGAAATATGGAGCGAGTGGCGGTGTGGTAAACCTACCATTTACGAGTGCCCTCTGCGCGGTGCAATTTTCGGTAATCCCACACCTGCCCGAACACGTCAGCGTGAGGGTGCGCTCACTATCGGTGGAGCAGCTACGACACCAAGGCTCGTTTGTGTCGCTCCCCACCCCCTCGTGGAGCACAAGCGGCAACCACTACAAGCAGCCCTTCTTTGAAGGCGCAGAGGTCGTGGCCCCGGGCGAAATACGCTCCCTCGGTGCCCCCGTGTGGTTGATGCCACAAATGGCAAAAATGAAGGTCGTGCTTGTGTGCGACTTCCTCTACGAGGACGCCACCCTACCCAACCAAGTGCTTGAGATAGAAAAAGATGCACTCTGGGAACCAGGCAGACAGTATGCCTACACACTGAAGATATACACAAACAAGATAAGTTTCCTACACGACAGCATCACGGGCCTCACCGACTAGAGGAGCCAAGCCGTAAGGGGGTGGTTGGTGGAGAACAAAGACCACATACGGCAGAGAGGCTCGGCAGCGTGAAGGGGTGAGAAAGCAACGACCGGCAGCGGTGGTGGGAAGCACATAAAAAAGGAACGGACAACTTGGATTAGGATGAGAAGATTTGCGACATATTTGGCACTTGGAGTGGTGGCAGCATTGGCCTCCTGCAAAGCCCCCGAGGTGAACATCCCCTCGGATGGCAGCACAGAGCCGTTGCTCTCCTTTGGTGCGCCCACCGAATTGGCCAAACAACAAACCGAAAGCCCCGAGGAGAAGGAAGGACGTGCAGGCGCAGGCTCCTCTGCCCTTGTGGAAAGCAACCTCGCCAACCACAAAATCGCCGTGTTCGGTATGTATGAAACGGGCGACCCCATCTTCGAAAACCACCCCGAAACTCTCTACTACACCGCACGTTACACCGACGCAAAGGGCGACACATACACCAACCAATGGGTCTATGGCGACACCTCGCTCTACAACTGCGGCACCGACGAAGAGCCCCGCCGTCCGTGGCACCGACTGATGGACCACGAGTTCAGAGCCTTTGTGCCCTACAACCCCGATGGCACAAGCCCCCAAACAGGCCTACCACCCGAAAACATCCAGGCGATGAGCGATGCAACCAAGTTGGTGCTCAACTACTACACCCAGACCAACAAGTTCGACCTTATGGTGGCCCGCACGATGCGCAACCCCATTCAGGACCCCGAAGGTGTGGATAAGGTCAGGTTGGCGTTCCAACACGTGCTCTCGGCCCTCCAATTCAAGGTGGTGCACACAAGCGATGATAGCGACAAGCTCACCGAGGCCTACATCGACGGCATTGCCGCCTCGGGCGTGTTGTACTATGGCATAAGGAAGGCCGGCGACACCCCAACCACCATCCACTGGACCCCCGCAACTCCATCCAACAACAACTATAAGTGGACAGGAAGTAGGGCCATCGGCAAGAGCGAAGACACCGGAGCCATAGCCTTTGATGGTGAGGGTGTGGTGTTCGCCATTCCGCAGCAGATTGCGGCCAACAAAGTATCCTTTGTGTTCAAAACCGAGGTGGGCGACCAAGCACTCCACCGTGCCTACCTGCCCGAAATCACCTTGGAGCCGGGCAAGAAATACCTCTTTACGATGCACATCAGCGGTGCTTCGCTGAACGTAACGGTGAGCATCAAGGAGTGGACCACACTGAAGTCCAACGAGGACGTTTACATATAGTAAGGGGGAGAATTGAGAATTGAAAATTGAAAATTGAAAATTTCCCCCTCTGAGTTAGAGGGGGTGCTGCGCAGCAGCGGGGGCGTCTGTTTTGGAATTGAAAGTTGAAAATTGAGAAAGTTGCGAGTAAGCGAGGGTAGAAAGGAGTAAAAAAACTACTAATTACTCTTTACTAATTACTCTTTAACAAACGAGATTACGATGATATTGAGAGTTAGACACATATTCCTTGCGGCCATAGTGGCTCTGCTGGCCTTGGTTGGTTGCGACAACATTGGGCCGGAGGTACCCGAAGTGGGCAGTGGTGGTGGTCCCAAAGACGCCTCGTTGCAGATAGTTGTGGGGGCGGCTCCGGTGGGCGATGGTCGTGCTATTGGCGGCGCGGGCAGCGCTATGGCAGGCGAGAAGATGAACAACCTCACGGTGTTGGTAACCAAAGACAATGTGGTCTACAAGTCGCTTGTGATGGACGAGGACAATGCCGAGTTCAACGCAGAGAGGACCGAGGCTCTTGTGTCGTTTGACAATATGGAGCGTGGTACCCACGACATATTCCTTGTGGCCAACACGCCCATTGATTTGAGCTCCTACACCGTCCACGGAGCAAACGTTAGCGGCTTGCGCGAGATGTTGTTGAGTGAGCTCAGCGGCACTGCCACGCCCGCATTTACCGAGGAGAACGGGATGCCGATGACGGCCATCATAACCACCACCCTCAAGCAGGGCGTAAACCTCGTGTCGGGCGAGTTGGAGAGGGTTGTCGGTAGGCTCACGCTGGTGGTAAACAACCACGTAACCGACAGCAACTACAAGGTCTTTTTGGCCAACCTGACCACCTCGCCTTTCAATGCATCCAAGGCCTACCTTTTCAACCACGACTACACGGTGCCAAGTGGGAACACCTACCGCAACTTCAGCCTCCCCTCCACCACGCAGTTGATTACCAACGATGCGACCACGGTGCTCTTTGACGACTACATCTACGAAACCGACGAGGAGGCGCTCTACAACTTGGGCTTTGCCATTAGCGTGGTTACTAACCACAGCGGCAGCTATCCCACCTACTCCGCAACTACGGCCATTAACGAGGGGCTCAACCACACCGAAATCGTTGCCGGACACCACTATGTGCTCTACAACAGAGGTGTGGGCAGGTATCTGTGTGTGAACGACTCCGGAGTGTTGGAGTGGAGGACCGCCAACAGCATCACGGCAGCCAACAAGAATGATTTTTTGTGGGAGTTCACGGGCAACAGCACCAGCACCATCCGCAACGTGGGGCAAGACCTCTACCTGAGAAGCAACAACTCGGCAATAAGTGTTGTGGCGGCGGCCAATGCCACCACCTTCACCATAGGAAGCAACAGCGGCCGCACCTTCTACACCTCAAGCGGCAGCTGGAGAAGGACCTACTACTTTGTAAATGCCACCTCCTCCGGCCTCTCGGTTACCAACCGAGGCACAAGCAGCTCCCCAAACAGCAACAACCAACGATGGTACTTGCGCGAAATCAGCGAAAAGACCGCTTGGAGTGGCGTGGCAAGCGAGGACCTCAAGGGTAGCTACGTGCACGACAAGGCGATGACCTACATCAATGCGTTGGGTGGCGTGTCGCCCCTTATGCGCATCGACCGAAACGAGCACTTCCGACTCGGTGTGAACATCTTCTACAACCCGCAACTCGGCAGTTTCAACTTTGAGGTACAGCCGTGGGGCAGTGGCGGTGGCGATGTTACCTTCGACTAAGCGCGCGGCGAGTGGAACGAGCACCCGACACCCCGACGGTGGAGGGGTGAATGATGAACAGAAATAACGCTATTCTATTTATAGTTAGAATGATACGAAGAAAAAACATATCAACCCTTGTGGCAACCATCGCATTGGCAGCAATGGCCTGTGTGGGTGTGGGGTGTACCAACGACATCGGCGGGCTCGACTCCACAGGCAGTCGTGGCGGAGAGTCGGCCGACTGCATTGTGCTTAACTTCTCCGGCATTGCCAACGAACTCGTGGTGCAAACCCGAGCCGAAAACCTCAACGACCTTGAGGAAAACCGCGTGAGGAACATCTACATCTACATCTTTGACGCATCCGGCGACAAGGTCTACTCGCGCTACTTCGACAGCAAAAACCAAAAGAGCACCAAGGGCGAGGTCGATAATGCCACGGACGACTGCTGGTGGGTGAGCAACTCGACCGATGTGAGCAGCCGACTCACCACCGGTACAATCAAAATCCACACCACCTCCGACCCCGCCGACACCTACCGTATCTATGGCGTGGCCAACTTGGACGCCGATATGGTCGATATATCCTCCGACCGACTCTCGCAGATTGCCACCGAAAGCGAACTTCTGCGCACCAAGGGAACAATGGTGCAGAGCACCGTTTCCCGCAATGGTTACCTTCAGATGACAGGTGCGCTCCAAAACGTGCACATCGCTACGGATGGTACCGTTTCGGCAGACAACGACGGTGATGGCTCCTACGAAACCGCCATCCTCAAACTCTTCCACTTGGACGCCAAGGTACACATCACCCTCACACAGGGCCCCAAGGTGGAGAGCCTTGAGAATGCCGAAATCAGGGTGGTGAATGTTCCCCGCAGCGCCTATGTCTTTTCCTACGCCACCCGCGGCTATGGCGACAGCCCGCTGACGAGTGGCTACGACAGCGGAGAGAGCAGTGACGACTTCTTCTCGCGCGACTACGAAGGCTTCGACAAGCTCAACCAAACGATGGACGAAGGCACGGGTCGCACCATCAGCACCTACGAGAGTTGGTTCTATATGCTCGAAAACCGCCGCAGCCCCAAGCAGACAATCCCGCTGACCAATGCCTCGGTGGAGAACTACATCCCCTTCTTTGAGCGCAGCAGGCAAATCAAAGAGCAGGATGGGAGTTGGTGGTTGAACAAAAACGACTCCGAGGGCAACAGGGACTTTATGTATGCCGACAACTACTCCTCCTATGCAGTCATCAAGTGTACCATCAAGGTGGAACTCGAAGGCGAGCAGGAGGGTCAAGAACTCGGCGGCGACTTGGAGTACATCCTCCACCTCGGCGACTTCGGCAGCAGCAGTGCCCCAACCGCCGAAGGAGTGAACAATTTTAATGTCAATCGCAACACCTACTACAACTACACCGTAACCATCAATGGCGTGAACAGCGTAACCACCGAAGTGGATGCACGTGGCCAGAGCGTTGTGGATGGTCGCCAGCCGGGCGAAACCCAGCCGGCAGCCTTTGGTAGTGTGGTGGTGGCCAAGGAGGAGATTGCTGTGTGCGACTGCCACTACGCATCACGCACACTCACCTTCCACGCAAAAAACATCAGTGGCGACAAGCCCCTCACGTGGCTCGTCAGCACACCCTTCGGCGAGGGCGGCCCGGAGATTGACATTGAGGGTAACGACATCATCCCCCCGGGATTGGACTACCTTTGGGTGAAATTCCGCGTGAACAAATTGAACGATGGTATCTACACCACAGCCCGCCGCGACTACACCAACAAGACCATCAGCGAGGACCCCGATGGCATTATGAATGTCAGCGAGCTGGTGAAATACATCGGAGAGCAACACAAACTATACCTCTCCGGCTTGGACGAAACCACGGGCATCAGTAGCCTCGGAGCCTTCGACAAAGACCCCAATGGGCCAAAGATTTGCGTTACGGCCTTCGTGGACGAATTCTACTACGACTACGACCCGCGCGACCCCAACGCCGAGATTGCCGACGACTTCTGGAAGCAGTATGTCAATGTCTCAAAGGATAGGTATATGTACATCCTGAGCGACTCCTTCACCTCCAGCGACAAGGAGAGTCGCGCCACCGGCTCCGTGGTTACCATTCAGCAAAAACCCATCCAGAGTATCTACGACACCAACCCCGACAACACCTCCTTCCACACCGCCTGGGGCGTAGAGCACGTGGATGAGTATGACGCCCACTGGTCCTACGGCTCAAGCTCCTACGCCAACCCGACCAACGCAAACCGTGGCAACACCGACCAATACAATGGCCGACTCAACACCATCAAGGAGTGGGAACTCTTCACAAGCAACACCCAATTTAAAGAGGGAGTGTTGTGGAATAAGTATGTGAACTTTGAGGTGGATAACGACCAGCCTGAGCTAAACGATGAGTACAAAATGTTACGCTACTCGTGTATGACCCGAAACAGGGACAACAATGGCAACGGCATCATCGACCAAGACGAGATTAGGTGGTACACAGCATCCATTCGTCAGCTGGTGGGTATGACCATCGGCTCCGACCTGCTGACTTTCGACTCGAGGCTCTACAACCGCACCCAAGCCGAAATGGAGGGCAACAGGTGGCGCCAGCACGTTGTGTCAAGCACCGCCAGTGGCACCAATGCCAGCAACAACCCCATTGTCTTGTGGGGCGAGGAGGTAGCCTCTACCTCCACCCTATCGGAGTCCTACAGCTGGTCTACCGATGGTGGTTCGGTGCGCCTCTCCACGTGGACAATCCGCTGTATGCGCAACCTTGGCACCACCAACGAGACCAAACAAAACAACTACGACCTCACCGAGATGCCGGAGGACTACGTTGACACAAACGAGGAGGACTACTCCATCACCTGCACCCGCCTCAACGAAAAGGCGCTGCGCTACCAAACCACTCAAGAACTGGTCTTTGGCGACGAGAAGAGCGAGATGAACCGCCTCTCCAAGAAGTTCTATGTCTACAGCGGCACTCGCAACACCCTGCCCAACATAACCGGACTCGGCTACACAAACAACTTCCTCGGCCACAACAACTACATCACCGATGTGGGCGACAGCGTTGCCACGGGCCACTGCCCGGAGGGCTATCGACTGCCCAACCAGAGGGAGATGTCCATCATCTTCAACTACTTCAACGCTTTGGCCGACAACCAGATATTCTGCCGCACCTACTACTCCTTCGGTAGCAATGGCTCCATCCCCCACGAAACGGGCAAGATTGGCTGGGCTGTGCGAAAAGATAGTGGCAATAGTGACGCCATTCAGATGAACAACAACGACACCGCCGTTGCGGCCCCTCGCTGTGTGCGCGATGCTTCGATTGAGGAGCTGGAGGAGGCCGGTTTGTTGTAGGACCGCGCGAGATTGTGTGGGCAGACGTGGGGCTGACGTAGGGGTTACGCGAACTCGGCGTGGGGTTTATGATGAGTTTGACGTAGGGCTGTGTGGATTATTGGGGTGGCGAATGGAGCCACGCCATATCAAAAAAAGAGACTCCGAGTGGGGTGAAATAAAAAAAAGAGGTCAGAGGTTTTGAAAATTGAAATAAATGCGTACCTTTGTGTCCTCAATGCCCGGATGGCGGAATTGGTAGACGCGTTGGTCTCAAACACCAATAGGTTCACCCCTGTGCCGGTTCGATCCCGGCTCCGGGTACAAGAGAAAAAGAGAGGAACATTGTTCCTCTCTTTTTTGTGCCTTGTCTTCCGCGAGGAGCAATAGGAGTGATAGGAACGAAAGGGGTGGTTAAATGGAATCGCAAGGTTGGGAAGCGTGCCGACCTTCCAACTGCACAAAACTGGCAACGCCTGCCTCTTGCCACGACTGCCATAAGGCAGGCGGTTGGCATCTACCGATTATTCTGCGCCCGTGTAGCGGGTCAGCAGGTTGGCGGCAAAGTGGCCACCGGCCGAAGGCGCTGTATTTCGTCTGCCTTAAAGCCCTTAATGGCTTTTTGGGCCTTAGTGGGCCCAATCGGTCCAGAGGCCCCTGTAGCTCTTTTTGTCCCTCCCCTCAGAAACACGAAAAGGCCCGGAGAGTTCTCCGAGCCTTTTCGTGTGCAAAGAGGACGGGCCTCTCTGCATTATCGCAGCGCTTATTTCACGCTCCAAGTACCGGGGCAAACATCGGTGTTCTGGCCCCAATCGGAGATTGTGTACAAGTTCTCCTCACCAATGGTAAGGTCATTACTCTGATTCCACTTGCTCGACCAATCAACCACGCTCTTGGCCGGGTCCATACGGCAGAAGATTACACTACCAACCTCAAAGCCGGTGGGGATATTCACCTCATAAACACCATCGCTATCGCTGTCGGTCATTTTGTTCCAAACATTGCCACCATCATTGAAGAAGTATGCGGCAAACCAAGCGCCATCTGCACTCCACACGCCGGGTGCAAGATAGAGCACATTATCGGAGACCTCAGGCTCCTCAAACACGGGCTCTTTGCCATTCTCTGTCTGCTCGGTAGCCTCGGCAATGTCGGTACCTGCGGTCATAAGATAAACAACCAAAGTGTTCACATTGTAGTAAATATCATAGGTGCCTGCGGCCTCAACAAAGATGTTACCAACACCACTAGCATCCGAAGCGGTAAAATATTTATTTGCCTGAATGTAGTTTACTGCGCCTGCGCCAACATTAACATCACCCTCTTTCCAACTGCCAACAGTGCGAATCTTGAATTCGTTGTATGCTGCAAACTCAACACCCTCTGCTACGAGCAAGCCCTCGGTGGGAGTGGTGTAGAGAACAACATCATTAGCCCAACCACTTGCTGCAAACGAGCCAACAACGCCCAACTCGGAAGCCTCAGATACGAAGGGTTTCTCGGGCACAACGGGGTCGTCACCACCCTCTTCGCCCTCGCCGGGGGTATTACCCTCGCTGGGGTTGAACTCGATGTTGCCGTTGCTCTCCCAGTCGCTAATTTCGGGAGTGAAGTCGGTGCTAACGAGTTCTTTGCTGATGGTGAGGTTGGCGGTTGCAACCTTACCTGCCACGAGGTCTGTTGCGGCAGCAATATTGAAAGTGTACTGACCTTCGGTGGTGGTAGTAACAATCAATTTGGGGCTGACACTCTGCTGGGGAACAACAATCATTGTCCAGTCGTTGCCGGCAACAGCGCCCTTGATGGTTGCCTTCTCTCCACTAACGGTAGCTTCGCCACTCTTGAAGTTGAAGGTTGCGGCGGTGTAAACGCCGCTGATGTAGACATCCTTAACAACATCGTCAGAGTCGTTGCTGATTTTCACAACAACCTTCGAGCCGGCGTGCCTGAAGGGGAGCTCAACAGCCTCTGCGGTGGGTTTGGAAGTGGTTGCAGCAATCAAAAGGTCTGATGCGGCGTAGGCGCCCTCTTTGCTCTGGTCGGCCTGAACCGCGAAAGCATAGCCCTCTGCCGAGTAGGCACCCTGTGCGTTGTAGGGGTAGTAGGCCAACACGTCAGCCACCTTCTCCTCGTCCTGATACCAATAGTTGGGCGTTGCGCTGGTGAGTTTACCATTGGTGAGGGTGTAGAGTGCGTTGTTGAGGTAGGCATCATCGGTGATGATGTGCAGACCAATCTGGTCGCCCTCCTCAAAGGCGGTGTCGGTAGCCCTACTGAAGTTATAGAGTGAGTGGGTTACCGAGATAAGTTTACCCTCTTGGTTGGGGTTAACTTCAGTTCCGGGCTCGTTTTGGCAGGCGGTTGTGGCCACTGCCAACACGGCCACCATTGCGAAAAGTTTTGTAAATTTCATAGGTTGTTTTTGTGATTTATTTTGAACTTATTTGCTATCAATTCGTTCCTACATCCTACAAATGTATTAAATTTTGTCGGACAACACCTCTTTTTTGCCGAGAAATATTGACACTGCCACCATTACACCAATCAACATCGGGTAGTAGAGGTGTGGGATGATTGCCACGGGCGACACGCCGGCCAGCCCCGAAGCCATAAGCAACTGCGCACCATAGGGGAGCACGCCCTGCACAAAGCAGGAGGTGGTGTCGATGAGGCTCGCAGCCCTCTTGGGCGAAATCCCAAAGCGACCGGCAATGTTGCGAGAGATATCGCCAATGGTCAGAATAGCGATGGTGTTGTTGGCCGTGCACACGTTGGAAAGCATTGTGAGCAAGGCGATTGCGCCCTCGCCCCCTCGGCGATTGTTGATATTTTTGGTAATCCCGCTGATGATGTAGTCGAGTCCGCCGCCCACCTTCACGAGTTCCAACAGGCCACCTGCCAACATCGTAACGATGATGAGTTCGCCCATTGAGCACATACCCTCCCCGAGCGAGGCTGTGAGGGCAAAAAACTCAATAGCACCCGTGCTCACACCAACCACTCCGGTGGCCAAAATGCCGCACGCCAACACCACCAACACATTCACACCTCCGAGTGCCAAGCCGATGACCAACGCATAGGGCAACACCTTCACAGCTTCGGCCCAAGTGTAGTCGATGGTCTCCACTTGTCCCACACCGGCACCACTGAAAAGATATATCAGTAGTACGATAATGGCTGCCGGGGTTACGAGTCGCAGGTTGGTGCGAAACTTATCCTTCATTGCGCACCCTTGTGTTTGGGTGGCGGCAATGGTGGTGTCGGAGATGAACGAGAGGTTGTCGCCAAAGAAGGCACCGCCAACCACAATGGCCACCATCCACGCCGTGTCCACGCCCAACTGTTTCGCCAAGCCCGTAACCACGGGTGTCAGAGCTACAATCGTACCCACCGAGGTGCCTATGGACATCGAAATGAAGCAGGTGGCAAGGAATATGCCCGCAGGCATAAAGTTGCCCGGAATGGCCTTCAGGGCCAACTGCACCGTGGCATCCACCGCACCCATAGCCTTGGCCGAGGTGGCAAAAGCACCCGCAAGGACAAATATCCAAATCATATAGAGGATGCGCGAAGAGCCCGCCCCGCGTGAGAAGTTTTCCACGTTTTTGTTCAGCCCGTTCTTGCGCCAAAGGGTCAGGGCATAGATTGTGGCCACAAGGAAGGCCAACGATATGGGGATGCGGTAGAAGTCGCCCGCAACGATTGAGCCCACCAAAAAGACCGCCAACATCACCATCAGCGGAGTGAGTGCCACAAGTCCCCTCTTACTATCTTTCATAATGTATCTTATTCTTTTACAGCAGACCAGAGCAGGTGTTCCTGCTCTGGTCCAAAAAGTACATATTTGATTGTGTGCGCCCTTGTTTTACTTCTCAAGATTGCGCCACATTCCTGCGTGGTGTTCTTCCCACTACGAGCACTTGCTCCAGCCACACGAGTGGCAAGTGGGGCAACCATTCTGGTAAACGAGGCTCTCGCTACCGCAGTTGGGGCACTTTTGTTTGCTCTTGGTGCCGTCCTTGATGTACTGCTTCAGGGCACGAGCCACACCTGCCTTCCAGATGTTGATACCCTCGCTGGTGAATTGGAGGCTGTCCACAAGGTTCACCACATCCACGATGGGCATACCGTTGCGCAACACGCCCGAAATCAACTTGGCGTAGTTCCAGAACTCCATATCGAACAGACGAGAGATACCACCAATAACGTGGGGGTAGCCCATCTTGTCCTGGAAGCGGAAGTCGTAACGCTTGGTGCCATCCTCTTCCCTCACTTTCACAATCCAACCCTTCTTGATGGACTTGGGAATATAGAGCGACTCCTCGTCAATCTGACCGGTGAAAATCTCATAGGGCCTTCCGTTGTGGAGTCCCACGAAGGCAATCCACTCCTCCTTGCCGTTGCGGAAGCGTACCACATCGGCCTCCAACTCTGCGGGGCGTTTGATGGGTGCGGTAGACTGCGACTCCTCGGGGTTCTTCTTGCTCTTGGTGTCGATGAGCACGCCGCTACGCGAGCCATCGCGGTAGACGGTGATACCCTTGCAGCCACACTCCCAAGCGGTCTTGTAGACCTGTGCAACCAACTCCTCCGAAACGTTGTTCGGCAAGTTTACGGTAACCGAAATCGAGTGGTCCACCCACTTCTGAATGGCACCCTGCATCTTCACCTTGGCCACCCAGTCGATGTCGTTTGCGGTGGCGTGGTTGTAGGGCGAGGCGGCAACAAGTGCATCCATCTCTGCATCGGAGAGGTCAGCCAAGTTGGCCACATCGTGGCCGGTAATCTTGAGCCACTCCACAAACTTGTGGTGGAACACATAATACTCCTCAAAGCAATCACCCACGTCGTCCTTGTAGGTAATCTTCACATTCTGGTCGGTGGGGTTCACCTTCCTACGACGCTTGTAGACGGGGCGGAACACCGGCTCAATACCGGAGGTGGTCTGCGACATCAGCGACACGGTACCCGTGGGGGCGATGGTCAGCATAGCGATGTTCCTACGGCCATAGCGTACCATATCGGCATACAACTCGGGGTCGGCCTCGCGGATGCGGCCAATCATCGGGTTGTTCTCCTCTTTGAGGTTGTCGTACATCGGGAACGAGCCCCTCTCTTTGGCGAGTTTCACCGAAGCGCGGTAGGCGTTAAGGCAGAGTTCCCTTTGGATGCTTACTGCAAAGTCGATAGCCTCGTCAGAGCCGTAGGTCATACCCAATGCGGCCAACATATCGCCCTCGGCGGTAATGCCCAAACCGGTACGGCGGCCCTTGAGAGCCTTCTCCCTGATTTTCTCCCACAACGAAAGTTCAACCCTACGAACATCCAACTCCTCGGGGTCCTTGCCAATCTTCTTGTGGATGAGGTCAATCTTCTCCAACTCGAGGTCGATGATGTCGTCCATCATCCTCATAGCCATCTCCACGTGCTTTTGGAACTTCTCGTGGTTGAAGGCAGCCTCGGGGGTGAATGGGTTGTCCACATAGCTGTAGAGGTTGAGGGCCAACAGACGGCAGCTGTCGTAGGGGCACAGAGGAATCTCACCACAGGGGTTGGTCGAAACGGTGCGGAAGCCCTCGTCTGCATAGCAGTCGGGCACACTCTCCCTCAACACGGTGTCCCAGAACAAACAACCGGGCTCGGCACTCTTCCAGGCGTTGTGGATAATCTTATCCCACAGTGCGGTTGCATCAACTTCCTTCTCATAGAGAGGCTTGTCGGAGTCGATGGGGAACTTCTGAACATATTTCTCGCCGCTGAGCACGCAACGCATAAACTCATCGTCAATCTTAATCGACACGTTGGCACCGGTAACTTTGCCTTGTACGGTCTTGGCGTCAATGAAACGCTCTGCATCGGGGTGTTTGATGGAGAGGGTGAGCATAAGAGCACCCCTACGGCCATCCTGTGCTACCTCGCGAGTGGAGTTGGAGTAGCGCTCCATAAAGGGCACAATACCCGTGGAGGTCAGCGCGCTGTTCAACACAGGGCTACCTGCGGGGCGGAGGTGCGAAAGGTCGTGGCCCACACCACCCCTACGTTTCATCAGCTGCACCTGCTCCTCGTCCATACGGATGATACCGCCATAGGAGTCGGCGGGGTTGCGGTGGCCGATTACAAAGCAGTTCGACAGCGAGGCAATCTGGAGATTGTTGCCAATACCCGTCATAGGACCGCCTTGGGGGATGACATATTTGAATTGGTCGAGCAATCCAAACACATCCTCTGCGCTCATTGGGTTGGGGTAGTTGTTCTCGATACGAGCAATCTCGTTGGCGATGCGGTGGTGCATAGCCTCGGGCGAGGGCTCATAGATGCGGTTGAAGGAGTCCTTCAGCGCATACTTGTTCACCCACACCATTGCGGCGAGGTCATCACCCTTGAAATACTCTTTGGCGTTGGCCAAAACGTCGTCGTATTTCAGCTCTTTCAGTTCGGGGGACACGCCCCCGTTCTCCATCTTTTCAGACATAGTTACCAGCTTTTTATATATTTTTTCGATTTTGCTCGACTCCAAAAAATCTACGCCCTTGATAATCAAAAGCATAGACAACTAAAGCCGGGAGGCCCGACTTTGCTACAAAGTTCAAACTAATTTTTGGATAAAACAAGGGGTTTTTGTTGGTTTTTCAACAGGTTATCAACAAAAGTGTAAACACCTTATTTTGTTAGCGTTACGCTGACCTTTTCGACCTTACCTCCGAGAGGGGGTGCAAGTTTGGAAACCTTGATTTTTGAGCTAACAATCTGACAGAAAGCACCATACAAGCACTCTTGTATGCGCCAAGCCACATTCTCAAGGGTGTCGGAGGGGCGTTGCATCTGCTCCGCCACGAGGTCGTAGACGGTCAGATAATTCACACTTTTCAACAACTCGTCGTCCTTCGCCGCATCGCCGATTTCAACAATCAACATCACATCCACCTCAAAGCGGTTTCCGACCACTTTTTCGAGGTCATAGCAGCCGTGCGGAGCACGAAATTCCATTCGCTCCAACTCAATCGTAACATTCATACCCTAACGTGTGTTTTGCCCCAATGTGCGACGTAATTTCTTTTGTTTTTATGCGTGGGAGGGAGTGTGTATTAGAACAAATATTTCTCCGTTTTTACCCTCTCAACGAGCGAGAAAATCTCCTTCCAAGCATCCTCGCCAAAGGTGGTGCCCACCACCTCAATCACCTTGCCGGCAGCGATGGCTCCGATGGTGCCGCATTGGCGCAACGAAAGCCCCTGGCACAAGCCGGCCATAAAGCCTGCGGCATAGAAGTCGCCCGCACCGGTGGTGTCCACCCTCTTGGCAGCGGCCATAATGCCCACGTGTATCCTTTCGCCACCCTGCTCCTTGATGAGCGCACCTCGGGTGCCAATCTTCACGATGGCAAGCTCGCACCTTGCGGCGATGAACTCAAGAGCCTTTTCGGGGTCTTGCTCGCCACTGAAGGCTGCTGCCTCCTGTTCGTTGGCGAAGATGATGTCCACATATTTGTCCACAAGGTCCAACAAGAAGGCCCTGTTCTCCAGCACCACGTTGTAGCTCGCAAGGTCGATGGCCACCTTCAGTCCACACGCCTTGGCGGTCTTGATAGCGTGGCGTATAACCGAGTGGCTCTGAACCATATAGCCCTCAATGTAGAGGCAATCGTAGCCCTCAAACACACTCGGCGTGATGTCGGCCTCGCAGAGCTCAAGGGCGGCACCGAGGTAGGTTACCATAGTGCGCTCGCCATCGGGCGACACAAGGGCCAAGCACCTACCCGAGCGGTTCACTCCGTGGTAGATGTGGGGGTCCACTCCGAGGTTCTCGAGGGCCTGCTCAAAGAAGTGGCCCGTGGAGTCCCTTCCCACCTTGCCGATGAGTCCCACCTCTGCGCCGAGGCGAGCCATACAGCGGATGGTGTTGGAGGCACTACCGCCCAGCGAGAGGGTGTGTGGCAGGTCGGCGGTTTCGCCCTGAATCTTGCGCTGGAATTCCGAATCCACGAGGTTCATACTCCCCTTGCCGAGGTTGAGTCGCTGGAGTACGTCATCGTTGCGCAGGTTTACCAAAAAATCTGTGAGGGCATTGCCGATGCCGATAACCTTCTTAATCTGCATAGTGTGTGCTGGTGTGGGTTAGTGTGGTTTCTTACTATTTATATAAAAATATGTGTGTGCAAAGATAGCAATAGAATTGCGAAAAGAAAACGAAAACCGACAAAACAAGCCCACAAGACTTTTGGGGTGTCTTGTGGGCTTATTGCGGGTTTACTTCGGGACCGTTGCGGACCGTTGCGGCTCAACTTAATTTCCGAAAAAGTCCTACTCGGCAGCAGGCTCGCTCACCTCGGCAGCGGCTTTGGCAGCGGCCTCCGCTGCGGCACGCTCTTGGCGAATGGCGGCAGCCTTGGCGGCGTTCTCCTCGCTGGTGGCAAGTACCTTATCCAGAGCGAGATAGACCTCTTCCCTCATCGCACGCAGCTTCTCCACCTTGTCGCGATTGCTGGGCTTGGTGAAGCGCACATAGCCCTTGTACTTCACAAAGTAGATGATGTAGTTGTAGGCGTAGATTGCCATCAGCGGGTAGGCCACGAGGTAGCACAGCGCCGAGAGCCAATTACCACAGCACAACATCACAACAACAGGAACGATGCAGAACAGCGGGAACACAATCAGCAGCAACACTCCGGCCCTCACCGAACTGCGGAACATCTGGTCCTTGATGAACTTCTTGAGGAAGAGTTCGGGCACGAGGAACATTGCAAAGGTGGGGATGATGCTCACCACAAAGAGGGGCAAACCGAGCAACAACACCAGAGCCCTACCGACAAGTCCCATAAGGCCGGTGTTCTTCTTCTCAAAGAGCCACTCCCTCACGTTGAGTTTCCTGATACCCTTGGCGAGTTTTCTCACCTTGTCGTAAATCTCATCCATCTTTTCGGGCTCGGCCACGGTGGCGTCATCCAACTTCTTGACAAGTTCCTTGTCGGCTTTGAGTTTGGAGGGGAGGTGCTTGGGGTTAAGCCCCTGTGCCACGGCATAGTAGTCGCCATAGACTCCATCGCGCAGGAAATCAACCTGCTCGTAGTGCTCCAAGTCGGTAATGTTGAGCATCATCTGCTCAATCTGCTTGCGCACCAGTGCGTTTACCTCACGGATGGCAGTGCGGGGTTGCTCTTTGTAGAGTTCATAGTAGGGTTTGAGCGAGACGGGGTCGCCAAACATCACCAAGCCACTCTCCCTTGCGTGCTGATAGACCGAGTAGTGGTGTGCGGTGGGCATAACAAAGACCTCCCTCTCGAAGCCACTCTCCTCGGCGGCACCAAAGGCCATCTTCAAATAGGCGGGCGAGAAGTTGCCGAGCCAACGCTTGTCTTGGTGTCCTGCCTCGGGGTAGAGGATAACGGTCTCGCCACGGCGCAGAGCATAGCCAACCTCTTGGAAGGTCTGCTGGTTTTTGCCCACAGCGGCATAGCCGTCATATTTCATCCTGTAGGCGGGCAGTGCGCCAAGGCCTCGGATAGCCCAGTTGAAGATGGGGTTTTTGAACACGTTGGCCCTCGCCAAGAAGCGGGGTTTGCGGTCGGAGAGAGCGAAGCCCAACAGCAGGGGGTCGTTCAGACAGTTTTGGTGCTGCGACACGGCAACCGTGGGGGTGCCATCGGCGGGCATCTTCTCGCGACCCTCAACATATATGTGGCGATAGTACAACTTGTCGTGTACGACTTTGAGATAGCCTCTGAAAATTTTTGCGGGCAAACCCGGCTTGCGAGGCAGAAGTTTTTTTGTCATCGGATTTGTTTTTGATTAAACTTTTTGTTCTCCCTTTGGCAAATATACAAACTTTTTCGCAAAGTGCAAAAACAACATTTTGACAGAAGAACTCAACACCCAACGATTTCTTCGCGCATATGCGCACGTGCGCACGTGTGCGCGCGCCCGCATACGCAAGCGTGCGCCCACGCAATCGCAGGCGCACGCACGTACACGTCCTTATTTGTTTTTTGTTTATATGATTTTGTTGGGGGGGGGCAGAAAGCGTGGGCTACATCCCCAAGTTGCCGGCACTCTTGCTGAGCTCCATCATATCCTGCATCTTCAGGTCCTCTCCTTGGGCACACATCAGCACGGTGCCACCCTCGGCGCTGTGAACGACCATCAGGAACTCTTCTTTGTTTTTGCTCAGGTAGAAGCCCACTCGGTTGCCATCGCTTTTGACTTTCATCAGAGAGCGAAATCCACCATCCTTAATGAGTGCATCAACATCCTCGGCAAAATCGGCAAGCGGGGTTTCGCTCACAATCATTATGAATTGTTTCACGTTGGTTGGCTCACCTCCCTGCTCGGAGAGCATTTCGCCGGGCATATTCATCGTTACGATGTTGTCGCGCTCGCCATATTTTTCATAGATGCGCTCAACGGTCATCTTGGTTGTTTGGGCCTCGGCCGAACAAAGCGTTACCAGCAAGACCGAGAGAAGGGTAAGAAATGTCTGTTTCATTGTTGTAGGAGTTTTTCGATGTTGTACTTATTTAGCAGTTCTGCGGCCTTCTCGGTCGAGCTCTTAACCGTTGAGAGTCCGTCATAAACCTTGTTGATTGGTTGCAGGGCTTGGCTCAACTGTTCAAACACAGGGGCTGCCACCTCAGCCACAACGGCCCTATCGCACACCATCTCGCCATTGATGTAGGCACACGGGCCGAGGGTGGCTTGTTGGCGGGTGGTAACAAACAACCCCACCGCAATGGCTGCGGCAATGGAAACCGTGGCCACAAGTCCATATCGCAACGCAAGGCGTGGTGTGGCGTGCCTCCGGCGGGGATTGTGGAGATTACGCTTGGCGGCGTTGCGGGCAAACAAGGGTGCAGCCCAAGCGAGGTGGGCGGGCACACTGCCACCCTCGGCAAAGTAGCCTTCAAGAGCACGCTCCTCTTCGAGCGAGGTCTCTCCACCGAGCCACTTCTCCACCAATTCCTCTATGTTCCCTCCGTTGATAACCATAACTCTATTTTTTGTCGTGTGTGTGTTCTCCGATTTACTCTCCACCAAGGGCTCAAAGCCCATAGTTCAATGCTCTTTGCAGTTGCTCCTTGACCTCTCGGCGTGCTCGTGAGAGGTTTACCCTCACGGTGCCCACCTCCATACCGACCACCTCGGCAATGGTGTCGAAGTCGTAGCCCTCGACATCCCTCAAGTGAAGGATGGTTTGCTGCTGTTCCGGCAGGGTGGCAACGATTCGGTCGGCCAATTCCCTCAGGTCAAAGTTCTCTTCAGGCGAGGTGCTTGTTGTGTAGAGTTCATAGGCCACCGACTCTTTTTTGTCGTTCCTCAACCTCTCGCCCCCAACCACATCGAGCGAGCGGTTGCGCACCGAGCGCATCACAAAGGCTTCGCAGTTGTTGGGCCTCAAACCCTCCCGTCCTCGCCACAAGCGTTCCATCACATCCTGCACCACATCTTCGGCGCCACTCGCACCCACGATGGCTCGTGCCAAGCGATACATTTTGTCGCCGAGGGGGAGTATTTGACTGTGGAACTCTTTGGAGGTCATTGCTTTTGTGTTGGGTTTTGTGTTGTCGGTTTGTTGTCGGCAGAGGGGGCTCAATTTCCCTCGCTCAACCATAAGACGTTTGAGCGCAGATTTTGTAACACGCCCACCAAACTTTTTTTGCCAAAACCCACTCACGCCACCCTCCCCGTTGCAAGGTGGAAAGTGGCGTGAGTGGTGATTTTCTCTTGAGGCTATGTTTGCGCCCTTGCCTATCCGAGCCTGCCGAGTGCGGCGATGATAACATCCACGCAGCCCTCCACGCCCAGTAGTGAGGAGTTCAGGCAGAGGTCGTAACTCTCGGCTGCACCCCACGTCTTGAAGGTGTAGTAGTTGTAGTAGGCCGCACGCTGTTTCTCCGTTTGGGCTATGCTCTGGGCGGCCTCCTTTGCGCCACACCCCTTGCATCCGCAGATGCGCTCGATGCGGTCGCTCTCCTCGGCAGTGATAAAGACTCTCAACACGCCCTCCACCTCTCGCAGCACATAGTCGGCACACCTGCCAACAATCACACAACTACCCCTCTCGGCCAACTTCTCAATGGTTTGGCTCTGGATACCGAAGAGGGTGTCGTTGTTGATATAGCCCGAGTAGACAGCCGAGTTGAGGCCCCAAGTGCTCCACCCCATAGGGCGCACCTTACTCTCCTTCTCATCGGCCTGCTCAAAGAGCGAGGGCAGCAGGCCGCTCTCCTTGGCGGCCTCGTTGATGATTTGTTTGTCGTAGACAGGAACGCCCAACTTTGCTCCGAGCCTCTCCGCAATATCCTTACCACCACTACCCAGTTGGCGACCGATGGTTATCACAAACTTCTTCTCCATATCTCTCACTCCTTTATTGTTTGTTCTCCTCTTCATCTCCCTCAACACCCTTGAAGCCAACGGTTTGCGGATTTTTCCTGAATGTGCGCATCAGACCAAGTATCAGCACCACGGCCACCACCGATGAAACCGCATCCGAGATGGGCAGTGCCATCCACACGCCCTCAATGCCAAAGAACAGCGGCACCACAATCAGGCACGGAATCAGAAACAGCACCTGACGCGAGAGCGACAAGAATATGGCCTTGCCCGCCATACCGATGCTCTGGAAGAAGTTGGAAGCCACCATACCGATGCCCACAATGGGGAAGGTGGCCACGGCAATGGTGAAGCCCCGAGAGGCAATCTCAATCATCTTCGCATCGCTGGTGAACAACCTCACGGCAACCTCCGGCACAAACGCGCCCACGACAAAGCCCAGCGTGGTACACACCGTAGCCCAACCCACGGTCTGCCAAAACACTTTCAACACCCTATCGTAGAGCCCCGCACCGTAGTTGTAGCCCGCAATGGGCTGCATTCCTTGGTTGAAGCCCATAACAATCATCACAAACAAGAACAAAATGCGGTTTACAATACCATAGGCACCAATGGCAATGTCGCCCACACCCGGGCCCATCTCATCGCCATAGCGGCGCAACTGGTTGTTTATCAGCAGCACCACAAAGCACGAAGCCATATTCATCAGGAAGGGCGAAAGGCCAATTTTGAGCGACTCACGGGCAATCTTCTTGTCATACGTAAAGACCTTGCCGTTCTCAAAGTGGAGCACCTCGTTCTTGTTCGTCAGCAGGCGCAGTTGCCACACCAGCGACACCGTTTGTGCCAGCACCGTGGCTATGGCCGCACCCTTGATACCCATATCGAACACAAAGATGAAAATGGGGTCCAAAATCGCATTCAGCACCACCGTGAGTATCGTGAGCCACATCGACACCTTCGGTCTGCCCGCCGACCTCAACACCGCGTTAAGGCCCAAGTAGAGGTGGGTGATGACGTTGCCCAAGAGGATGTATATCATATACTCCCTCGCATACACAATGGTGTTCTCGCTCGCCCCAAAGAAGTAGAGGATGGGGTCCAAAAACAACAACCCAAAGAACATCAGCACCACACCCAACACCACATTCATAGTCATCACATTGCCCAACACCTTGCGTGCAACGCCATAGTTCCTCTGGCCCAGCAGCATCGACACAATCGCCGAAGCACCAACACCCACCAACGAGCCAAATGCTGCCGAAATGTTCATCAAAGGAAAGGTTACAGCCAAACCCGAAATGGCCAACGGACCAACGCCCTGACCAATGAATATGCTGTCCACCATATTGTACAACGATGAAGCCGTCATCGCAATAATCGCAGGCACAGCATACCTGCGCAACAACTTACCAATACCCTCCGTACCTAACTCTGTCGGAATAACCTGTGCCATATTTTTCTTTTCGTTTTCTTTTTTTGTTTTGCACCTTTTTGTAAAAAGGCGCCCGAAAAACTTTTAATGTAGTCCCATCCTTGCGGTGCTTTGTGTCGTTGGGGTGGGTTACTGCCGTTTTTGGTCTAACGTCTAACGTCTTTTTTTAGGGAATTTAGTGAAGTTAGGGAATTTAGGGAATTTCTCCCTACGCTCCCTAACCTCTCTACACTCTCTACATTCCCTACACTCCCTAATTTCCCTTTCCTGCCCTTTCTTGCCCTTTAATTCACTCTCCCCTAAGTTAGGGGAGATGGCACGCAGTGCCAGAGAGGTATGTTTGTGTCAGTGGGCGGTCCCGACAGACCTCTCCCGCCTAACGGCACCCTCTCCTAACTTAGGAGAGGAAAATTTTGAATTCTCAATTCCCCTCCACGGGGTGGTGGACAACCTCAATGCCGCTGCGTTTGAGCAGTTCCACGCCATCGGTGTTGTGGTAGAGGTCGCTGTAGACAACCCTCTTGATGCCCGACTGGATGATGAGTTTCGAGCACTCCATACAAGGCGAGGCAGTAACATAGAGGGTGCTGCCATCGCCACTATTGTGGCTCTTGGCCAACTTGGTGATGGCGTTGGCCTCGGCGTGGAGCACATAGGGTTTGGTTACCCCGCTGTCGTCCTCGCAGATGTTCTCAAAGCCCGAGGGGGTGCCGTTGTAGCCGTCCGAGATAATCATCTTGTCCTTGACGATGAGTGCGCCCACCTGGCGGCGAACACAGTAGGAGTTCTCGGCCCACACGCGCGCCATACGCATATAGCGCCCATCGAGTTGGTATTGTTTGTCTTCCTTATATCCCATAGTTTTTGGTCTATTGTGTCAAAAAAGTTTCTTCTTGGAGGCCGTAACGATGAAGTCTTTCAGGTAGAAAGGCTCAAAGTAGGCCACATCTTCCACCTCGCCGGCTTGTAGTTTCCTCTCTGCCTCGGCGCAGAGTCCGCGGGCGGAGGGTGCAATCTCCACATACTCGGCCCACTCCAATATGCCCCTGCACTTTTCGGCTCCGCTACCGAAAATCACAAGCCTCTTGCGCTGAAGTTGCACATCGAAGAAGCTCCTATCGGTAACCACCTCGGCCACCACCTCGCTTTGGGGCACCAACGAGGTGTCGAACAACTCGGCGTAGACCTCCATCCTGCGAGCGTCAATCATAGGGCAGAGGATGGTGTTGTCCCAATCTTCCACCTCCACGATACCCGCTTCGTGCTCCTCGGCCAAGCAGGCGGCCAACGACCTGAGGGAGTCCACCGACACCAGTGGAATACCGAGTGCGTAGCACATACCCTTGGCAAACGACACTCCGATGCGCAGTCCGGTGTAGGAGCCGGGGCCCTTGCCCACAGCAACAGCGTCTAACTCGTCGGGGGCAATGTTGTGCTCCTGGAGGAGCTCCTGTGTGAACACACCCACCTTGCGTGCGTGGTCGTGCCCGAGGTCGCTCTCCCTGAGGGCTATCATCTCGCCATCCCTTGCCAATGCCACCGAACAAATGTCGGTGCCTGTCTCAATACATAAAATTAAACCCATTGGTAATTCAAAATTTAAAATTCAAAATTCAAAATTACTCTTGAGATTTTGAACTGATTACTATCCGTGATAATATATTGGTCAAATCTCTGCAATCCTTGAAGATGCTGTCAAATTGTTCTTTGGTCAGATAGTTGTTGTCGTGTAACAACTCCAACCAATACTCTGTTTCATATGCTTCTTTTAGCGCAACAGTTAGTTTGGCGATAAAGTCTTTGCGAGATTGCGCCCTTTGTGCTTCACGAACATTGGCCCCAATACTTGTACCGCTACGAAGCATCTGTTGTGATAATACATACTCTCTATGTTGCTCGCACAAGAATCGACATAGGCGAACAGCACGATTGGCAAAGTCATAACTTTTGGTCAAAATCACATTCTCCTCTTTCATTCTCTTTGGTGGACCGAAAATTTTGAATTTTGAATTTTGAATTTGCCGAAGGCCCTATCGTCTATATTGTTTTTTGATTGTGTCGAGTTCTCGTTTGGTGTCGCGTTGTTTGATTGTTTCGCGCTTGTCGTACTCGTGCTTACCACGGGCGAGGCCAATGGCAACCTTTGCAAAGCCCCTATCGTTGATGAACATACGCAAGCCCACAATCGTTACACCCTTGTCCTGCGAAGCCCGCTCCAACTTGGTCAGCTCACGAGCCGTGAGGAGCAACTTGCGGTCCCTCTTGGGGGCGTGGTTGTTGATGTTGCCCCACGCATACTCCGCAATGTTCATCCCTCGGATGAAGAGCTCGTGGTTTACAAAGTAGCAGTAGCAGTCCACCAACGAAGCCTTGCCCAAGCGCAGGGACTTAATCTCCGTGCCGGCCAAGACAATGCCCGCCACAAACTCCTCCAAAATCTCGTAGTTGAAGTAGGCGCGCTTATTTTTTATTGATATGTTCCTATAGTCGCTCATAGAATGTTTCGCTGAATTTTCTCGGCCATCTCCTTGCGCATACTGTTGAAGAGGGCGATTTTCTCCACCACCGACATATACTCGGCAGCCTCCTCGTCCATATCGGCCAACTTCTTGTTCAAATCCTCAATCAGTGCCTCGATGGCCTTCGACTTGTAGAGCAGGATACTCTTGGGGATAATCTTACCCAAGCGTTCCTCCTCGGTGTCGATGTAGATGTCGTGCTCCTTCCAGATTTGCGACTGCTTGTAGTTGTCGTTCTCGGTGAGGATGTCCACGGCCGCACAGCTCGCCTCGGGGTCGTTCATCTCAATGAAGAAGTGCTCGGGCACCTTCTCACCCTCGGCCACGCTGCCACGGTTGGCCTGATAGCACTCCATAATAGCCCTATAGCGCGCATCCCTAAACTGAAGCCCCTCGCCCTCAATCTCCGCAAAGATGGTGTCGGCCACGTTGAAGGGCGTAACCACTCTGCCATCGCGGTAGTTGAACGAGCAGTGGCCATACTTTATGAGGTAGCCTGCGAGTTCCTTCTCCAACTCGGTCATACTGCTGCCTGCCTTGTGCCTGCCAACACTCACCACCTCTTTGAGTTCTCGCGCCTCAACCCTTTGGCGGGCCTGTTGGTTGCGGATAAAGTCGTGGGTGTGGCGGTCATACTGGGTGCCCATACGCTTGCGGATAACCTCGCCCGTGAGCAGACTCTCGTCCACATCCATAGTCTTGGCGCACTCCTTGATGAAAACCGAGCGCTGAATGTCGTCGGGGATGAGCGCAATGCTGCTCACCATATCGCTGATAAGTTCGGCCTTGCGTATGGGGTCCCTCTGCACCTGCTCGGCATAGAGCGAAGCCTTGAAGGAGATGAAGTCCTTGCGGTTGCGGTCGATGAACTCCCTGATTTGGTCGGCCGTGTGGGCGCGAGCATAGGAGTCGGGGTCCTCACCCTCCGGCAGCACCACAACCCTCACATTCATACCCTCCTTAAGCACGAGGTCCACGCCCTTAATGGCCGCCTTCACGCCCGCATTGTCGCCGTCGAAGAGGAGTGTGATGTTGCGTGTGAAGCGGCTGATAACCCTCACCTGCTCCACCGTGAGAGCCGTACCGAGGGGAGCAACCACATTCTCAATGCCCTTTTGGTGCATCTGCACCACGTCGATGTTGCCCTCCACAAGGATACAGTGGTCCTCCTTCGCAATGGCACTCTTGGCAAAGTAGATACCATAGAGGTTGTTGCTCTTGCTGTAGACCATACTCTCGGGCGAATTGACATACTTTGCCTTGTTCTCGCCGGAGAGGGCGCGACCACTAAAGGCCGTAACGCGACCACTGATGGTCTGTATGGGGAACATCGCCCTGCCACAGAAGCGGTCGTAGTAGCCACCCGTTTCGCGTTTGATTGTGAGGCCGGTGTCGATGAGGAATTTCTCCTTGTAGCCACCCTTGAGTGCGGCTTGGGTCATCACATCACCACGACCGGGGCAGTAGCCGAGTCCGAATTTTCTGATTGTGGCATCGGTGAGCCCTCGGCCTGCGAAGTAACTGCGGGCCACGCTCAACCCCTCGTCGGTGTCGTAAAGGGCCTTCATAAAGTAGTCCGAAGCCCACGCATTGACAATCATCATACTCTCCCTGTCGTCGTTGCGTTGCTTCTCCTCGGGGGTCTCCTCGCGCTCCTCCACGGGGATGCCATATTTTTTGGCCACCCACTTGAGGGCCTCCACGTAGGTGAGCTTTTCGTGCTCCATCACGAACGTCACGGCATTACCACCCTTGCCACAACCGAAACACTTGTAGAGCCCTTTGGATGGGGAGACCACAAAGGAGGGTGTTTTTTCGTTGTGGAAGGGGCAACAAGCGGTGTAGTTCACTCCCTGCTTGCGGAGCGAAATGAAGTCGCTGACAACCTCCACCACGTTGGCTGTGGCGTATATTTTGTCTACTGTTGCTCTGTCAATCATAGTGTTGCCGTTGTGGATGATTATGCTTGTGCGCAAAATTAGCACGTAAAGGTACAAAATACTTTGTATTTTGCAAAATAGCGAAGGGCAGAAAGGGCAAGGAAGGGCAAGAAAGGGAAATTAGGGAGTGTAGAGAGGTTAGGGAGTGTAGGGAAAACTCCCTAAATTCACTAAATTCCCTAAAAAAAGACGTTAGACCCCCAACCACAAGCAAAGATTATGCTTTGCGGAAGGTCCAATATTTTTGCAGTAGGTAGCTGTAAATCACTGTGATGAGCGAGGTGAGTACCTGTGCTATGGGGGCGTGGATGTGGCTCCACTCCACGAAGATTTTGAGGCACACGTAGTTGATGGCCAGCGAGCCGAGCGTGGTGATGGTGTAGCGCACAAGGCTGCGGCGGTCGCCGAGCGTGGAGCCCACGAAGGATATGCGGCTTTGGAGCCAATAGCCGGTGAGGAGTGTTATGGGGAATGTGATGCAGAGTGCGGCGATGTGTCGTGAGATGTAGACAATGCCGAGGTTGAGGTAGTCGAAGCCGAGCACCACGTCGTAGAGGAGCGCATAGAGTAGCCAGTTGAGCACAAGGTTTGCGCCTCCGCAGACGGCATAGCGGAAGGTTTGTTGGGGGCAAATCTTCCGTATGGGTGCGATGTAGAAGAGGTCTATCAACTGTGTTATTTTGTGCGCTATCTGCTTCATTTACATTTGTTTGTGTGTAATTGATGGGGGGGGCAAAACTACCTCTTATCGCTCTTTTTGCCTTGCAGTTCATACATTCGGTCGCGCCATAGGGCGGCTTGTGCGAAGTCGAGTGCTTTGGCGGCTTCTTCCATACGCTTGCGAGCCTCAAGTATGGCACTTTCGCGCTCGGATGCGGAGTAGACACTCTTGTTGTCGGCAGCCATCAACCCACCGGAGCCACCCAACGGGTAGGGCTCATAGAGGGATGTGGCGGAGGAGGTGTTGCCTGCGATGGTGGTGCGTGTATATCGGCGTATCTGTGTGGGTGTTATGCCGTTAGCCTCATTGTAGTTGATTTGTTTTTGTCGGCGGCGTTGGCTTTCGGATATGGTGCCCTGCATTGCATCGGTAATCTTGTCGGCATACATAATCACGCGGCCTTCCACATTACGTGCGGCGCGGCCTGCGGTCTGAGTCAGGGCCCTTTCGCTGCGCAGGAAGCCCTCTTTGTCGGCATCCATAATGGCCACGAGCGACACTTCGGGCAGGTCAAGACCCTCGCGCAGGAGGTTCACGCCAATGAGCACATCAAAGGAGCCGGCCTTGAGGTCCTCCAAAATCTGCACTCGGTCGAGGGTGTCCACATCGGAGTGTATGTATCGGTTGCGAATACCGATGCGGTCAAAGTATTTGGAGAGTTCCTCGGCCATACGCTTTGTGAGGGTTGTAACGAGCACCCTCTGCCCCCTGTGTACGCATTGGTTTATCTCCTCCAGCAGGTCGTCTACCTGATTGTCGGTGGGGCGCACCTCAATTTCGGGGTCAAGGAGTCCTGTGGGCCTGATGAGTTGCTCCACCACGGAGCCTTCGCTCTTGATGAGTTCGTAGTCGGCTGGGGTTGCCGAGCAGTAGATTACGCTGCGCCCAAACATCTCGAACTCGCTGAAAGTCAGGGGCCTATTGTCCACAGCTGCGGGCAGGCGGAAACCATACTCCACAAGGTTCTCTTTGCGTGCTCGGTCGCCTCCATACATAGCCCTCACCTGCGGAATGGTAACGTGGCTCTCGTCTACCACGAGGAGGAAATCTTCGGGGAAGTAGTCCAGCAAACAGAAGGGCCTCTCGCCCGGCTTGCGACCATCCATATAGCGGGAGTAGTTCTCAATGCCGGAGCAGTAGCCGAGCTCCTTAATCATCTCCAAGTCATACTCCACCCTCTGCTTGATGCGTTGTGCCTCGGTCTTGCGCCCCTCTTTTTCAAACTCTTCGATGCGGTGGCCGAGGTCGAGTTGAATTTCGCGAATGGCCCTTTCGGTGCGCTCGCGGGTGGTTACAAAGAGGTTTGCGGGGAAGATGGTTATCTCCTGCAACTCCTCGGTGCGTGCGCCCGTCATTGGGTCTATGCGGTAGAGGGCCTCCACCTCGTCGCCAAACATCGAGATGCGATAGGCTTCGCTCTCGGCGTAGGAGGGCATAATGTCGATGGTGTCGCCCTTAACTCGGAATGTGGCGGGCTCAAGGTTGCGCTCGGTGCGCGTGTAGAGGGCGTCTACAAAACGGTAGAGGAGCTTGCGCTGTGCAATCTCTTCGCCCACACGGAGGGTTATGCTGTTGGCGTGGAAGTCCGAGGGGTTACCGATTCCGTAAAGACACGACACGCTGGAGACCACAATCACATCCCTACGGCCCGAGAGGAGCGAGGCTGTGGTGTGGAGTCGCAGTTTTTCAATCTCGTCGTTGATGGCGAGGTCCTTTTCGATGTAGGTGTCGCTTGCGGGGAGATAGGCTTCGGGCTGATAGTAGTCGTAGTAGGAGACGAAATACTCCACCGCGTTGTCGGGGAAGAAGGCTTTGAACTCGCTGTAGAGCTGCGCTGCGAGGGTTTTGTTGTGTGAGAGCACGAGCGTGGGGCGGTTGAGCTGCGCCACTGCGTTGGCTATGGTGAAGGTCTTACCAGAGCCTGTAACGCCGAGCAGGGTAGTGTGGGGCATACCGCTTTGCACCGAGCGCACCAAGCCCTCGATGGCCTCCGGCTGGTCGCCGGTAGGCTTGTAGTCTGCCACCAACTTAAAATCCATAGAGTGTTACACTAAAAATACCCTATCCTGCAATTCTTAATTTCAAAACAAACGCCCCCGCCCTTCAGCCACCCCCTCTAACTCAGAGGGGGACCTACGACCACACCTCCCCTAAGTTAGGGGAGGTGCCGTTAGGCGGAGGGGTTTGTCAATTCTCAATTCTCAATTTTCAATTCCAAATTGTAGCCCCGGGCGGAATCGAACCGCCAGCACAAGAACCGGAATCTCGCATTTTATCCATTAAACTACGGGGCCAAACACACTTTGTGCCCACAAAGGTCGCAAATTTATTTGAAACATCATAAGTTTTGTGTAGTTTTGCTAAATACAAAAATCAAGCAACTTGAGACGTATGAAGATAAGAACTATCCAAGGGGCTGCACTCATCGTGGGAGCAGTTACCCTCCTGTGCGTAGCCACGGGCGTTGTGATGAGTTGGTTTGTGCACATTGACAATTGGTGGTGGGGTGTTGCCTTCGCACTTGGCAGTGGTGTGGTGCTCTTCTTCAGCACCAAGCAGGTCATCAAAGGTTTCTTCATTCAGCGCATCAAACCCCTCTACCGAGTGGTGCTGGGACGAGATGTTAAGACCGCCGAACTCTCGGCCGAACTCGAGCAAACCAACCGAGCCGAGCGCACAGTGAGTGCCGAACTCAACCGCTGGGCCGAGCAAAACCGCAGGGAGATTGCACGACTCAAGGAGAACGAAAAGTATCGTAAGGAGTTTGTGGGCAACGTGTCGCACGAGATAAAAACGCCCATTTTCAACATTCAGGGCTACATCTCCACACTCCTTGATGGGGGTATGAACGACCCCGTGATTATGCGTCGCTACTTGGAGCGCACCGAGAAAAGTATCGACCGACTTATCAACATCACCAACGACCTTGAGGCCATATCCAAACTCGAGTCGGGCGTGCTCAACCTCAAGTATGAACGCTTCGACATCGCCTCACTCACACGCGATATTGTGGACACCATTGAGTTTGAGGCCACAAAAAAAGACATCACAATCAACATTGGTTGGCACTCCCAGCAACCCTATCCGCCTGTGTGGGTGAAGGCCGACCGCTACTATGTGGAGCAAGTGCTTATCAATCTGATTATCAACTCCATCCGCTATGGCAATCAGGGCGGCCACACCTTTGTGAAGTTCATAGACCTCTTCGACAAAATACTCATTGAGGTGAGGGACGATGGGCGCGGAATTGCCAAGGAGGACATCCCCCGAGTGTTTGAGCGTTTCTACCGCACCGACAAGCACCGCTCACGTGAGCAGGGCGGCACAGGACTCGGCCTTGCCATTGTGAAACACGTGCTCGAAGCCCACGGCGAGAGCATCAATCTGCGCAGTGAACTCGGCAAAGGAAGCACTTTTTCGTTCACTCTCAGCAAAAATTAACCAAAATTGACTACCTTTACACGCAGTTAGACAGTTAAAAACAACACAATATGACAATTTTCAATGCAGTGGTGTGGAACGTTGACCCCACCTTTTTCTCCATATTCGGCCTCGAAATTCGCTACTATGGCGTGCTGTGGGCCTTGGCCTTCATCGCAGGTATCTACTACTTCACCAACTTCACCCGCAGGGAGAAGTTGCCCGATAGGCTTGTGGACTCGCTCTTCTGGTATGCAACCCTGTTCTGCATCGTCGGAGCAAGGCTCGGCCACTGCCTCTTCTATGAGCCCGAAGTCTACCTCGCCAACCCCCTGCGCATACTCAACATTCGTGAGGGTGGTATGGCCAGCCACGGTGCCGCACTCGGCTTCCTGCTCGGCTTGTCGCTCTTCGCGTGGCGCAACAAAATGCCCTTCTGGTGGGCTGCCGACCGCATTATGATACCCGTGGCCGTGGGTGGCGCAGGTGTGAGAGTGGGCAACCTTATGAACTCCGAAATCTACGGAGGTCCCACCGACCTTCCCTGGGGATTCATCTTCCGTAGGGCAGGAGAAACCGAGCCGATGCACCCCACACAAATCTACGAAGCACTCTTCTATCTGTTGGTTTTCGTAGTGCTGCTGTGGCTCTACTACAAAAAAGATGCGGGCCGCAAGCACCCCGGCTTGATGTTTGGCGTTGGCCTCATCGGCATCTTCCTCTCGCGCTTCCTGCTGGAGTACATTAAAAACGACCAAGTAGCATTTGAGGAGGGAATGAAGGCGGCTATCGGTATGAATATGGGCCAATTGTTGAGTATCCCATTTGTGATTGCCGGTGTGGTGCTGGTGGTCATTGGCCTGCGCAACAAACCCCAACACATCGCTTGGGCCGAGGCTAAGGAGGAGAGGCCCAAAGCCAAAAAGGTAGCCCCACCGAAGGCTAAAAAATAGGGACCATAGCGGACAATAATAAACTCACAATAGACACAACAAAAACAACTCTGACACACACTATGAGTAACGTGGTAAATAAACTGATTTTCAACTGCTTGGTGCAGTATGGAAATGTTGCACTCCCCGGCGTGGGCTCGCTGCAAGTGGTTGGTAGCCCCAAGAAGGTAACCTTCACCACCAAGATTTCCGACAACCACATCCCTGTAACCGACATCATCGCCGAGCAGGGCGGTATGTCCGATGAGCAGGCCGCAGCCCTCTATGGCGACTGGCTCGAGGGGGCCAAGGGAGAGGATGGCTCCATTAAGGTTGAGAGTGTGGGTGTAATTCTGCCCCAAAGTTTCCAGATTGCCGAGGAGTTGCGCCGAGCACTCGGAGTCGGCGAGCAGGAGGTTGGTGGCACCATCGCCCCCTTGAAGAAGCGCTGCCGTTGCTGCTGGGTGTGGTGGCTGGTTGCTGCCGTGGTGGTTGCCGCCGTGGTGATTTTCGCACTCTGCCCCTGCTGCAACAAGGAGTGCGCCAAGAGTGACGAGTGTGAAACCGTAGCCCCCGTGGACACTGTGGCCATTGTGGAGCCGGAGGTGGTGGCCGAGCCGGAGAAGCCCGCCATTGTGCCCCCTGCACCCAACAAACGCTACAATGTGGCTGTGGGTGTGTTCTCCATTAAGTATAACGCACGCGCGTGCGCGAAACAAGACCCGCTCGGTATTGGAGCCGAAAACTATACCATCACCCCCTTCCCCAGCGGACTGTGGGTGGTGATTGCACACGCCACCGACAACCTCGCCGAGGCAGAGCGTATGCGCAAGGAATATAAGAAGATACAACCCGACGTGTGGGTTTATAAACGCTACTAAAAAAATAAACAAAACAGCAAGTGGGGCCTGATTTACAGGCCCCACTTGTTGTTTGTGGGCAGCCCACCGACACAAACAGACCTCTCTGGCACTGTGTGCCATCTCCCCTAACTTAGGGGAGAGTGATTTGAAGGGCAGGAAAGGGCAAGAAAGGGCAAGAAAGGGCAAGAAAGGGAAATTAGGGAGTGTAGGGAGAAGTTGCCTAAATTCTCTAAATTCCCTAAATTCCCTAAAAAAAGACGTTAGACGTTAGACAAAAAACTATTCGTGGCTGTCGAGCCAGATGGTTACGGGACCGTCGTTGAGGAGTTCTACCTTCATATCGGCACCGAAGCGGCCGCAGGGTATGGGTTTACCTATGGCGGTGGAGAGTTTTTGTTTGAACTCTTCGTAGAGGGGCACCGCCACTGTTTCGCCTGCGGCGTGGATATAGCTGGGGCGGTTACCCTTGCGTGTGGCGGCTTGGAGTGTGAATTGGCTAACCACAAGCACCTCGCCATCAACCTGGCGCACATCGAGGTTCATCACCCCTTGTGGGTCGTCAAAGATGCGTAGTTGTGATGTTTTGCGCACAAGGTAGTCCACATCGGCGGGGGTGTCGTCGGTGGCCACGCCCACAAAGACGAGGAGTCCGTGGCCTATTTGTGCCACCCTTTCGCCTTCGATTGTTACGCTTGCGTGTGTTACGCGCTGAACGAGTGCTCTCATTTATTGACAGTGTAAATATCAAATGGTAAGGTAAACTAATGTGCTTCGAGCCAATTTGCGCCCTCACCCACATCCACAACGAGGGGTATGGCAAGTTGTGCCGCGCCCTCCATTGCCTCGCGAAGAATTTTTTCCACTTTGGCTTTTTCGCTCACGAGGGTGTCCACGATGAGCTCATCGTGTACCTGCAAAATCATCTTGGAGCGTAGCCCCTCGGCTTTCAGTCGGCGGGCTACCTCGGCCATAGCAATCTTAATGATGTCGGCGGCGGAACCTTGCAGGGGTGCATTTATGGCGTTTCGCTCGGCCAGCGAGCGCACATTGGCATTGGCAGAGTTAATGTCGGGCAGGTAGCGCTTGCGGCCGAAGATGGTCTGCACGAAGCCATTGTTCTTGGCCTCGGCGATGGTCCTATCGATGTACTCTTTTACTGCGGGGTAGGATGCAAAGTAGCCATCAATTATGGCCTTGGCCTCCCCCATCGACATCTCATTACCCATACGCTGTCGCAGGCCAAAGGCGGAAATGCCATAGATGATGCCGAAGTTGGCGGTCTTGGCCTTGCGGCGCTGGTCGGAGGTAACCTCTGCTGTGGCCACGTGGAATAGGCGCGAGGCGGTGTCGCGGTGGATATCCTCGCCACTGCGGAAGGCCTCAATCATCGCCTTGTCGCCACTCATATGGGCCATAAGTCGAAGTTCCACCTGCGAGTAGTCGGCCGCCAGCAGGATGTGGTCGCTGTCGGAGGCAACAAAAGCCTCGCGGATGCGCCTACCTTGGTCGTCCCTCACGGGGATGTTCTGAAGGTTGGGGTTGGTGGAGGAGAGCCTGCCGGTGGCGGCCACAGCCTGATTGTAGGAGGTGTGGATGCGCCCCGTGGCGGGGTTTACGAGTGCGGGCAGAGCCTCCACATAGGTTGAGAGGAGTTTTTTGGTTCCTCGGTACTCCAAAATCTTGGGCACTATGGGGTGGCGGTCGGAGAGGAATTGGAGATACTCCTCCTCGGTGCTATACTGCTTGGTCTTTGTGCGCTTGGGCTTGGAGTCAATCTTGAGTACCTCAAAGAGGGCAATGCCCAACTGACGCGAGGAGTTCACATTGAGGTCGGGCATACCCGCCAACGAGCGTATTTCGCTCTCCAGGGTGGCAAGCTGCACACCGAGTTCGCGCCCATAGTCGGCAAGTTGGGCCACATCAACCTTCACACCCTCCCACTCCATATCGGCCAGAGTGCGGATAAGGGGCTCCTCAATGGAGTTGTAGAGCTCCAGCGCACCCACCTCGGAGAGTTTGGGTAGCAGGGTGTGGTAGAGTTGGAGTGTGATGTCGGCGTCCTCCGAACAGTAGGGAGCCACGTCGGCCACTGCCACGCGGTCCATTGTGAGCTGTTTGGCCCCACGACCGATGAGGGTTTCTATCTCTATGGGTTGGTAGCCCAGCAGAGTCTGCGCAAGGTGGTTCATACCGTGGCGACCCTCGGGGTCTATGAGGTAGTGCATAATCATTGTGTCCCACAACTTGCCCCTAACCTCAACACCCTCCCTGCGCAACATCAGCAGGTCGAACTTGACGTTTTGCCCCACCTTTTCAATGGCCTCGTTCTCCAACAGCGGGCGCAGGGTGGCAAGCACCTCGGTGCGGTTGTCGGGGCCCATTGGCACATAGAAGGCTTCGTGGGGTGTGGCGGCAAGGCCAATGCCCACAACGTGGTCGGTGTGGTAGTCAAGCCCCGAGGTCTCGGTGTCAAACGAGAGCAGGGACACTGCGGAGAGTTTCTCTACCACCTGCGAGAGCAGTTCGGGGGTGTCCACAAGGGTGTAGGTGTGCTCCACGGTGTCGATGGTCTGGTAGAGTGGTGTGGCCTGTGAGAAGAGGTCAAAGGCTCCACCCACCGAGGGCTCCGAAGGGGTTGTGCCGGCAGGTGCCGATTGCTTTGGGGCCTCAACGGGGTTGCCAAAGAGGTCGACGGGTTGTGCGGGTTGTGTGGGCTCCTCCTTGGCGGGCTCCACCCCGACGGCGGCCGAAGCCTCGGGGCAAACCATCCCATTGAAGGGAGAGTGGGCCGAGAGTTCCATCTCTCGGAGGAACATATTGAAGTCCAACTTGCGGTATATCTCCTTGAGGGCCTCGCAATCGGGCGCACACATTGCCAACTCCGAGGGTACAAACTCTATGGGGGCGTCTAATGAAATGGTTGCCAACACCTTCGAGAGGCGCAACTGCTCGGCTCCGGCCTCCACATTCTCCCTCTGCTTACCCTTCAGTCGGGTGGTGTCGGCCAAAATCTCCTCCACGGTGCCAAACTCATTTACGAGTTTTATGGCACCCTTCTCGCCAACTCCCTTCACTCCGGGGATGTTGTCCGAAGCATCGCCCCAGAGAGCGAGGATGTCAATCACCTTTCGGGGGTCGTCAAAACCGTAGTGCTCCTTGATTTCGGCAGGGCCCACAATCTCCACTCCCTCGCCACCCTTGCGCTGCTTGTAGATGCGCACGGTGGGACCCACAAGCTGACCGAAGTCCTTGTCGGGGGTAACCATATAGACGTCATAGCCCGCAGCGGCAGCCTTGTGGGAGAGGGTGCCGATAACATCATCGGCCTCATAGCCCGCAACCTCCAAGATGGGGATGCGCATAGCCTTCAAAATCTCCTTGATGTAGGGCACGGCGGCGATGATGTCCTCGGGGGTTTCGCTACGGTTGGCCTTGTAGTCGGGGAAGAGTTGGTTGCGGAAGTTGCCACCGTGGGGGTCAAAGGCCACACCGAGGTAGTGAGGTCGCTCGTTGACAATGATATCCCTCAAGAACTTTGTAAAACCAAAGATGGGCGAGGTGTTGAGCCCCTCACGGTTGCGCATAGGGCGGCCCGCAAAGGCGTAGTAGGCCCTGAAAATCTGCGCATAGGCATCAACAAGGAAGAGTTTTTCCATATCGTTTTGGGCGGTACCACACCCCGCAACCGCTTGTTTGTGGGGCAGTTGCGGGGCGTGGATGGGGTTGGTTGGTCTAATAGATTACAATGTCGTAGGGCATACGGGCCTTTACACCCGAGCCCGACTCAACGATGGAACGCAGGGCATTGTAGCGGCCCAAGGTTACGCCTGCCACTCCTGCCTCCTTGAGGGCGGTGCGCGAAGAGGCCGACAAGAGGGAGTTCATCAGTGCGGTGAACTCGTCCTCCTCCTCGAGAATCTCCACGATGCGGTAGTTGTCGCCCAGCTCGGCCTTCTCGGCAGCAAGGGCAAGGGCCTCTTTGAGGCCGCCAAAGTCGTCTACAAGGCCGATGTTCTTGGCATCTACGCCACACCACACACGGCCCTGACCAATGTTGTCCACCGCCTCGGGGGTCATATCCCTACCCTCGGCCACGTGGCTCACAAAGGTGCCATAGACATCCTCCACCGACTTCTGCATAAAGCCCAACTCGGAGGGGGTGAGTTTGCGGAACATCGAGCCCATATCGCCGTGGGGGCCACTCTTGGCTACATCCACCGTGATACCGATGTTTTCCAGTGCCTCGCCGGCACTCAAAATCATACCAAACACGCCAATGGAGCCCGTCAGAGTGGTGCGGCCCGAAAGTATTGTGGCAGCGGGTGAAGAGATGTAGTAACCACCCGAAGCGGCATAGTTGGACATCGACACCACAAGGGGTTTCTGTTCGGCCAGCAGGCTCAACTCACGCCACATAACCTCCGAAGCGAGTGCGCTACCACCGGGGGAGTTCACCCTCAACACAACGGCCTTTACGTCGTCGTCCTCGGCCGCACGGCGAATTTGGTCGGCGGTGGTTGCTCCACCAATGATACCCTCGGCACCCACTCCGTCTACAATCTCGCCATCGGCATAGACAATGGCCACTTTGTTGCGGGCAATCTTGGTGGGAACAAGGGTTGTGGTGTATTCTCCCAAAGTAACGGTGTTCACATCCTCAAACTTCTCCTTGCCAGCTAGTTCGGCAAGTCGGCTCTCCACTTGGTCCTCATAGAGGAGCCCATTGACAAAACCGAGCCTTTCGGCCACCTCGGGGGAGTCTACACTCAGGGCCGAAGCCGCAACACCAACATAGTGGGGCGAAAGGTTGCGAGCCAGGGCAACATCATTCACAATAACATCCCACAGCGAGTTCACCATCGTTTCGGTCTGGTGGCGGTTGGCGGGGCTCATCTTGGTGGTTATATAGGGCTCCACGGCCGACTTGTAGGTGCCGTGGCGCACAATCTGCACGTCAAGGTCTGCCTTGTCAAGCAGCCCCTTGTAGAACATCACCTGCGATGCAAGGCCACGCCAATCAAACGACCCCTCGGGGTTGATGTAAATCTCATCGGCCACCGAGCAGAGCCAATAGGCGCCCTGCGAGTAGACCTCGTTGTAGGCCACAATGGGCTTGCCCGAAGCCTTGAACTCAAGCAGCAGGTTGCGCAACTCCTCCATCTGGGTGGTACCCTCAATGGTGCCGGCTCCGCAGAAGTTGAGGTAGAGTGCCTTTATCTTGGGGTCGGACGCAGCCGCATCAAGAGCCTCAATGAGTTGAAGCATTGTGAGGTTTTGCACCATCTCCATTGTGCCCGAAGAGAGGCCCGACAGGTCAAAGGTGGGCATTCGGGGCGAATCAAAGATGTTCTCGGCAAGGTCCACAACCAACACTGTGCCCTCCTCCACAACCACCGGCTCCGAAGAGGAGAGTGAGGAAGATATGATACCGATGAAAATCAGCAGCGGCAAGAGCGATACAACCACCATCGCCAGCAGAGCCGCAAAGAATGTCTTGAAAAATCCTTTCATAAAGCAACAAAAAATATCTATTTATATTACAAAGGTATGTTTTTTACGCCAAAGAAAGTGTATCTTTGTACATAAATTTTCTCCGCCAAAGGCAAAAAAACAAGCCTCTGGGCGGGGTTTGTGGAAAACAATAAAAAACGAAGATATGATTACCAAAGAAGAGATTATTGAGATACTCAAAGGTGTCACCCACCCAGAGAGTGGACAAAACCTCGTTGAGAGTGGCATTTTGCAGGGCGTGGACATCGAGGGAAACAAAGTTGTTCTCACCCTGAACTTCCGCCGCAAAAGGGACCCCTTTGCAAAATCGGTTGCTGCAAGAGCCAAGATGGCTGTGGACGCTGCCTGTGAGGATGCCGAGGTTGAGGTGGTAAGCCACGAGGGCGATGATGCTCCCAAGCCCAGGGAACACGAAGGCATTGCAAGGGTGAAGAACATCATAGCCGTGGCCTCCGGCAAGGGCGGTGTGGGTAAGAGCACCGTAACGGCCAACATCGCCGTGGAACTCCACAAGGCGGGCTACCGCGTGGGTGTGCTCGATGCCGACATCTATGGTCCCTCGCAACCCAAACTCTTCGGCGTGGAGGACTATGCCCCCTGGGCCGAAAAATACGATGGGCTCGACTACATCATTCCCGCCGAGTCGAATGGCATAAAAATCAACTCCATAGGCTTCTACATCAACCCCGGAGATGCACTCATTTGGAGGGGTCCGATGGCTACAAATGCACTCAAACAACTTATCAACCAAACACTTTGGGGAGAGTTAGACTTTTTGTTAATAGATATGCCCCCGGGAACGGGTGATGTGCAGATTGCAGTGGCTGAAAATCTGCACCTTACGGGTGCCCTCATCGTGAGCACTCCGCAGCAGGTGGCTGTGGCCGATGTGGTGCGCGGAATGAAGATGTTCAGCACCAAGGGGGTAGAGGTCCCTGTGCTGGGTGTTGTGGAGAATATGGCCTTTTTCACACCGGCCGAATTGCCCGACCACCGCTACTACATCTTCGGCCGTGGCGGAGCACGCATTATGGCCGAGAACGAGGGTGTGGACTTCTTGGGCGAAATACCTCTAATTCAGAGCATTGCGGAGAATTCCGACAATGGAACACCTGTTGCTCTCGGAAGTGCCGAGGAGGAAAAGTACTACGCCGAGGTGTGTCGCAAAATTGTTGAAAAGGTGACAAAAAGGTGTTAGTAAACTGTGCGTTTTGCGGTTGATAAATAGGGAGAAGTTTGAGGGTAAAAAATTTGCAAAATGAGAAAAGCTGTATAAGCCGACAAGGTTTTGAAAAAGCAAGAAAAAAGTTTTATTTTTTATCACACTTCTTTCAACATCGCAAAGAACAAAACGAGTGCTCAAAAGGGAGTGTCAGTATGTTGAAAAGGTTACTAACTTGCTGTTGAAAACTCCACCCCCTCTGCCAATTATTAGCAACTTAGGGGTGCCGGCGTGGGGGATAAGTTTTGATAACTTTCCTCGCCCCCGACAAAGAAAAAGTTATCGACACAATGAACGCCCTTTATTGTTATTGTTTTTAATTTATTTATATAAAATTTAATTTAGAAAATAAGAAAATATAAAGCCTATGTCGAGCGTTGAAAATTCCGTTTTGGCCGAGAAGATTGCGGCTCTGAAAAAGGAGAAACGAGCAATCATCCTGGCCCACTACTACACCGATGGCGCCGTGCAGGCAGTGGCCGATTTCGTGGGCGACAGCCTGGCTCTTTCGCAAAAGGCTGCCGGGGTGGATGCCGACATCATTCTCTTTGCCGGCGTGAGGTTTATGGCCGAGACAGCCAAGGTGCTCTCGCCCGACAAGAAGGTTCTGCTTCCCGTGGTTGAGGCAGGGTGTTCGCTGGCCGACTCGTGCAATGCTGCCGAATTGGCGAGGGTGAAGGCGGAGTACCCCGACCACTTGGTGGTGGCCTATGTGAATACCTCGGTGGAGGTGAAGGCCCTCACCGACATCTGCTGCACCTCGTCCAATGCGCTGAAGATTGTGGAAGGGCTGCCCAAGGAGCAGAAGATTCTCTTTGTGCCCGACCGCAACCTGGGGGGATATATAAATAAATGTACGGGGCGTGAGATGAAGCTCTGGGATGGAGCTTGCCTTGTGCACGAGGAGTTTACCGCAGAGGCCATCAAGGCTCTCAAGAAGGCCCACCCGCAGGCAAAGGTGGTTGTTCACCCCGAGTGTAGGGCCGAGGTGGTACAACTCGCCGACTACGCCGGCTCCACGGCGGGCATACTCTCCTACTGCGGCGAGAGCGAGGCCGAGGAGTTCATTGTGGCCACCGAGAGCGGTATCCTCTACGAAATGGAGAACCGCTACCCCACCAAACGCTTCTACCCCGTGCCCAAGAGTGGAGCGTGTGAGGGGTGCATTTCGTGCCTTGATATGAAGAAAGTAACCCTTGAGAACATCTACGACACCCTCCTCAATGAGAGCCCCGAGGTGGTTATTGACGAGGAGATGAGGGCGAAGGCCGAGAGGTCCATCACCCGAATGTTGGCAGGGAGTTGAGAATTGAGAGTTGACAATGGAAAATTGAGAGCAGAAAGAGTAATTAGTAAAGAGTAATTAGTAAATACTTTTCTATGCTTTGGTAGCACCACTTAAGTCCTCCTCCCCTACGAAAGGGGAGGTCGGGAGGGGTGGTCGAAATTGCGCTCGGCGTCCTCGCCGAGCAGCCCGAAGGGCGGGGGCGTCTGTGAAAGCGCAAGAAAGAGCAGAAAGGGAAATTAGGGAATGTAGAGAGCGTAGGGAGGTAGGGAGAAATTCACTCAACTCACTAAATTCACAAAACACCGCGAGGATGGGAGTACACTAAAAGTTTTTGGTTCCGCTTTTTTCAAAAAGCGGAGAAGAAAAAAGGTAAAAACGATGAAAGCAGTAAGGTTGACGAAGGAGTTTTCGTTTGAGATGGCCCACGCATTGGTGGGTTACGATGGTGCTTGCAGGGAGATACACGGGCACAGCTACCGTTTGTTTGTTACGGTTGAGGGCGAGCCTTCGCAGTGTGAGGGCGACCCGAAGTTGGGTATGGCTGTGGACTTTGGCGACTTGAAGAGGGTTGTGAACGGTGCGGTGGTGGAGCCCTACGACCATTCATTTATGATACGCCTCACGCCGGAGAGTGAGGAGGTTGTGGAGGTGCTGAAAAGGCACTTCACGAAGATTTATGCCGTGGAGTGGCAGCCCACCTGCGAGAACTTGCTGCACCACTTTGCGGAGCTTATTGGTCCGCAGTTGCCCGAGGGGGTTAGGTTGGTGTCGCTGCGCTTGCACGAGACGGCAACCTCTTGTGCGGAGTTGGCCTTTTAAGGTGAAGGAAAGAGTAAATTGTACATATATAGAATATAAAAGAGAAAAGAAGATGAAAAAATTTGTTGTTGGAGCACTTGCTCTGCTGGTTAGTTTGTCGGCTGTGGCCGACGAGGGTATGTGGCTGCTGCCGCTGCTCAAGAAATTGAACATCAAAGATATGCAGGCCAAGGGGTTGGAACTCACGGCCGAGGATATCTACAAGGTGAACGGCTCGTCGCTGAAGGATGCCATTGTTATTTTTGGTGGCGGATGTACGGGCGAGGTTGTGTCGCCCGATGGTCTGCTGTTTACCAACCACCACTGCGGTTTTGGCTCCATTCAGGCTTTGAGTAGTGTGGAGCACGACTACCTCAAAAATGGTTTTTGGGCTATGAGCCGCAAGGAGGAACTGCCCGCGCCGGGCTTGCAGGTGCGCTTCATCAGGCACATTGAGGATGTTACCAAGCAGGCCCTCAAGGGTGTGAACGATCAGATGAGCGAGCAGGAGCGAGGAGAGCAGGTGCAGAAGAATGTTGCCAAATTGAAGGAGAGCCTTGCAAAGAAGAAGGCCTACAAGGGTAAGAGTGTGCAGGTGGAGAGTTTCTTTGGTGGCAACCAGTACTTCGCCTTTGCCATTGAGGTCTACAAGGATGTGCGCCTTGTGGGTACTCCTCCCTATGCCGTGGGCAAATTTGGTGGTGAGACCGACAACTGGATGTGGCCCCGCCACACGGGCGACTTCTCCGTGTTCCGCATCTATGCTGCTCCCGATGGAGTGACCCCAGCAGAGTATGCACCCGAGAATGTGCCCTACCAGGCTCCCGTACACCTGACCGTGTCCACCCAGGGCTACAAGGAGGGTGACTTTGCGATGATTATGGGCTTCCCCGGCTCCACCTCGCGCTATATGACCTCGTGGGAGATAGACCAGATGTTGGAGGTGGAGAACCCCAACCGCATCTACATCCGTGGCGAGCGTCAGGCTATCCTCAAGGAGCGTATGGCTGCCGATGACGCCATCCGTATCAAATACGCCTCAAAATATGCCTCGTCGTCAAACTACTGGAAGAACTCCATCGGAATGTCGCGCGGAGTGAAAAAACTCGGCGTTAAGGGCCAAAAAGAGCAAATCGAGAGCGATTTCACCGCTTGGGTGTGGGGCGATATGAACAAGAAGCGCATTGAGAAATATGGCAATGCCCTGCCACTGATTGAGGAGGCTGTGAAGACGGCAACCCCCATAGAGAGCGATATGCAGATTTTGAGCGAAACACTGTTCCGTGCGGCCGAGATGGTGGTGGCTCCTATGCGCTACCGCAATGCCCTGCGCCGTGGTAATGGCGAGCAGGCGGTGGAGGCCCTGAGGGCTTTCTACAAAGACTACGATGAGCCCACCGACCGATTGGTCAGCTGCCGTATGTTTGAGGTGTTGAGGGAGATGATTCCCGCCGAGCGCAGGCCCAAGTCGCTGGAGGTTATCGACACCGCCTTTGGGGGCGACGTGAAGGCCTTCACGGAGGATCTCTTCAACAACTCTGCCTTTGCCAACGAGGAGAAATTCCTTGCAGCCGTGAGTGCCGAGGGTGGTCTGGAGGCTGTGAAGAACGATGTTGCCTACAAGATTATGGAGGATGCAATGGGGCTCTATCAGGAACTCTACAAGAGTGCAGCCCCCGTGCAGGAGAACTTCCGCAAGGGCCACCGACTCTTCGTGAGGGGACTTCAGGAGATGCACCCCGAGAAGAGTTACTACCCCGATGCAAACTTCACCCTGCGCCTGACCTATGGTACTATACTCCCCTACTCGCCTGCCGATGGTGTGCTCTACAAGCACTACACCACCATTGACGGCGTGGTGGCCAAAGAGGACCCCACCAACCCCGTGGACTTCACCGTGGATGAGAAACTCAAACAACTCCACGCAGCGCAGGATTGGTGCCGCTATGCCGATGAGGATGGCACCCTCCACACCTGCTTCCTCTCCACCAACGACATCACCGGTGGTAACTCCGGCAGCCCCATTCTCAATGGTAAGGGCGAACTCATCGGCCTTGCTTTTGATGGCAACTGGGAGGCTATGAGTGGCGATATTGCCTTTGAGCCCAACGTGCAGAGGACCATCAATGTGGATGTGCGCTATGTGCTCTGGTGCATCGACAAGTTGGGTGGCGCAGGCTACTTGCTCGACGAGATGACCATAAAGTAAAATAGGAAATATCAACCTATTACATAAAGCACAAAAAACCACGGGTATCAATTTCGATACCCGTGGTTTTGTTTGTAGAGTGGGAGTAAAATTCCTACTTGCGGATAGCGGCAACGCCGGGGAGTTCCTTGCCCTCGATGAACTCGAGCAGGGCACCACCACCGGTGGAAACATAGCTAACCTTGTCGGCCAAACCGAATTTGTTGATGCAAGCAACGCTGTCGCCACCACCAATGAGCGAGTAGGCACCCTTGGTCTGGGTAGCCTCGGCGATAGCCTCTGCTACTGCACGCGAGCCGGTGGAGAACTTGTCAATCTCAAACACGCCCACGGGGCCGTTCCAGAGGATGGTCTTGCACTCCAAAATCTCCTCACGGAAGAGTTTTTTGCCCTCGCTACCAATGTCCACGCCTTCCCAAGCGTCATCAATGTTCTTCACGGGAGCCTCCTGAGTGTTAGCATCGTTGCTGAAATCATCGCAAGTGAGCGCATCGGGCGACATCACAAACTTGATACCCTTCTCCTCGGCCTTCTTGAGGATGCCGAGTGCGGTCTCAAACATATCGGGCTCGCAGATGGACTTGCCAACCTTGCCACCGAGTGCGCCGGCGAAGGTGTAGGTCATACCACCACCGATGATAATCTTGTCGCATTTCTCCATCAGAGTCTCGATGATGGAAATCTTGGTCGAAACCTTCGAACCACCAACGATAGCCACAAAGGGCCTCTGGGGGTTCTCCATCACAGCCTCAATGGCTTTCAACTCGCCCTCCATAACGTAGCCGAACATCTTGTCCTCGGGGAAGTAGTCGGCGATGAGTGCGGTGGAAGCGTGGGTACGGTGGGCAGTACCGAATGCATCGTTGATGTAGCAGTCGGCATAGGAAGCGAGTTTTTTCACGAACTCCTTCTGGCTCTCCTTAACGGCCTTCTTGGCCTCTTTCTTCTCCTCCTCGGTGGCGTCCTCTGCCAAACCGCGGGGCTTACCCTCCTCCTCGGCATAGAAGCGGAGGTTCTCGAGCAACAGCACCTCACCGGGCTTGATAGCAGCAGCCATCTCGGCAGCCTTCTCGCCCATACAGTCGCCTGCGAAGAGCACCTTCACGCCCAAGCGAGCCTCCACGGCACCGATGATGTGCGAGAGGGAGTATTTCTCGTCGTTGTTTTTCTTGGGACGACCGAGGTGCGACATAAGAATTACCGAGCCACCACCGGCCAAAACCTTCTTGATGGTGGGGATGGCGGCACGAATACGGGTGTCGTCGGTTACGTTAAACTCCTTGTCCAGGGGCACATTGAAGTCCACACGGATAATGGCACGTTTGCCACTAAAGTTGTAAGTGTCAATTGTTTGCATAACTACTCTTTGTTTTATTGTATTGTTTGTTCAACTTTTGTCCGTTTTTCGGCTCCGCAAAGATACGAAAGAAAAGAAAAAAATGTCTTCTCCGAAGGAGGAAATGCACACACAAAAGCCACCTATCGCCTGAAAATCTCTCTGCGCAACTCGTTCTTCAAATCGTCAGTTCCTTCGCCCTGGTAGCTTCTATACCACTCAAGGTTGGGGGTTTTTACAAAGACACTGTTGTTTTTGACGTTTCCATTTTTGTCATATACAATAAAGTTTTCCCCCTCGGCGGTTTTGAAGTTGTGTTGCTTTAGGCGGGTGGCATCGTAGTAGATTTTCGACTCCATCCACACATCTCCCACATAGGTGTGTTCTTCGTGGGCACTCACCTTACCATTGTGCCCCCAAGCCCACTTCTCAACCACCTTGCCATTGCTGTTGTAGGCGGTAGTGGTTTTTGTTCGGAGGGTTCCCTTCGAGTCGTAGTCCATACGGAGCACCTCTTCGCCTTGGTCGTTGTACTCTTTGCGGGTGGCAATGCGAAGTGCTTTTTCTTCGGTGCTGTAGTGGTATTCCTCCACTATCAACCCCTGCTCGTTGTATATGCCCACCCACGGCACCCTGGAGCCATCCTTTGTTCGGTAGTTGCTCCACATGGTCTTTTTGGCAAGGTTTCCGTTGTTGTGATACTCTTGCTGCTCGGCGGTGTACCAATCTCCGCCCCACGCAGAGTATCTACTCCTTTTCTCTGCAAGCACTCCTTTGCTCTTGTAGGAGTACACCGTTTCGACGGTGTCCAATTTGATGGGCTTCACCGGAGGTCTGTTTTTACCCCAAGTGTCACGATTAAGGTGTTTTCTGATGTCGTCCTCTTCCGGCCACCCCGGGTTCACAATCACCCCTTCTTGATCAAGGGTTTCAAGGGTGACCGTTTTGACCACATCGCCGTGTCGATTGTAGGTGTTGGTGGTGCGACGAGTTAATGCGCCATCGGCTCCACGAAAAGAACTCTCCTCCACGAGTTGACCACGGCGATTGTACTTGTAGGTTGTTCGGAGCAAAACACTATCGGCTTCGAGATACTCGGTGCAAACCTCGTTGTTGTAGCGGTCGTAGGTGTGTTTTGTGGTGGTCGGAACGCAGTTTGGGTGGTAGGTCTCCACCTCCGTCTCCAACAACCCACGTTTGGTGTAGGTGTAGTCAACAGAGGTACAAAGCCCATCTTCAGAGTCGTGCTCTTCTGCTCGCACGATTTGCCCAAGGTCATTGTAGGTGTTTGTGCGCCAACGATGGATGGTGAAGTCGATTGTGTCGTTGGTTTGAAACGTCATACGACTCTCGTTGTAGACCAGGTTGCCCCACTTGTTGAAGGTTTTTTGTTCCTGTTCGGTTTGGGTGCGGATTTCTCCATTTTTTAGGATGATTTTACTGAACGAGTACTCGGAAATGCTATCAACATCAACACCATACCGGAGATTGTCCTCGAGGAAAGTGTGTGCATTTTCGTGGGGTGGAGGTACAACCCGAGTGGTTGCACACCCACAGAGGAGCACAATGGCGAGTAGTCCTATGGAAGAAATGTGTTTCATTGCAAAAGGGTGTTTGTTTGCACACAAAAGAGGGTTGCGTTGCCCCTAACGCTCTTTGCACTCGTGGTCAAAGATGCGGCCGTCGTTGGCCACCTTTTCCGTGTAGTAGAGGTGTTTGGTGTAGGTGTTGTCGCTCCACTCCTCCTTTTTGTCCACGCACACCTTTTCAATATCCTCCTTGCCGTGTCCGCAGTGGGGGCACTTGTAGGAGTTTATCACCTCTTTCATTTGGCTGTGGGTAACATAATCACGATAGGTTACCACTTGGTCCCAGCTGTGTGTGCGATAGGAAACCATTTCCCATTGGCTGGGGTCGTTTGTGCGGCTCTCGTAGCTTAAACTATCGAACAAACCGGAATCTTTTTTGTACCTACCGGTCTCCCAGAGGCCCCACTTCTCGTTTTGTTTGGGCCCTCGGCTCTCTTCGTGGGCCTTGCGGTGTCGCTCCCAATAGGTCTTTCCGTGGCGTTTGTCGCTGAACTCGTGTTGGTTGAGGTGTTTACATTGCGGGCAGCGCAGGCCGCTGTATGACACCCACAGGAACAGCAGGTTGAGCAGTATCAGCAAAACGTAGGTGAACGACAGCCACCCTGCCAAGCCGTAGGTTTTGATTGTGGAGAGCCACACAAAGGGTGGGAATATCGCCAAGCCACCCATAATCAGGGCCACAAGCGAGTTGGGCATCCACACAAGGGGTGTGCGCCACACCAAGAGTATGGCAAAGATGCCCAACAGAGCAAAGCCCGGCAGGTAGCACCACATCTTCTCCATCCAAAGTTTGTCGAAGGGCGACACCCTTGGGAACTCCTTGATGGACGCCACGGGGCTCATCAAATCAACCAGTCCCGGAGTCATCATCTTGGAGCGTGGCGACTGCCAAAAGACGAGTTTGTGGGAGAGATACTTACCCTCCTTGTCGTAGGTAACAATGGGGCGCATAAATGTTCCGATGTTATCGTTGGGCACAAAGACCTTGAAGCCATACTCCACAATCGTTTTGCCACCGCGGGTTTTGACGTACTCTGCGTTTATGTATTTTCTCTGCACCGTTTTCAGCGACTGGCTTTCAATGAGGCGGTTGAACTTTGCCTCGGAGATAAGGCGGCACGACATCCTTTCACGCTTGGCAAGGTGCTTGGCTTTCTTGTTGTCGCCCACATATTTAGAGTTAATAAACCCCCTAAACTTGCCATCTGCGGTCTCGGCCCAATAGGCTCCTTTTTGTTTGGCCAGCAGTCGCACCTCGGTGCCTTTTGCAAGGCGGATGCTGTCGGCATTGCCTTCGAAATTTCCGGTGGTCAGATAGGCCGAACTCTCGAGCACAATCTCCTCACCCTTGGGGGTGTGGTCCCTCTCGGTGGTGGCGAGAAAGATGGGGAGGATGGCAAGGGCTGTTACCAAAAACGCGTGGGCCTTGAAGCCGAGGTTGAACACAAAGCGAGGAATCCACAGCAAAAGGCCGGTCAGTGATTTTACTTCGGGAATGTGCATAACAGATGTTTTTTTAGTGGGTTTATTTTGGGTTAGGCGTTGTGGTTTTTTTTGTGTGCAAAAGCACGAAGTTTCGACAAATATAGTGGTTTTATAACAAACCACAATACACTTATCTACGATTAAATAGCACCAAGTTACAATTCGCAACCACTGTTTTCTTACTGATTTTTGTGAAAAAGGAGTAAAAGTTTTCATCTTTGGCAAAAAAGCAATACCTTTGCTAACAAAATGTAAGAGTAGGAAAACAAACAGACAAAAAATCATAATAAAACTATGTACGGAAAGATTAAAAATCACCTCCAAGCGGAGCTCGACAGCATCCGCGAGGCAGGACTCTACAAGCAGGAGCGCATCATTGAGTCGCCTCAGCGTGCCGCCATCGAAGTGGGTGGCAAAGAGGTGCTCAACTTCTGCGCAAACAACTACCTCGGACTCTCCGACAACCCCCGACTCATTGAGGCCGCCAAGCGCGCAATGGATGAGCGTGGCTTCGGAATGTCGTCCGTGAGGTTTATTTGTGGCTGTCAGGACATTCACAAGGAGCTTGAGAAGGCCATCGCCGACTACTTCGGCACCGAGGATACCATCCTCTATGCCGCTTGCTTTGACGCCAATGGTGGTGTGTTTGAACCACTCTTTACCGAGCAGGACGCAATCATCAGCGACTCGCTCAACCACGCATCCATCATTGACGGCGTTAGGCTCTGCAAGGCTGTGCGCTACCGCTATGCCAATGCCGATATGGAAGAGCTCGAAAACTGCCTCAAACTCGCTCAGGCACAGCGTTTCCGCATCATCGTAACCGACGGAGTATTCTCTATGGATGGCAACGTGGCCAAGATGGATGAGATTTGCGCTTTGGCAGAGAAATATGACGCCCTCGTGATGGTGGACGAGTGCCACTCGGCGGGTGTGGTTGGTGCCACCGGCAGGGGTGTAACCGAACTCTACAATCTGCGTGGCCAGGTGGACATTATCACCGGCACCCTCGGTAAGGCCTTTGGTGGTGCTGTGGGTGGCTTCACCACGGGTCGCAAGGAGATTATCGAAATGCTCCGCCAGCGTTCGCGCCCCTATCTGTTCAGCAACTCCGTGCCCCCCGCAGTGGTTGGTGCCAGCATTGAGGTGTTCAAAATGCTCGCCGAGAGCAACGAGATTCACGACCGCCTGGTGGAGAATGTGGAGTACTTCCGCGAGCGTATGTTGGCCGCAGGGTTTGACATCAAGCCCACCCAGAGTGCCATTTGCGCCGTGATGCTCTACGATGCACCCCTCTCGCAGGTTATGGCCTCCAAGTTGCTTGATGAGGGTATCTATGTTACCGGCTTCTACTACCCCGTGGTGCCCAAGGGGCAGGCCCGCATCCGCGTGCAGGTGTCGGCCGGCCACACCCGTGAGCAACTCGACAAGTGTATTGCCGCATTTACCAAAATCGGCAAAGAACTTGGCGTTATCAAATAACCACAACCTCCAATTAAACTAACTCGACAAAAACAGTTATGACAAAGGTAAACATTGACAAAATAGACCGTAAGATTCTCCAACTCCTGCTGCGCAATGCGCGTATGCCCTACCTTGAAATCGCACGCGAGTGCGGTATCTCGGGTGCCGCCATTCACCAGAGGGTGAAAAAGCTTGACGAGCAGGGTATTATCCTCGGCTCAAGGTTGGAGGTAAACCCTCGCAGTTTGGGCTATGATGTGTGCGCGCTGGTGAACATCAGGATGCAAAACCCCTCAATGGATAGTGTTATTGTAGACGCTGTGAAGAGTATTCCCGAGGTTGTGGAGTGCCACTTCATCACCGGCCAGTACAACCTCCAAATCAAGATGTACTGCACCGACAATGACCACCTGATGCACACCCTCTCGGAGAGCGTGTTGAAGCTCCCCGGCGTTATCGCCACCGAGACCTACATCAGCCTCAATGAGCCCTTCTCGCGTCAGCTTGACGTGCGCCACCTGATGCAGGAGTAGGCTCTCATTTGTGCGCTTTGCCACCACCAACCGCCACACCCAAATAGTCCAAGGGGTGGCGGTTGGTGTTTTTTTGCCTGTGCGGGGCGAAAAAACCGACATCGGTGGAGTGAAATTTCTCACTTTTGGTTATCTTTGCATTAAATAAATTAGGTTTGTTATGGAAGTGAAAACCACCGAGGCCCCCAAAGAGAGGTCGCTCAATTTCATTGAGGAGATAATCGAAAACTACATCGCAGAGACCGGAAACGCCATCCAAACTCGTTTTCCGCCCGAACCCAACGGCTACCTGCACATTGGCCACGCCAAGAGTATCTGCTTGAACTTTGGCCTTGCCCAACGCTATGGCGGTAAGTGTAATCTGCGATTTGACGATACCAACCCCGTGAAGGAGGACACCGAGTATGTAGACTCCATCAAGGAGGATATCAAGTGGCTCGGCTTCGAGTGGGCTGTGGAGCGCTACGCTTCGGACTACTTCGACCAGCTCTACGATTGGGCTATCGCTCTGATTAAGAAGGGAAAAGCCTATGTGGATGACCAAACCCAGGAGCAAATCCGCTTGGGCCGTGGTACCATCCAGCAGCCCGGCACCGAGAGCCCCTGGCGCAACCGTAGTGTTGAGGAGAACCTCCGCCTCTTTGAGGAGATGAAGGAGGGTAAGTATGCCGATGGCGAGAAGGTGCTCAGGGCCAAGATTGATATGGCCCACCCCAATATGCTCTTCCGCGACCCTATCCTCTATCGTATTCTCCACACCGAACACCACCGCACGGGCAACAAGTGGTGCATCTACCCGATGTATGACTATGCCCACGGTCAGAGCGACTCCATTGAGCGCATCACACACTCGATTTGTACGCTTGAGTTTGATGTTCACCGTCCCCTCTACGATTGGTTTATTCAGGAGCTCGACATCTTCCCCAGCCACCAGTATGAGTTTGCAAGGCTCAACCTGACCTATACGGTTATGAGTAAGCGCAAGTTGTTGCAACTTGTTAAAGACCAGGTGGTTACAGGGTGGGATGACCCCCGAATGCCGACCATTTGCGCTTTGCGCCGCAAGGGCTACACCCCTGCATCCATCAGGGCTTTTGCCGAGAGGGTTGGTGTTGCCAAGAGGGATAATGTAATTGACCTCTCGCTGCTGGAGTATTGTGTGAGGGAGGATTTGAATAAGACCGCCGAGCGCAGGATGGCTGTTCTGGACCCCTTGAAGGTGGTTGTTACAAACTACCCCGAGGGTAAGACTGAGCACTTTAGTTGTGTAAACAACCCCGAGGATGAGGCCGCTGGTCGCCGTGATGTTCCCTTTGGTAGGGAGCTCTACATCGAGCGTGCCGACTTTATGGAGGAGCCTCCCAAGGGTTACTACCGCCTTCGCCCGGGTGGCGAGGTAAGGCTTCGCTATGGTTACCTCATTAAGTGTGAGGAGGTGGTTAAGGATGCCGAGGGCAATGTGGTTGAGTTGCGCTGCACCTACGACCCCGAGTCGGCAGGTGGTGGCTCGTCAGATGGCCGCAAGGTTAAGGGTGTTATTCACTGGGTTTCGGCTGCGGATGCTGTTGAGGCCGAGGTAAGGCTCTATGATAACCTCTTTGCAAAGGAGAGCCCCGATGATGTTGAGGAGGGTAAAACCTTCTTGGATTATCTTAACCCCGAGTCGCTGGTTGTTAAGACGGCCTATTGCGAGAAGTCGCTTGGCGAGGCCAAGTTGGGCGATAAATTCCAGTTTGAGCGTGTTGGTTACTTCTGTGTTGATAAGGATTCCACTCCCAACCACATTGTTTTCAATCGCACCGTTACCCTCAAGGATACTTGGGCAAAGATGCAGAAGAAATAATTGAAGTGTTCCACGTGGAACATAGAAGTTGCCTAATAAGGTGATTTCTGCGTTACGCTTGCCCTCAAAACCTTATTTACGCCAAGTAAACCACGGTTTTTCGGGCTGCGCAAGCCTTGAAATCTCTCTTATTATACAACTTCTATTAAAAGGGCAAGGTGTGTCTAATGAACTTTAGACACACCTTTTTATTTGGTGTTCCACGTGGAACATCTTTTTTGATTTCTAAATTTCCTATCGCCCAAAGTGGATAAGTAGGATGTTTATGTCCGCAGGCGATACGCCGGGGATGCGAGAGGCTTGACCAATGGTGGTTGGGCGAATACGTGAGAGTTTTTGGCGGGCCTCAATCGTGATAGAGGTGATTGCTTGGAAGTCAAAATTGGCGGGAATTTTTATCTCCTCAAGCCTTTTTAGTTTGTCGGCAATCGCTTTTTCCCTCTCAATGTAGCCACTATATTTCACCTCAATCTCCACCTGCTCGATAACCTCGCGCCCAATGTTGTGCTTGGTGATAAAGTTTTTCAGTGGCGCAAAATGCTCGATTAAGTCAAAAATGAAAATTTCGTTGCGAATTAGCAGGTCCGAGAGTTTCCTTTTTTGCGTAAGTTGCGCAGAATTTACACTTTTCAAATAGTCTGAAATTTCGCACGGAGCAACCCCTTGCTTTTGCACAAAATTTTTAAGCAATTCTACGAGCGATTTTTTTTGCTCAAAATTTACCACCCTCTCGGCACTCGCAAGCCCAATTTTTTGACCAATGGGAGTGAGTCGCAAGTCGGCATTGTCTTGTCGGAGCAGGATGCGATACTCCGCCCTGCTGGTGAACATTCGGTAGGGCTCGTCCACTCCCTTCGTAACGAGGTCGTCAATCAGCACTCCAATGTAGGCCTCATCCCTCGAGAGCACAAAGGGGCTCTCTCCCCTACCCTTGCGCACCGCATTAACTCCCGCAACCAAACCCTGTGCGGCAGCCTCCTCATATCCGGTGGTGCCATTCACTTGGCCCGCAAAGTAGAGGTTTTCGACGAGTTTGGTCTCGAGTGTATGTTTTAGTTGCGTGGGTTGAAAGTAGTCATATTCTATGGCGTATCCCGGGCGGTAGATGTCCACGTTTTCAAAGCCCTCAATCTGCTGCAATGCGGCCACCTGCACCTGCCACGGTAGGCTCGATGAGAAGCCATTGAGGTAGTATTCGTTGGTGTCGGCTCCCTCGGGCTCAAGGAATAGTTGGTGGAATTCCTTATCCGCAAAGGTGCGCAGTTTGTCCTCAATGCTGGGGCAGTATCGGGGGCCTATACCCTTGATAAGTCCTTGAAACAGAGGAGAGTCGGCAAATCCGGTGCGCAGTGTGTCGTGTACCTCGGGCGAGGTGTAGACCAGGTAGCAGGGCACTTGCTTTTCCACCGCCTCGACACTCTCCAAGAACGAGAATTTAGAGGGGTGTTCATCGCCCTCCTGGCGTTCAAATTGCTCCAAGTTGAGTGACCTTGCGTCAATTCTCACGGGGGTTCCGGTCTTCATTCTGCCAGCCTCAAAGCCGAGTGCCACGAGTTGCTCTGTAACTCCGTGAGAGGCGCTATCCCCCGCCCTACCCCCCTCGGCACTATTGCGGCCCACGTGCATCAGGCCTCCGAGGAAGGTTCCGGCAGTGAGTACCACCGCCCTACCCTTGAACTCAACACCCAATTGTGTCCTCACGCCACACACCTTGGGTTGTTCCCCATCGGTGTCCACAATGAGTTGATTGACAGTGTCTTGCCACAATTTTAGGTGGGGAGTGTTCTCCAGCGTCTTGCGCCACAAAGAAGAAAACAGAGCCTTGTCGCACTGCGCCCTCGGGCTCCACATAGCCGCGCCCTTTGAGCGGTTGAGCATACGAAACTGTATGGTACTACGGTCGGTGATGATGCCCATTTGTCCGCCAAGGGCATCTATCTCTCTGACAATCTGACCTTTGGCTACACCACCCACTGCCGGATTGCACGACATAGAGGCATACTTGGTCATATCCATCGTTATCAGCAGGGTCTCCGCACCAAGGTTTGCCGCCGCAGCAGCGGCCTCGCAACCTGCGTGTCCCCCACCCACAACAATCACATCGTAGTCAAATCTCATTGTTTTCTATCTTTTTTTATTGTCTAACGTCTAAAGTCCAACGTCTAACGTCTTTTATTTATGGCCTGCTGGGGCAAATTTTGAATTTTGGCTAATGCGAGTAAGCGAGCGCAAAGGCTGCTTGCAGTCTCTGCCGAGCGGGAGCATTTTAGACAAAACAACGTTTTTTCAATTTTGAATT